>NZ_JBVVPU010000007.1:0-343121 GCF_055811295.1 Mesorhizobium sp. WSM4871 | reverse complement strand
TCGGCTGCTCGATGAAGACTACGAGATTGTTCTCATCAAAGGCCTGCCACCATTGCAATTGAGGAAGGTGCGATATTTTTCGGACCGCATCCTTAAATGCATCTTCGAAAGCCAGACAGGCGCCCTCCCGGAGCCGGCACCCTTGATGATAGCGGACGAGGGGCTCTCGGCAGAATCTCAACTCGATGACCCGCTGCGTGAATTGGCGCAGAATTTTGACGATACAGTTTGATGTGAGGCTAGTGTGGACCCGCGAAATAGTAATCCATCCCGCGTAACAGCTTTGTCGCAGGTGCAGGACTTGGAAGAGGAGCAAGCGGGCCAGGCCCGGCAAGTGGGCTTTGAGCAGCACGTGGCCGAGGCGCTCCGGCCGCTGTTCGATGATCGAGCTGACGAGCCGCCAACCAATCCAGAGGCGCTTCTGCGACTGGAACAGGGGTTCCGCGAAATGCTTCAGCGAGGGCAGGATGATCAAGCCGCCTCGTCTTTTTTCAGCGACCCCGGGATGCCCGCTGGACCGGGTGACCTCAACAGCGGCGTGGCGGACGCTTTCGCAGCGGCCGGCTCTGGGCATGCCGGAGTTGATGCCGCCGCCCCGCCAGTGTTAGCTGCCAGCCAACAGCAGATCCGGCCCTCGCCGGATGCGCTTGAACAGGGCAACCACCTGCCACCCGAGCGGGTCATCATCAACAATGAACATTCCACGGCGCTGTTGCGGACAGCGGAGAGGCAGAGGACCCTGAATACGCCGCAACCCGCCGCCATTCAGCAGCCGCTGAGCGAAATCGGCAATTCAGGCGGCCGCGTGCCGATGCAGCCCCCCATGCAGCAGTTGGGTGAATTGCCATTGGAAGGGGTACCGGTTCAAGGCACAGGGTCCGAACACATCGGAAGGCTGCATGCGGAGGCCGCGCCCTCCGCAAGGTCTGAGGCACCCCCCGCTGCGATCGAGGACTCCATCAACGTCTCATTCGCCGTCCCCAAAGGCTTCTCCCATCGGACTCAACGCGTCCCAGACGCGATGCTCTCTTTCTTGGACCCCCATGCCCCCTTGCCGGATGCGGGCCAGGCCCGGCAAGTGAGCTTTGAGCAGCACGTGGCCGAACCGCGCCGAGCCGATCCGGCTCCTGGCGCGAGTGGCGCCCGTGAAGCCCGCTATCGCCACCTGTCCGGCGAACACCGGGACGTTATTGATAAGGCGATCGCCCACGCTGCGGCCCAGCAACACCATAGCGCGGCGACGGTCCGAATATACTCGCATGCGCTTCGCCGATTGGCGAATGATCTCGGCGCTCGCGGCCAAGCGATTGATCTAAAAAATCACCAATCCCTGGTCGATCACGTCGATACTTTCTTTCCGGAAAACCACGGCATGAAGACGGCGTTGAACGTCCTGCGTGCGTATCATGAGCCGGGCTATTCAGCTGCTGCCGCGCGGCCAGCGGTGCCCTCAAAGGCAGACGCGCGTATCTTAGAACAATTGGCCAGTGACAGCAGCTTGGGCTTCGGCAGCCGTAATAACTATGGTCGGAATCTTCGCAGATTTTCTGAAGCGCTTGGGAGCTGGGGCCAGACGATCTCTGGGCTGGATCACAATTCGCGGATCAAATCCGCCGCGACGTTGTTTCCAGGCAATCGCAATCTCTTCTTCGCGTTGCAACGGGTTCGCGATGCGGAGTCCGCGTCAGACAGAAGCGTGGCCGACGCTTTCGCAGCGGCCGGCTCTGGGCACGCCGGAGTTGAGGCCGCCGCCCCGCCAGTCTTAGCTGCCAGCCAACGGCAGATCCGGCCCTGGCCGGATGCGCTTGACCAGGGCAACCACCTGGCACCCGAGCGGGTCATCATCAACAATGAACATTCCACAGCGCTGTTGTGGCCAGCGGAGCGGCAGAGGGCCCTGAATACGCCGCAAGCCGTCGCCATTCAGCAGCCGCTGAGCGAAATCGGCAATTCAGGCGGCCGCATGCCGATGCAGGCCCCCATGCAGCAGTTGGATGAATTGCTATTGGAAGGGGTACCGGTTCAATGGACAGGGTCTGAACACATCGGAAGGCTGCATGCGGAGGCCGCGCCCTCCGCATGGTCTGAGAACCCGCCCGCTGCGATCGAGAACTCCATAAACGTCTCATTCGCCGTCCCCCAAGGCTTCTCCCATGGGATTCAAGGCGTCCCAGGCGCGATGCTCTCTTCCTTGGACCATTATGGTTATGGCTTCTTGCCGGATGCGGAAAAGAAGGAGTGGAACCACGAGATTGAAGGTCGCGGCTACGCCGCCGAGAGGCCAGAAGGGCGCAACGACTTTTCGCTCGTCCATCGCGGTCCGATGAGCGAAGCTGCAGCGGCAGCAGTACCGGCAAGAGCTCCAGGACCCGTCTCGCCAGCGACCGCCAGGCTTTCAGACACCTATCGCGGTGTTCCGTTGGTCGATCTGACCACCACCTCCGATGCTCGGATCGGAGCTTTTCCGTCAGGCTCATCCAACCTCCCCGCGGGGGCGGTGCTCGGGGCCACCGAACTGCTGAGCGACGCCCATATCCAGAGGGATTACGAATTCCTCGAGCAGCAGCTGCAGCAGGCGGATCCAGCGCTCGCCGCTCGAACGCGGCTGGTGGATCCGTCGGTATCCCATCTGCTGCGCCACATGGAGCAGCCAGACGCGCTAGGCACATTGCAGTCGATTTATAATCGAAACGCCGACCCACCCGACTTCCTGTTCGTGCCAGTGAACGATGGCACTCCTAGCAACCGAGGCACCCATTGGTCGCTGCTGCTCGTAGATCGCCGCGACCCGCAAAGAACGGTCGCCTATCACTACGACTCCGTCCAGCAAAACGACTCCGTCCAGCAAAATCGACGGGGATACAATGACGCGCCTGCCCGAGAGCTCGCAACAAGACTGGACGCGACCACCCTGGTGACACCCGAGACGGCGCAGCAGAACAACCTTGTTGATTGCGGCGTGTTCGTGGTGGACGGCACGCGCGAGCTGGTTCTTCGATTGGCGAACCAAGAGCGGCCAGAACGGCAGCTGCCACTGGACCTCAACTACCTCGTCGCCGATCGGCAGGCGCTGCAAAACCGACTGAGGCAGGGCCGCTTGCCGCACGAGCTTGCCGCAATCCCCGCGGATGCTTTTGCAGCAGCCGGGTCGCAGGTGCAACATGCCGTCTTGCAAGAGCAGCAAGCCCGACAAGTGGCGCCAGCACCGTTTGAACCGCACTTGGGCAGGACTCGCGAGAGCCAGGACGAGCTGACGGGTACACTTGACAACCGCGTGAACAGAGAGGGCGTCATCATAAACACTGAACGTTACACAGTGCTGTTGAGACCGGCGAAGATGCAGAGGACTGACAATCCGCAATCCTTCGCCACGGGGCGGCAAGCGAGCGAAGCAAATACGTCGTCCATCAGGCAAGACTCCGATCAAACCCGAGCAGACCTCATGGCTTCCTCCAGAAGCAGAGAGCGCTTCGACGCCGGACGTTGAGCTCCACGGCTGGGGCGAAGCAGAACAGCTCTTTTGAGACAGAGGCGCTGATGCGATATCCGGACCGGTAGCTCTTGTCGAAGTTTACCAGGCTGGCACCGTTGAAGGCGATGTAGGCTTGGAACCCGCCGACGGCGGTCAGGAACTTGCGCATATTCGGCTAGCCTGTTTCGAGACCTTCCGGGTCGAACTGCAGGTCGGCGATTTCGTCACGGGCACAATAGAGGTTACGATGCCAGAGATGCCATTTGATCCTGCGCAAGCTTTCAAGCAGGTCCTGTCCGATCTGCTCGTCGGTGGTTTTCGAGCCCTTGCACGAACTGGCGAAGGAGCGTGATGCGCGTGGTGTATGAAGCCAGTCGAGGACATGCTCGCTCGCCGTGCGATCATTTCCGCGACCGGGCGGACTTCTTCCCACCATCGTTGATGAAGGTAACATCCTGATTGGCCTGGACGCCCTGCTGCTTGAGATGGTCGAGAACGTGCCATTGCAGCTCGCGATCATAGCCGTGGACGAAACCGATGTAGCGCGGAGCGCCGTCTTCAGGCCGCGAGTGGCCTGCGATCAGCTCGATTTTTCTTCCAGTCGTCGCGGTGGCGGATGTACTCGGGAAACTCCAGAATACCTCCCGGTCAAGCTGCCGAGATCCCTCCGTAGCTGACATCTACGTCAGCGTTGAAGAAGTACCCTGCACCACGGGACGTTTTGACCAGGCAAGGATTGGCCGCATCAACCTCCAGCTTTCGGCGCAGGCGCATAATCAGGACATCGACACTTCGATCACAGACCTCTTCTCCACGCACACGGCTCGCGAGCAGAAGCCGTTCTCTGGATAACACGTTGCGTGGGTTCTCCAAGAACGCGATCAAGAGATTGAACTCACCTGCGGTAAGCTTGACCTCACCACGCTCCTCAAAGATCAGTCGCCGCTGCTTGACGCTGAGCTTCCAGGCCCCAAAGCGAAATGAGCGCTGATCTCTGGTTCGAGGAATGCGCTCTCGTAACGCTACTCGAATGCGGGCCAAGAATTCGCGCATCCCGAAAGGCTTGGCAATGAAATCGGTTGCGCCGAGCTCCAGTGCAACCACTTTTTCCGCCTCATCAAGCCGGTCGCCGCTGATCACTATGATCGGAACATGCGATTTTGTCGCCAGATTGCGGACGATCGCAAGTCCATCCTCCCGGCCTAGGTTAAGGTCAACAACCACGAGATCGACTGGCTCATGTGAAAGAACATAGTCAAACTGCTTGCTATCGTGGACTGCGGTTACCTTCAAGGCATGCATCGTGAGGTACTCGGCGATGAGGTGCCGCATTGGGGCATCATCATCGATGACAAGAACATGTTTCAACGGCTCACCTTCAATCTCGAATCGCTTTGTCTAAGCTGTTGCCGAGCAACCCTAGGGCACCGATGTAGAACAGCTGCCCCATGATCCACCCGCCGCTGCGGCGGCCAGGTAAGGAGGCGTTGCTCGTCCAGAATCGGTAGAAAGCAGGGCCTTATCGCGGACTGGCGGCATGCATTTAGCCGTGCACCAGACAGGTTCAAGCGCCGACTCGCTTTTCCGGATCGTGATTCTCCGCTTTGTCAGTTTGATGCTGGCCCGCTCACACTATTCGGGTTCGACGGCATGGATGCCGAGTTGCCTGCAATGTGTTTGCTTCCTCGTCACGTTATCCGGCGCTTGTGGCCTGGATCATCTCGACATCGTCCGACTCGTGGGAGTCCGACGTGGTTAAGCAGCGCCGCGTTTGAGTCCCTGAAAGGTCGTCGGCGAAAGGACCAACGTGATTCGCTACAGCGGTTTGTGCCAAATAGCATGTCTCCTGCCAAGCCGGGTTCTTCCGAGAAGGCCGGCGGCATCGCATCTTGTTATGGTCGAGGGCGGTTACCGTCCGACCTAACATTTCTCAGATTAAGCGAGACCTCCACATTGATCCTGTCACGTCACGGGCAGCACCTCAAACTCGACAGCGCCAAATCGAATATCGTGATTGTGCCCGGCGATAGCCCGTCGGATTCCGTCAATGGCGTGCGGTTTTCTGCCGATGGGTATGATCAACTGATCCAGTGCGCGGCCGAACAGCTAAACCAGGTTCGCGAGCGTCAGCTGTCCGGGCTTCGGCATGGACGGCCTTTATGTCCACCTCGGCTCGGATTTCTCCGCCGCGCCGAAACACGTTCGCGGCTCCTTCCAGAAGCTGCTTACTTCAATCCGTGATCTAGTTCGCATGCACATCATGCTGCTGCGTCAGCTCAGCCAGCGTCCTTTCCGCCTGAACAAATGTCTTTTGTTTCAGTTGAAACCGAAAAGCTGGACTTGAACATCACGCAGTAACAAACCTCCCCGATAAGCGCGTGCCGGACAGGGCCAGAACCGGTCCGGACGCTTGGAAAGGTAGGGGATAGGAATGTTTATTGCAGCTTGGCCGCTGGCCATCGCCCTGTTGACATCCATGTCATTCCCAGCCGAGCCCGCGCCACTTTCGCCCCGTGAATTCCACCGCCTGTCGCGCAAATGCGCTCCCTGGGTTGCGCCGTCCACCCTCGCCGCGATTGCCAAAATTGAAAGTGGCTTTGAAACGCTGGTGGCTCATGACAACACCACAGGTGAGCAGCTTCGCTGGATAGACCGCCTGGAAGCGACGCGGGGCATCAAGAACCGCCTCGAAGCACAACATTCTGTCGATGTCGGATTGATGCAGATAAACAGCAAGAACTTTTCCTTCCTCAATCTCACGCCGGAAAAGGCTTTCGAGCCCTGCGCCTCGCTATCGGCCGCCGCCCACTTGCTTGAAAGCCGGTATGCCGGCGGCACGACTGCTCCGGCGCAGCAACTGGCGCTTCGCCGTGCCATCTCGGCCTACAACACGGGCGACGTCACGCGTGGCTTCACCAACGGTTATGTACGCAAGGTCGAGTTGGCCGCAAAGGACATCTCGAGTCACCCCGCGCCAACCCTGGAGCCGACCGCTCAAGATGCGCCACACCTTGAGGCACCCGGTCGGAAAGCCGTGCCGCCTCTGCTCCAACAGAGCCAACAGGCCAATGGAAAGCAGCCCAACCAAAATTCTTGGGACATCTGGGGCTCGTATGAGTCAAACCGCTCCGGGGCCGATCCCTCCGGTCCGACAGGCAGCCAGGCTGCGGAAGAACCCTCGAACCCGAACAAACTCGTATTCGATTGAACCCATGGAGATACAATGATGACGCCACTCAACATACTTCGTGCGCTTAAAGCGCGTGTTCCTTCGCCTTTTTCCATGCTGCGCACGGCGGCTGAATATGTACCGGCCGCTGCTGCAGGCGCGGCGTGGACGGTCTTCTCCATCGGGCCAGCCTCGGCTCAGGTGACCGGAGGGACGGATCCCGCCAAGATGGTCCAGAATATCTGCACCTTCGTACTTGGCCCCTTCGGACAATCACTGGCCGTGCTCGGACTCGTGGCCATCGGCATCTCTTGGATGTTCGGTCGTGCTTCACTTGGCCTGGTTGCGGGTGTCGTTGGAGGGATCGTCATCATGTTCGGCGCCAGCTTCCTGGGCAAGGCGCTCATAGGCGGTGGCTGATGAGCGACCGGTTGGAAGTGAGCACCCTCTATGTGGCGGCGACACGTCCCGCACTGTTTCTGGGGGTGCCGCTGACGCTGGCCGGATTGCTGATGATGTTGGCTGGTCTCGTCATCATTGTCCTTCAAAACCCACTTTATGAAATCGTGCTCGTGCCACTCTGGTTTGGCGCCCGGCTGGTTGTTGAGCGTGACTATAACGCCGCAAGCGTCGCGCTCCTCTATTTGCAGACGGCCGGCAGAAGCGTGGACGGGCCGGTCTGGGGCGGCGCGAGCGTCAGCGCCAATCCGATCAGAGTGCCGAAACGCGGAAGAGGAATGGTGTAATGTTTGGCGCCAGTGGCCGGACCGAGAGGTCTGGCGAGATCTACCTTCCGTATGTTGGTCACATAAGCGATCAGGTCGTCCTTCTGGAAGACGGATCGATCATGGCCATGGCACACGTGAACGGCCTGCCCTTTGATTTGGAAGACCCTGAGATGCGCAACTCGCGCTGCCGCGCGTTCAACACTCTGTTGCGCAACATCGCCGATGACAATGTCTCGATATACGCTCATCTTGTGCGAAACAACGATGTGCCGGAGCCGGCACTGCGCCAGTTTCAAAGTGCATTTGCTGGCAGTCTGAGCGAGGCCTACGAGAGCCGTGTGCTGTCGGGAAAGCTTTTTCGCAACGACCACTTCCTCACTGTGGTCGTGTTCCCCCGCACCGCAATCGGCAAGATCGTCTTGCGCATTGCCAAGTCCCTCAGACGGAATGACAACGATCTAGCCACCCAAATTCGAATCCTGGAAGACCTCTGGCAGATCATTGCTGGCTCACTCGGCGGTTACGGTCTGCGCCGGTTGGGTATTCGCGAGAAAGGCAACGTGCTCTTCACGGAAATTGGTGAGGCGCTTCGGCTGATAATGACTTGCCGGTTTCTTCCGGTTCCGATGGTTACCGGCTCACTCGGCGCCTCGATCTACACTGACCAGGTCATCTGCGGGAAGCGGGCGCTTGAGATTCGAAGACCCGGAGGTAGCTCCGTGGGATCATTGTTTTCGTTCCGCGAATATCCGGCGACGACGCGGCCAGGCATGCTGAATCCCTTGCTGTCCGCGAACTTCCCGCTTGTCCTGAGCCAGAGCTTTTCCTTCCTCACTCGGCCACAAGCTCATGCGAAGCTTAGCCTCAAGTCCAGCCAGATGACGAGCGCTGGCGACAAGGCTCTCACCCAGATCAATGAACTTGCCGAGGCAGAGGATGCACTGGCTAGCAACGAGTTCGTGATGGGGTCGCATCATTGGAGCCTGTGCGTCCATGCCGACAGCCTCAATAGCCTTGCAGATCGTGGAGCAAATGCGCGCGCAAGGCTGGCAGACGCGGGCGCCGTTATCGTCCAAGAGGGTATCGGCATGGAGGCCGCATACTGGTCCCAACTGCCGGGGAACAACAGGTGGCGCACGCGCCCCGGGGCGATCACCTCCTACAATTTTGCCGGGCTTGTCTCATTTGAGAACTTCCCAAGCGGTTCCAGTTCCGGCCACTGGGGCAAGGCTGTTGCGCGCTTTCGCACAAACGGGGGAACTTCTTTCGACTACATCCCCCATGAGAATGACGTCGGCATGACGGCGATATTCGGGCCTGTCGGCAAAGGCAAGACGACGCTGATGACCTTTATCCTGGCGATGCTTGAGCAAAGCCTGGTCAATCGCGATGGTGCGATCGTCTTTTTCGATAAGGACCGGGGCGGTGAACTGCTGGTGCGAGCCACGGGAGGGACATATCTTGCGTTGCGCAGAGGCGCTCCAAGCGGCTTGGCCCCCCTGCGTGGACTGGACAACACCTCCGCCTCGTTGGACTTTCTGCGCGAATGGTTGATGGCCCTGATCGAGAGTGACGGCCGCGGTCCGATCTCGCCGGAGGAAAGCCGTCGACTGGAACGTGGCATTGTTCGTCAACTTTCGTTTGAACCCGTCATGCGCTCAATTGCGGGCCTGCGCGAATTCCTGCTGCATGGCCCCTCCGAGGGCGCAGGAGCACGGCTGCAGCGGTGGTGTAGAGGGAATGCGCTTGGATGGGCGTTTGACGGCGATGTGGACGAAGTAAGGCTGGATGCCTCGATTACAGGCTTTGACATGACGCAGCTCCTGGAATTTGAGGAGGTCTGTGCGCCGGCCGCCGCCTATCTTTTGCATCGCGTGGGCGCTGTTGTCGATGGCCGTCGGTTCGTCATGAGCTGCGACGAGTTTCGCTTCTATCTGCTCAACCCCCAGTTCTCGGCTGTTATCGACAAGTTCTTGCTCACCGTCCGCAAGAACAATGGCATGTTGATACTCGCAACGCAGCAGCCTGAACACGTGCTGGAATCGCCTCTCGGAGCTAGTCTCGTTGCACAATGTATGACGAAAATTTTCTACCCATCTCCGACAGCCGACCGATCCGCGTATGTCGATGGCTTGAAGTGCACCACGCAGGAGTTCGAGGCAATCCGCCAGGGAATGGCAATTGGCAGCCGCAAGTTTTTGCTCAAGCGCGACAGCGGGAGTGTTGTTTGCGAATTCGATCTTGGCCAGATGCGCGAGTACGTAGCCGTACTCTCGGGGCGGGCCAACACCGTGCGCCTTGCCGACCAGCTTCGTGACCAGCACGGAGATGCCCCAAGTGGATGGCTCGACAAGTTCATGGCTCGTTACCACGAAGTTCAAGACTGATGGAGGAATACTGATGAGATTGGCCAAGCTTGCAGTAATAACGCTTGCTTCCTTTCCGCTTAGCACACAGGCCCGTGCGCAATGGGTCGTCAGCGACCCGGTAACAGAAACACAATCGGTCTTAACAGCGGCTTCCGCCGCGGCGATCCTTATAAAGTCAGCCGAGACGCTCGCTGCCACGATCGAAGTGGTGGAAATGCTGAAGTCGTCATTTGCTGTCACGGGACTGCTGGGCGCAATGAACCAAGGAAATCACTACCCGTCGAGCAATAAGCTGGAGGGGCAGATGTTTGATGCTCGGGCGCCAGTTTCGACCATGGCGCGTAACATTGCGCAGGACCCAACTCGGATAGTCACCGGCTCCGATGCAGAAGGGAAACTGTTACAGGGGCAAATCGCTGGTGCCGCCAATGCCGCAGCTCTTGCAGCCGACACTCTGGACGTAATGGACAAGCGCGTTAAGGCTAACGACAGCACGCTTGGTCAGCTTTCCAGCTCGAGAAATATTGTGCAGGCCACCGTGACCAACGGGCTGGTCCTCAAGCAGATTCACGATGCGATCATCCAAAATGTCCAGGCCACGAGTTTGCTGACGATGGCCACTGCACAAGGGAGCCTTCACACCGCGGAGGAGTCCGTCACGCAGCGTCGCGAACGCCAAGACACCGCCAAGATCTTTAGCCCATGGCAGTGAAGCACGCAGAGTTCATCCGGCTCAGCTGCACTGATCAGGGACAAATCAGGCTCACGCCATGACTTTCAAAATTCCCACGCCGTTCACGACTATACACGAGATCTTTAATATGGCCTTTACGTTGGAGCTGCATAAAGTGCTTGGAAAGATCCAAGAGGCGGTCAGTGCGCCTCTGGTTGCGTGTGTCACGCTTTGGATAATAATCCAAGGCTGTCTGGTCATGCGTGGGCAAGTCGATACGCGCGGGGGTATCTCGCGCGTAATCATGGTGTCGATTGTCGTTGGGCTTATCTTAGGGCAGGCCAACTACCAGCAGTACATTGAATTGTTCTTCGACGACACGATTCCGAGGTTTGCTCACCACATCAGTGGCAGCGACTTCCCCTTCATCGAGATCCCCAAGAAGCTCGATTTCATGTTTGATTCAAGTCAGTATGCCTTTCAGGTAATTGCTTCCGAAATTGGCCCTATGAACGGCCAGGACATACTTGCTTTCGAGGGAGCGCAGTGGATTTTCTACGGCGCGCTGTGGACAACGTTCGAGATCTACGATGCCGTTGGAATTCTGACGAAGGTGCTGTTGACTATCGGCCCCCTGGTCCTTGTAGCCTACCTTTTTGATCATACTCGAGATATGGCCACCAAATGGATCGGCCAACTGCTCTCGTACGGGCTGCTGCTTCTCCTCTTCAACATCGTTGGAACGATAGTTATCGCCGCCGAAGCAGCCTCGCTGGTGCTTATGCTGACGGTGATCAAATTCTCGGGCACGACAGCAGCCAAGATCATCGGGCTTTACGAGCTCGACATGTTTTTCCTAGCTGGTGACGCTCTGATCGTCGCGCTTCCGACGATCGCCAGCAGCATCGCCGGCGGCTCTTGGGCAGGGGCGAACCCACCTCTTAACCTCAATCGCCACTTTGTCAAAACGGCGCGTGGCTAATCAATCTACGAACGCGGTGCCAATACATGAAATATTACCTGCTTTTCTCCATCCTCGCTTTGGCCGCCTGCAAGACAACCGATCGGCTTGCGACCTGTACGGGTGCGCCATTCCAGCTGAACGTGGGACAATGGGAAACCACCCCTGAGGATCTTCAGGTCGAATGTGCGGAAGAGCCTAAGTGAAGTTTCCTGATCATGCCCTTCTGGTGGAGAGAGAAACGCTAGCCGCCCACTACAAGAAGGTGGAAGCGTTTCAAACTTCACGAGCGAAGTCTGCGCGGCGCCTGTCAAAGGCCCTGATAGCTTTTGCCGCAGCGGCGGTCCTCGGAAATGTTGCCCAGGCATTTACCATCGCTGCCATGGTCCCGTTGGCCAAGCTCGTACCTGTGTTCCTCTGGGTACGGCCTGATGGGACCGTTGACAGCGAAGTGTCAATCTCGCGACTGCCGGCAACCCAAGATCGAGCCGTCATAAATGCTTCACTGTGGGAATATGTACGCCTGCGCGAGGGCTACACAGCAGATACAGCCCAATACGCCTATGACCTCGTATCCAGTTTCAGCGCACCGGCTGTGCAACAGCAATATCAAGATTTCTTCAACTATCCGAATCCCACCTCGCCCCAAGTCACGGTTGGCAAGCGCGGCAAGCTCGAGGTCGCGCATATTTCCTCGAACGACCTCAGTCCGGACGTTCAACAGATCCGCTACAAACGTACCCTTATTGTCGATGGGCAGATGCCGATAGTGACCACCTGGACAGCTACCATCCGCTACGAGCGCTTGATGGGTCTGTCTGGGCAATCGAGGCTCACCAATCCAGGAGGTCTACTCGTCACATCCTATCAAGCCTCGGAAGATACCGTATCGAACCTGGGCTTCGTGCAGCCATGACAAAAAGAGCATTTCTGGCGCTGGCCTGTTCACTGTTCCTAACGATGGAAGCGTGGGCGGAAGACACGCCCCTTGCTGGCAAGCATGATGCCCGGATGCGCTACCTGGCTTACCGTCCCGACGAAGTGGTGCGCCTATCGACCGCAGTGGGGGCAACGCTGGTTGTCACATTCGCGGCCAACGAGACCGTCGCAGCCGTGGCCGTTTCCAATAGCAAAGACCTGGCTGCGCTTCCGCGCGCCAATTATCTCTTCTTTAAGGCTAGTCGCATCCTGCCGCCCCAGCCGGTCATCGTGCTTGCCGAGAGCGAGTCCGGTACACGCAGATACGTCTTCAGCATTTCCACGAGGGCGATGCCCAAACTCGATGAGCAGCAACCAGACCTATACTACAGTGTGCAGTTCACCTATCCTGCCGATGAGGCTGCTGCTCAGAGAAAGGAAGCAGAAAGGCGCTCGATTCTTGGCCAGGCCCGGGCGAAAGTGCTGCAAGACGAGAGAGTTCAGGATTTGTTGAATCGGCCCGCCGCAACTGCCAGTCCGGACGAAAACAATTTTCACTATGTCGCAAAGGGCGATCGATCGCTGGCGCCGCTGGAAGTTTTTGATAATGGCTTTACCACGGTATTTGGCTTCCCAAGCAATTCCCGCATACCCTCCCTCTACGTTATCAATCCAGACGGCAAGGAAGCCGCTGCCAATTACGCAGTAAAAGGCGACTATGTTGAAGTATCCGCAGTCGCCCGGGAATGGCGTCTGAGAGATGGCAACACGGTCTTGTCCATTTTCAACAGGGCCTATGATCCTATGGGACGAGCGCCAGGGACCGGTACAGTGACACCCGACGTGTGGCGCGTTTTGAAAGGCTCGGGCCGATGAATGAAACTGGCCCACAGTCGGGACATGATGTACATGCATCCGGATCGATGGTCTCGGAGCCGGCCCGCCGGCAGGTTTCGGGATCGCAGAAGTTGGCCGTCGCTGCTCTTGTTCTCATCTCATCTCTATCGCTCATCTGGCTCGGAGGTCGCCCCAGCACACAAGACGAACCATCTCAGCCAAAACCGCCAATTGTCGCCAGCGCCGAGCCATTCCGCCCCGTGCCGATTGAGATTGCTCCCGAACCTCCAGCACCGGTGCAGGCGGCGCAGGCGGCAGATCCTGCGCCATCCACGCCGCCCCCACCGGCGCCAGCTGATCCGCCGCCCGAGGAAACACCAATTTTCGCCTACAGTGGCAGCGGTCAAATGGCCAATGACGATCGGCGGAGCGAAGACAACCATAAGGATGCTCCGGCGACCGCGGATGAGATTTCAATCGGTGGCGATCTGTCAGGCCGATTGAAGCCAGATATACAGGAGCCGAGCCGGGCCACACTTTTGCCGCACCCTGATCTCGTGATTACTCAAGGAACGATCATTCCCTGTATTTTGCAAACGGCAGTCGACACAAATTTGCCCGGCCATGTGAAGTGCGTCTTACCTAAAGACGTCCGCGGCGCCACCAACAATGTCGTGCTCTTGGATCGCGGGACGACCGTGATTGGCGAGATCCAGCGTGGTCTCCAGCAGGGGGATGCGCGTGTCTTCGTGCTGTGGACGCGCATCGAAACACCTGACCATGCTCTGGTTTCGATAGCATCGCCGGGCGCTGACGAGCTCGGCCGCTCCGGAATGCCTGGCACGGTGGACAATCACTTCCGGGAACGCTTTGGCGGAGCGATACTCATGAGCGTCATCCAAGGGGCGTTTCAGGCGGCCGGTCAATACGCGGCCAGCTCTGGCGGAGGAAGCGGCATCAACAGCTTCCAGAGCAACGGTGGACAAGCCGTCGAGACGACACTGAGAGCGACGATCAACGTTCCGCCAACCCTGAAGAAAAACCAGGGAGATGCCGTATCCATCTTTGTGGCTCGGGACCTCGATTTCTCAGATGTATACGATCTTAGAGCGACTGCCGTGGCGCCAGCCCAACATCGCGAACGCCGGAGAGACAAAAATGCAATCGGAGGCTGATCCTCAATTGCGTTTGCTCCTCGAGCCCGTTCTGAAATGGCTTGAGGAGCCAAGCACCGAAGAGGTCGCTATCAACCGGCCTGGGGAAGCCTTTGTCCGACAAGCCGGCCTTTTCACGAAACATCCGCTGCCGCTGTCTTATGATGATCTGGAGGACATCGCGATCCTGGCGGGAGCGCTGCGCAAGCAAGACGTCGGACCGCAAAGCCCCCTCTGTGCGACTGAGTTGCCGAACGGAGAGCGGTTGCAGATCTGTTTGCCGCCCGCTGTACCCTCACGAACAATAAGCCTGACGATACGGCGTCCCTCAAGTCGTGTGACCGAACTCAAGGAAGTTTCAACTCGCTACGAATACTCGCGCTGGAATCAGTGGCGATCGCGAAAAGAGCGCCAAGAGCGGCAGGACGAAACAATTCTTCAGCACTACGACCATGGTGACTTGGAGCAATTTTTGCGTGCCTGCGTCTGCGGGCGGCTCACGATGCTGCTTTGCGGAGCTAGTGGAAGCGGCAAAACGACAATGAGCAAGACTTTGATCAACGCTATACCCCCGCAAGAGAGGTTGATCAGCATCGAGGACACGCTCGAACTTGCAATCCCGCACGAGAACCATGTCCGCTTACTCTATCCGAAGGACCGAGCAGGCGCAGGTGCGATGACGGCCGAGCAACTGTTGCAAGCCAGCTTGCGCATGCGCCCCGATCGAATATTGCTTGGCGAGATGCGCGATGATGCCGCTTGGGCCTACCTTAGCGAAGTCGTCTCCGGCCATGCGGGATCGATATCAACGATTCATGGGGCTGATCCGGTCCAAGGTTTCAAAAAGCTCTTTTCACTCGTCAAGAGCAGCGCGCAAGGAGCCGCTGTGGAAGACCGCACGCTTCTGGACATGCTGTCGGCTGCCATTGACGTCATCGTACCGTTCCGTACCCAAGGCGACGTGTATGAGGTGGGAGAGGTATGGCTCGCCGCCGATGCCCGTCGACGGGGAGAGACAGTAGCCGACCTTCTCAACACGCACTAAGGAACAACGTCTCGGGATCGATAAGCCGGTGATGTGACGCGTCGTTGTTCTGCTTCAATGCCCTTTTGACGGTCTTCTCGGATTTCTTAGGTAGCCCGATCGAGTCGGCGGCATCATGCCATCATCATTGTACGAACCGCATGCTGCATTGTCCGGGACGAAACCGGCTTCGCTAGCCAAAGGACGAAGGCCTGATTGGTAGATGTGACCGGCACGGGGTCGATTTCGCCGACGACTATGACAGGCACCATCATGAGGGTGGCGCCCACGGATTCGGCCTGTCCTCGCTCCAGGAAAGGCATTTTACCTAAGATCAGCAGGTCTGCTGCCTTCCCGCTCTCGGTCCAGCCGCAAAGACTTTCGAAGGTCGCGAAGCCGACGGGCTTATAACCCAGCGCGGCGATCTTGTCCTTGTAGATCTCCAACTCAGCTGGATCGGGCTCCACGACTGCAACGATTTCTCCGTTGCCAAGTGATCCGTCGTATGGGCCAAAAGCGATGTCAGCGCTGACTGGCTCCTCCTTGGAGGCCGGTAAGTAGATATCAAAGCGCGTCCCTCGGCCAACAGCCGAGGTGACGTCAAGGCATCCTGCGAGCGCGCTCACGTGTCTGTCAACCGCAGCAAGACCCAGCCCGGTCCCGCCGACGAGAGAGCGCGTGGTAAAAAAGGGCTCAAAGACATGCGGAAGTATCGAACTTGCGATTCCGGGGCCATCGTCGCTGATGGAGAGGAGAACGTAATCTCCAGGTCTCAAGGTGCCCTGAGCCAGCGGTTTGGTTTGGCACACCTGGGCGCGAGAAACGCTAACCTCGACGCGGCCCTCGTTCAAGACAGCCTCCGACGCGTTCTTGCACAGATTCATGAGGATCTGCTGCATCTCGGTTGGGCTGCCCTCGACCACCGTTTGCCACTCGTTGATCTTGAAGTTCAACTGAACACCCGCACGAACTGTAACCCGCAGCAATGGCGCAAGATCCATGACAATTTCGGAGACGTTGAAAGGCACTGCAACGCGCTTGCGGTTTCGGCTGAGTGACAAGATCTGGTCAACGATCAGCTTGGCGCGGTGTCCAGCTAAGATGATTTGATCGATGTGCTTCCGTATTCTGGAGGGGCGACGCACCAGACCTTGGGCAATTTCTGAATATCCGATTATTGCGCCTAAAATATTGTTGAACTCATGTGTGGCGCCGCTTGCGATCGTGCCGACGGTCCTCAGCCTTTCCAAATGCTCCCATCGACTCGCCAGAAGGTCGCGTTCGGCATTTACACGTTGCATTTCAAGATGGTTGCTCAAACGCACAATGGCACTGGCAAGAACCCGCAGGTCGCCTGCTGAAGGGAGTGAACGATCTCGTTCAAAAACAAGGATGCACACCACAGCCTGCTGATCGGAGGCCCTGCAAGCAACAATTTGACAAACACCGGAAGTGTCTGGGGCGGTGCGAACCATTTCCGCCGCCGGAACGACGCGAAATACTGGCCGTCCGGCGCGGGCAAGTGAAACGACTTCATCAAGAAGCGCGACGTTCCAGACACGCATGCACGTGTTCGTCGCAAAACACCCGGTATGCCTGCTGAGACTCGGATCCACCAGAGCAAGCGCGCATTGATCCGCGTCGAAGGCGCGTTGAACAAGTCTAAGCGCTGCTTCGGTTGAAAAGCGCGGCGACGCGTTCTTTGCTTTACTTTCATTGAAACGAGCTTCGATCTCACGCATTGCCTCTTCAAGCTCCAGCCGCCTTTCCAACCGGTTCGTCCGCACATGCAGCCTGAAGGCCCGAATGATCGCAAACAAGCAGAGGCATATGGACACCGAGCCAAAGAAAAGTCGTGTGCGCTGCGCTTGCGCGCTGGCCAAGCTGTAGTCTTTCAGATATTCGCCCTCCAGTTCGGCGGCCTTGGCGAACGTGTTAAAGGATGCGATCCGATCGGCTGCGCGGTCCACTCTCGACAACGCGGACAGGATAGCGCGGCCGTTGCGGACAACATCGTGGGTGGCTTGGTCCTGGCTCGGAGGAAGTCGGCTTAGAGATTGATCGATCTGTGATGCGAGGCTGAATCCCGGTCTGGCCGAAAACTGAAGGATCAGATTGGAGAGTTCAAGCCTGTTGGACGGCGCCCCCTCAAGGCGATTGACCGAGCGAGCAAACCGTACGAGACTGCTTTGCAGAAGCTCATTTTGCGCAGCCGCTGCCGAGATGGTAGCCTCTGTGTTTTCGACGGACTTTTTGAGCTGTGCAAGCAACCTGGAGTGCGCTCCGGAGCTCTCATCGGGCGAAATCTCGGCAAGGCGTTGCAAGTTTGTAACGTTCCTTTGCAATGCTTGGAGGGTAGAATCAACGGTGCGGAAGTCCAATACCATGTCGGTTCGAGCGCGGGCGACATCGCGCTGGAGCAATGCGTAGTTGATCTGAATCGTTCGCAGTTCACTTAGGACCGCCTCGTCGACCTGTGGATCCTGCCTCTGTATCCCGACCAAGAGCGCAAACGAGGCCGCCAGGGCGATTACAAAAACGTTGTCGGTACTGAGCCTTTTTTCACAACGAAACGGCGTTTGATGCGCGGTGCGCGCCTTGCGAAAGTCCGATCTGAATTCTTGCTCCTCATTGCTTCGGTATGCGGCCGGATGCTGCTGGAACAGGAAAACCATGTGTACCTCTCCCCTCACAAAGACGGCTTAGACACCGTCGCACTTTGCCCCCGTTGCCCCGCTGACCCTCCGTTGAATTTCGCGGCGATTAGACTTCGACCGTTCTTTTCCGAACTCTGGCCACTCGTGAGCTCGACGCGAACGTGGAAACTGAAGGCACGGCGTTACGGCACGTGAGAACGATAACTGGGCTATCCGTGAAATGCTGATTTGATAGTTGTTGAGAAGGGAAGGCACCAATGCCAGGCTGACACCGCGTGACGGATTCAATCGAGATTTGCCTGTTTTCGCGTGGCGAGTCGAACCACGCCGATGTTGAAGGTACCGTTGAGTCTCGTCATAATGACGGCAGGAACCGAATACTCGTGAGCCTTCGTTGCGTCAGTCCGCTCAAGCCATCACGCACGCGGCAGAGCTAACTTCCGGCAAGAGTTTCATAGCTGGGCCAACAAATTGCGCTCTATGCCTGACCAGAGTAAGCAGGACGGACGTACGATCGGCATGATCCCCGAGGAGCATTCGCACTTCATCTCTTATCCGGCGAAGGATAGCCCATTGAGCAGCTCACCATCGGTTATGAGATCGAGGCGACACACAAGGCGGGCGACCGGTCGCAGTATTCGAGATCATGGAGGGACAGACAAGCCGCACGCTGCAGCAGCCTGGGGATGACACCGGTCGGCCAGCCATTATGCCGCTAACCCGCTTGCGAACTCTGTGCATTGTATCTCCTGCGTGCAGCCCCTGCATTAAGCCAGCGTCGACGACCAGAGCCCATGTTCCACCAAACAAGGGTTAGCTTTCAAGAAGCTGATTGAACAAATTGATTGTTTGGATCGCACGCATCCGAACAATGGATGCAGCTAAATGCAGCGGCGGTTTTCGTTAGATGCGAGCGAGCGTCTCTTGGCAAGAACCACCGCGGGGCGCGGGCGAGGTGAGGGGCTGCACGCCAAGCGCGTCGGGATGGTCATCGAGGATCTGCGTGCGGGTTTGCAGCAGAAGATGTGCGCCGATCCTGCTCCACTGCATCTGCCGTTTGTTGGCGACCCGCTTGGAACGGCGTTGACGGTGACCTTGACGAGGGCCGAAGAGATGCGATCTCCGGACCGCTAACGCTCGCCGTAATTAATCGGGCTGGCACTGTTGGAGGAGATGTAGGCCTGGTGAACTCGCCGATGGCGGTCAGGAACTTGCGCATGTTCGTCTCGCCTGTTTCGAGACCTTCCGCGTCGAATTGAAGGTCGGCGATTTCGTGACGGGCCCGATAGACGTCAACATGCCAGAGATGCCATTTGATCCTGCGCAGAGTTTCGAGCAGGTCCTGTCCGGTCTGCTCGTCCTGGTTTTCGAGCCCTTGCACGAACTGCCGAAGGACCCTGATGCGCACGGTGATATGGAACCAGTCGACGATTCTTCCCCACCGTCGATGATGAAGGTGATATCCTGATTGGCTTGCTTCTTGGTCGAGAATGCGCCGTTGCGGCTCGCGATCATAGCCATAGATGAAACCGATGTAGCGCGGAGCACCCTCTTCAGGCAGCGAGCGGCCTACGATCAGCTCGAAATTCTACTTCCGGTCGTTTGGTCGCGGATGAAAGTTCGATGCGGCTGCAGAACGCTTTTGCGATGGCCGCCCATCTTCCCGGCGCTACCGGAGCACGATAACGTTGCGACCATTTCACCACCGAAGAGACCGCAAAGCCAAAGCGCGACCAACCCGATCCAATTCTGCGCCGCCCAACTTCCATCTCGAACGGTGCGCGGAACGCCCGAGCGCCGGGTGCCTAACTAGCAGTTGCACTGGGCATGCCCTGTGCTCGGCTATTTGAGCTTCTCCAATGCCTGCCTAATGTCATCTCCGGCGTCCTCCGGCAACGGCAAAATAGGGCGCGGTGGCTGGACGTGCGCCAGACCGAGGTAGTCGGCGATGACGAACATAACGCGGAAGCTGCCGTAGTGTTTGAACAAGGTCCAGAGCGGCCCGAAAGCGCGGTTCAACCGAGTGGACTCCACCGCGTCGCCGGACTGCGCTGCACGCGTCAGCGCAAGCGCCGGGACCGCCAGCAGACCTGCCGCAACGCTGTACCAGGTGTCACATCCGGCAAGCAGGGCATCCGCCGCGCCCCAATCGCCGCTGTATCCGATTGTGAACGTGTCAGGCGTCATCGACCGCAAACGTGCCAGTTCCCCCGCGTAATCGTCATTCGCCGCCAGAGGCATTTTCACCGCGACGATATTGGACACCTCTGACAGCCGGGCGATCAATGCATCGCTGAATGTGAAGCGCGTGGTGCTTGGATTGTTATATATGCACAAAGGCAATTCCCCCGCCTCGGCCACCGCGACGAAGTGCTGGAAGACTTCGTCCTCGTTCAGGGGAACGTAGGACATCGGTGCCAAGAGCAGGCCGTCAGCGCCAGCGGATTTGGCATCGCGCGCCAGAGCCTGAGCTTCATCGGTACGCAATGCACCCACACCCACGACAAGAGGCGTTTTGCCGCCGATGCATTCCACGGCAGCCTGAACGGCACGCTTGCGTTCTTCCCTGGTGAGGTAAGCATAACCGCCCGTGCTCCCCAGAAGGCCGATGGAGTCCGCTCCCGCGCGTTGAATATGCTCGAGAAAACGAGCCAGACCCTCGGTGTCGACATGCCCTTCGGCATCGGTTGGCGTAAGGGGGAACGCCGACAGGCCGCGAAACAAAGTCATCATCCATTCCTTTCGAAACTACATACGGGAAAGCAGCATACGCAGCCCGGCGAACGCGAAGAACATCGCCAACAGACTTTCGATCCAGCGGCGGCAGCGGCGATACAGAGCCACCATAGGCGGTGTGGAGAAGACAATGGCGTAGCCGCAGAATATCGTGACACTTAGGATGGCGCAGCCACCCAGTATCGCCGCGATGCTCTGCCACGATGAATTCGGGCCGATCCCCAGCGTGACGAGCGCGATCCATGCCAGCACGGATTTTGGGTTCGCCAAATGCATCAATAGGCCCTTCCTATAGAGCTCACCCCGCGAAAGAGCGACTTGGTCGGTCGATGCGCGCACCGCCAGCTTCTCGTTCGACGCAAGCGCCGACCGTCCCGCCCTGAAGGCGAGGAATAGCAGGTAAAGCCCCCCGAAAACCTGCAGAACGAGCAGTGCCTGGGCGTACCTGGCCAACAGGGCGGAGATGCCGGTGGAGGCCATAAACCCCCAAAAGATCGAGCCGCTGACGACGCCGGAGGCGAGCATGAGCGCAGCACCTCTGCCGCGCGCCATCGCAACCCCCATAATGCGCATGTTGCTCGGGCCGGGGCTCCCCGCGGCAATGACATATGCAGCAAAGACGATGAGCAACTGATGGAGATCGACATTCATTCTCTCAGCCCTTGATAATTTCGATCGGATCGATCGCGCCGGATGCCCCAGGCGGCCATGTATCCGCTCGCTCGACCGGAAACCTCATACGGCGATGGCAATTTCTTGGCTCGCGATTTTGCAGCCAGGCATCAAGGCATTCAGCCCTCCGACCATGGCATCCGTCGCCTCTGCCAATGCATCGTCCGGCATGGTCTCCAACGCCTCCAGTACGAACCACATCCGGCCTGTTAGGGTCTTCAGGCGGGTTCGAGTGCCCTGTCGCCAGTTCCAGCGTCGGCAGGTGACGCCAATGTCGTCGCGCCAGATGACCTCACCGGGCAAGGGAGGATCGTTGACCGCCTCTCCATTCATCATGGTGTCGAACGTCTCACTCCCGTCAGCGATCGTCAGGTGGGGTCTTCCGACATAGGCGTCAAAATTCTCTCCACCCACCGGGACTGCGTATTTCAGGCTGATGGCGTTGTAGAGATCGACGATCGGGTTGATCGTCGAAAGAGTGCCGTCTTTCAGAACCCGCTTTCTGAGGGCCTGGGCTGAGCACGGCGTACGGTTAGGCTTCGCGCCAAAGACGACGTAGGCGTCGGACCAACTCGCCAGATGAGCTTCTGCCCAAGTCGGGCCATCCGCCAACACGCAATCGCAGGCCTCAGCAAGCAATCTGGGATCGAAACGTCCTTCTCCAGCTGAAGTGGCATCGACGTAGACGCTCACGGCTCTAAATCCCGATGCAATATTCTTAATTCGACCGTCGATGATGAGACCCTCAAACATCCAGGCAACTCCATCAATTCGAGCGCAAGCAATCCATGAGCGGCGCGACCAGTCACAATCGCTTCCCTGACTGCAAGCCCAACATTGCAGTTCACTGGTCCAAACTAAACTGCCACTTTTGGAGATTTTCATTGGTCCAGTCGAAGGAGGGTTCTCGCAGGACGGGAGCGACGCGTCGATTATCAATCCCTGCTCAAGCAGATCCAGGCCGGAGTGTAGGAACGCTGACGCCACCCAGTTCTCCGCAAGCTACCGGCCCACAAGCTCTCATGCTGTTGTGATCCTGGGCATTATGGTCGATGCCAGCGCCACCGGGCTGGCGTCGTACTGTTCGAAACCGTCCGATTGTTACCGCGGTTTTGCTTTACGCGCACGATGTCCTGAGGCCTAGGATGAAGCGCCGATTGGAGGGACGGATCGGCCGCGCGTTAGAGGGGTAAAGCGTCGTAAACCGCTTGACGTCCGCGGCGTCGACCTCGACCGGTTCCATAGCAACTATCCACTCCACGTTTTCGGTGCAGGGCGGAGTCGTTAATGATCCCTCATAGGTCCAGTAGCCGAGCGAGGCCGGCAAAAGCCCGTTGGGATCGAACTCGTCAACTGCCATCTCCTCGCCGGGCCGAGCTGGAAAGACCTTGGCGAGACCGGCAAAGCTGGTATTTGTCGCGCCAAGCGTAAGAAGGGCGCTCAGCACACCCAGAGTATCGCTCTTTGTGTCTTTATGGACAAAATGTGCTTCCATCGGGAAGCTGATGCCCGCCAGGTGATGCTCGCTCGGCGCGTGGAAATGCAACTGCACCAGTTGGTAGACGCGATCCCCGCGGGTCAAGGTGCTGCCTTCCGGCATGTTGACTTGAATAGTGTGGCCGTTGTTCACCATCCTGCCGCCGCCCTTGAGCCAACTGATGGCGATGCACGGTATATCCGCCTTGACCGCGCCGGCGATGTCGATGGGTGACTGCTGCCCGCCCGCCGAACAGGCGAAATTTCTCGTGTCCAGGTCGGCCCAATGCTCCGGCCCGACCGAGCCGCCATATCCCCAATGGGCGCTGGCCGCGCGCGCGGTCTGGGCGCAGATCGGGCACACGCCCAGCGCGATGAATCCTCTAATCAGGTTACGACGATGCATATTGCCTCGCTCCTTGATGCGAACCTTATGTCCTTGCTTCCAATTGGTGCAGTCAAGGCACAGCCGCAAGGGCGGGCGTAGGTTGAGCCGCGCCACCAGCGTACACGCCAGCCAGTCCTCGTCGATCTGGCAAACTGGAAGAAGCGTCGCCGCGGGCGATCGTTGGAGGCTACGCTCGCCGGTCCGTTGAAATGGCTGGCGACGTGGCTCAGATTCACCGTGCTGCCGCTGATCAGGCCAACAACCAGCACAGCCGGCGTCGCCGGTCCGGCTGTTACTCGACGGTATGTGGCGCGTAACGTTGAAGCGGGAGTGTCGGGCGGGCAGTGCATTGCAAAGGATCCCCTCTTTGGCGAGACGAATTCCTCCATTCCAACTGATTCCCGACCTCTCGGCCACCCACTGTGTAGCCTGCCCGCCACGCTCTCCAAGATAAAACTCGCGAATACGCCTTGGAAAGCAGGTCTCAAAGGCCAAGGGGACCTTCCATCTGGAAAATGCCAAGCAAAGCTCGCGGGCGGACGATCCATGCGGTTGCCAGGCTGGCTGCCTCCGGTCAGGCGAGATCCGGATCCTTCCGCGAAGATAGCTGTAAACGTCTACAGGCTGCATTGCTGTGCGCTTTGCCCTTCGATGGCGGGAACACAACCCGCATGGAGGCGACGAATGATTCAGCTGATCACACCTAGCCTCTACAGCGAATTCGCAGGCGAGCTCAAAGAGATGCACGGGCTCAGATATCGGGTTTTCAAGGAGAGGCTCGATTGGGAAGTTCAGACCGGAGGTGAAATGGAAACAGACATCTATGACGACTTGAAGCCTGTCTATCTGCTGCTCAAGGGATCCGATTGGCGAATTCGTGGCTGCGTGCGCCTCTTGCCAACCACTGGACCGACCATGTTGCGCGACACATTCCCGGCGCTGCTGGGTGAGGCTGTGGCGCCTGCGAGTGCCGACATATGGGAAAGCAGCCGTTTCGCGCTCGATTTGCCCCCGTCCACGCCCAAGGCGGCAGGCGGCCTTGCCCAAGCAACCTACGAGCTCTTCGCCGGCATGATCGAATTCGGCTTGGCCAACAATCTCACCCGGATCGTGACGGTGACCGATACGCGTATGGAACGGATCCTTCGCCTCGCAACGTGGCCATTGTCGCGCATCGGACAGCCGCAGCCCGTCGGCAAAACGCAGGCGGTGGCCGGCTTTCTCGAGATCTCTCACGCCAGCCTGTTGCGCATCCGCTGGAGGGGACGTCTGAACGGGCCGGTACTGTGGCAACCGATTCTCGGCCTGTCGCACGGCCCATGCGGATAGCCAAGACGTGGTGCGTGGCCTCAGGGATCGGAAGAGGGTTTGCTTCTCGTCGCCGAAACGAGTCATTGCGGCCGGCCTGGAGAAGCAAACCGAGGAATGATGCATGAAGCAGCGTCCGCACAATTGAACGGCGAGATCAAAGAGTGCGCTGGGCTGCACATCGCACCTGGGCCGAGTATTCTCCGTCTCCTCCGGCCGGCTTGCATGCTATTAACGCAGGTGAGGGCGCCGGCCATGATATGCGCAGCCCGTTGAAGGCGGAAGCGTCCGCCCCGGTTCACATCACCCGCATTGGACTGAGGTTTAGTTCATCCATGGCGTGGATGGTGGCTATCCCAACAATCAATTTTACCGAACTTACTGGATTCCATTAGAAGACTCTAACTGAGCGCATGCCGGGCGGCATCCCTCGTCTGCGTCGGCTAAGGCTGCCGGGAAGAATTCGGAGAAGAACATGTGCGGAATTGTTGGCATCGTTGGGCAACAGCCGGTGTCGGAACGCCTGGTCGACGCATTGAAGCGTCTGGAATACCGCGGCTATGACTCGGCCGGCCTTGCGACGATCTCCGAGGGCACCTTGCACCGCCGGCGCGCCGAGGGCAAGCTCGTCAATCTCGAGACGAAACTGAAGGAAGAGCCGCTGGGTGGCACCATCGGCATCGCCCACACCCGCTGGGCAACCCATGGGCCACCGACGGAACGCAATGCACACCCGCACTTCACGGACGGTGTGGCCGTCGTCCATAACGGCATCATCGAGAATTTCGCCGAGCTGAAGGACGAATTGGCGGCGACGGGAGCCGAGTTCCAGACCGACACCGACACCGAGGTCCTTGCGCATCTCTTGGCAAGACACCTCCGAAGGGGCATGCCGCGGGGTGAGGCGGTGCACGCCATGCTGAAAAGCGTCAGGGGTGCCTACGCGCTTGCCATCCTCTTTGAGGATGATCCGTCGACCATCATTGCGGCGCGCAATGGACCACCGCTGGCGATCGGTCACGGCGACGGCGAGATGTTCCTGGGCTCCGACGCGATCGCGCTTGCTCCCTTCACGAATGAAATTACCTATCTCATCGATGGCGACTGGGCCGTTATCGGCAGGACGGGCGCCGATATCTTTGATTGCGACGGCCACCCCGTCGCGCGTCCGCGCCAGACCTCCATGGCCGCGGCCACTCTGGCCAACAAGGGCAACCATCGCCACTTCATGGAGAAGGAAATCGTCGAGCAGCCCGAGGTCATCGCCGATGCGCTCGGTCATTATATCAGCTTCATAGACAATGGCGCCGATGCGGTTTTTGGCATCGACTTCGCCAGGATCCCGAGCTTGGCGATCTCTGCCTGCGGCACCGCCTATCTCGCCGGACTGATCGGAAAATACTGGTTCGAGCGCTATGCGCGCCTGCCGGTCGAAATAGATGTTGCATCCGAATTCCGCTATCGCGAGATCCCGTTGTCGCCGCAGTCTGCGGCTCTTTTCATATCACAGTCGGGCGAAACCGCCGATACGCTGGCATCGCTGAGGTACTGCAAGCAGCTTGGGCTGAAAATTGGCGCCGTCGTCAATGCGCGCGAATCGACCATCGCTCGAGAGGCCGATGCGGTCTTCCCGATCCTTGCCGGCCCGGAGATCGGCGTCGCCTCAACCAAGGCCTTCACCTGCCAGCTTGCCGTTCTTGCCGCACTCGCCATCCACGCAGCCAAGGCCCGCGGAACCGTGACCGAAGATGAGGCGCAGGCGCTCGTCGAGAGCCTCACCGAAATGCCGCGCCTGATGAGGCAGGTACTGGGCAGCATCCAGCCGCAGATCGAGCTTCTGTCGCGCGAGCTGTCAAAGTGTGATCATGTCCTGTATCTCGGCCGTGGCACAAATTTCCCGCTGGCGATGGAAGGTGCGCTGAAGCTGAAGGAGATTTCCTACATCCACGCCGAGGGCTATGCGGCAGGTGAATTGAAGCACGGTCCTATCGCATTGATAGACGAGAACATGCCAGTGATCGTCATCGCGCCGCATGATCGCTTTTTCGACAAGACCTTCTCCAACATGCAGGAAGTGGCCGCCCGCGGAGGGCGCATTATCCTCATCACCGATGGAAAAGGGGCAGCCGCATCGAAACTCGATACGATGCACACAATCGTGCTGCCGGCCACCGACGAGATTATCGCGCCGATGATCTTCTCGCTGCCGATACAGCTTCTTGCGTACCACACGGCGCTCTTCATGGGCACAGATCTCGACCAGCCACGCAACCTGGCAAAATCAGTCACCGTCGAATGATGTGAGCCTTCATTAGTCGCAACGCTCGCCCATTCGGAAAAAACTCCAAGCACTTCAACCGGCGCTCAAGCGCGCCGCTACCGCCTTGCCGTTATTTGCTGGAGCATGCCGTTTAGCGACGATTGGTTGTCCCTTTGGCCTCCCCTCACACTGCTTGGCTGTGCCTACGGGCAAACCCGGTCGAGAAAAGCATCGAATACGCAGCAATAGCGCTAACTAACCACAAAGCGATCCTCCTGCCGCATGCGGATAAGCTCTTCGACTAACCGGTCCTCGGCCAGGATCGCCAGGCGTTCAGCTGAACCAAGAAAACGGATCGGATCAAATCCATGGGCCGCACAGATTGCCGGTACATCCGCCGCCCGATGATTGCAGCTCGCGGGCGGCCGTCGTCGGTGAGACGGCAGCCCTCTGACTTTGCCAGGCGGCAGCTGCGATGCGCCGGCTGTAGGAGTCCGTGTAACCTCGTTCTGGACGTAACGCTCGCCGATACGCCGGCCAGTCGCAAGAGAATCGGGCGATGATCGGACACTTCCAGGAACCGCTCGATGGTTCGATCGAGCGGGACGATCATGAAATCGCAGCCCAGCGGCACGAGATTGGGCGAAATGAAGACATGGTCGATCAGCGACATCCGATTGTGAATGTGTCAGGGCTCATCTGCAGGCGTGCCAGTTCCCCCGCATAATCGTCATTCGCCGCCTGAGGCCACCGAGATGAAGCTCTTCCTCCCGTTAGAATGAACGTTCGAAACGGAGGATGCCGCCGACACTGCTCTTTTTGTTGGCATTAGCCCAGCTAATGGAAGGGTCGACCTTGCCGACGGCGAAGTCGCCGTAGCGGTCATAGTCGAGTTCGGCTGTAATTGTGAAATCTGCAAAAAACGCATAGGCAACGTTTGCAGCGACACCATAGTTCCTGAGCTGATCACCCGAGAGCTGAAGATTCAACGAAGTTGTCCCATTGAGCTTGTAAGTGGCGCCCGCCCAGAAAGCCCAGTTACCGCCCCAACTTTTGTAGAACCCGCGGCCATGAGCGTCGATTGCGTTAGTGACATCATCGTCGAGCTTGCCGCTGGAGCCGTAGCCGAACATTCCGAATAGCGAGAGTTGGTCGGTAACATCGACGTCGATGCGGACCTTGCCGGCGACCGATTCGTAGTTGCTATCATAAGCGACAACGCCGGTGATCGCGCCCCAGTGTTGTGTGTATTTCACTCCGCCGACTAGGTGCGGAACGTAGCTGTCGATGGTGCCGACCAGGCCCGAGCCTTCTTCGAGTGAAACCACAGCCGAAAAGCCGTTACCGGCGTCAAAGTAGTACTGAACCACATTAGTATCGAAGGCGCCGTACGGGATAAGCATCGGATTGAGCACGTCACCCGCGTAGCCAATAAACACGTCGAAGGCGGACCAGTCCTTGCCAACTCGGAGGCCACCAAGCTGAACCCAGGCGAAAGTCAACGTGATGCCTTGGCTGAATGCATAGTATCGAGCACTATCCGAACCGGAATAGGGGGTGTGCTTGCCGCAATTCATGCGAGTCTCGATGTAGGTCTGCAATGTACCGAGTTCGGTCTCTTGCCCGATCCAAGTTTTGAATGTGAAGCGCGTGTGGTTTTGCCATATGCCCTGGGCCTCGCCAGTCTTCACATCCGTGGTTCTAGCTTGGTCATACGATACGACATCGCCGAGGCCGATGTCGTAACGGACATAGCCGCCGATGCGCAGGCAGGTCTCGGTGCCGGGGATGTAGTAGTAACCAGCGCCGTAAACGTCGCAGATCTTGACGTATTCAACGGGCTCAGGCTCGGCCAGGACGATGGCGTCGGCGGCTCGGGCACAGGAAACAGCGATCAGGGCCGCAGCTGAGCCGAGCAGGAGGCTCCTGATGTTCATTCTTGATCTCCGTTCAAATATTGAAGAAGGGGACGTCAACGAACGAGCCAGCCCTTCCTGTCCCCACAATCGAAAACCATGCACATCGCGCTGCGCCTATCGCAGTGTGACAAACGGATCGTAATAACTATTCAACAACAGGGGCGATGAAGCTGAATCATAATTTCACACGATAAGTTGTTTGTTCTCATATCACCTGATTGAAATGCCCGGGGAGGAATCAAACACTTCCGAGTCGATCGCCATGATTATCTCCGATAGCTGCGGGCATACCGTCACAACGGCTTCGAAAATCACCCCGCAAGTGACGTGCCAACTTCACGACCAAGCTACGATTGACACTCAAGTTTGCCGTCGGACCTTGGTTGCGTTTCCTTTTTTGCTCTGAGGGTCAAGCTGAGCACGAAAAGCAAACGTTTCGGACATGGCTCGCCTGTTCGCTTCGCGACAGTATCGTTCAATGGCGATAGCTTTTGTTTGTTTTGAGCCTCGACATTGTTGACATCATGCGAGTGTACCGCTCGGTACGTCAGCCGAGATGCCCCACTGATGCCGACATGCCTAGGCGTAAGCGTCCTCGTTAGGGCGAAGGGCCACACTTCGGCGGTGGCGAGGTGCACCAGCTTTCCAGCTAGTCCGGACAAAGTGGTTCCGAAAGGCGGGCAGGTCGAGACGAGCCGTTGTAAGCCCCTCTCTGAATCGGAAGCCGTGCATGGGCCATTTTTGTTTTTACGGAAGCACATGCGAATTCGCTCGATCGTCAGTTGCGAGCGATGCTTGAGTTGCGCTTCACTCCGGCGCTTTGCCGGGCCACAGGAGCGCGATTTGTCGGTAATCATGCGCCTGGCGTAGCGCTACTTTCTAAATTGGTTCATCAGGCTTGCAGCCTTGGCAGGGGCGGACCTGGACGGTCTCCTCGAGCACAATTCCCGCTCTGACAGACGGTGCGCCACAGCCAAAGCCTCGTTTCCGGCAATTAATACGACGAACTCATCGAGATGCCAGGTATCGCTACGTGACGCCGTCTTACGCACCAGCCGGCGAGCAAAAGTCTGGTCCCGGCGCCGAATCGACTGGTCGGATGGAGCATGCTGCGTTCCATTGGACGCTGAAGGGAGTAGGAATAGGATAGGATAGTAGGATAGTAGACGGTGTGCGGGAAAGTCTCGACGGGAAACCCATGGCGGTTGTCGCTGACCAGCGCGTGCTCATACCATCGCTGTCCAGCCAAGGCTGAATGGGGCTATCGCTGCGAAATAATCGGACCCAAGCGGACCGGACTGATATAGCGCAAAGACACAGGAGAGCGCAGTGGTAAGGATGGAAGGCAACAACATGGGACGGTAACTGTTGCAGACCACAAAACATCGCGAAGCCCGCCTACCTTGGTACACCATCTATCCGACTGTCGCGGAGTTCTCTGGGGCGGTCGGCGCCGACGCTTATAAGGAATGGCTCAGGAACCTACCGGCTAACGATCCGGCGTCACTCTACTTGCACGTTCCGTTCTGCCGATCAAAGTGCTGGTATTGCGGCTTCCCCACCACCATCACCCGCCATGATGCGCCGATCGTTAATTATCTGGCGGCGCTGCGTGACGAGATACGTTTGATCTCGGAGCACGCGCCGCAGGCGCTGCCCGTGAGTGATGTGCATTTCGGCGGCGGAACGCCAACTCTCATGGGGCCAATTGAGTTCCTTGCCCTGACGGAATTCCTGCGCCGCCACTTTGCGCTTGCGGAAACAGCTACGATCGCCATCGAGATCGATCCACGGACGTTCACGGCCGATATGGCCGAAGCCTTGCAAGCAGCCGGCGTGAACCGCGCGAGCCTCGGCGTGCAGAGCTTCGATCCCATTGTTCAAAAAGCGATCAACCGGGTCCAGAGTGAGGCGCAGACGGCGGCTGCCGTCGAAATGCTGCGTCGGCATGGAGTGACAAGCATCAACTTCGACCTCATCTTTGGTCTCCCGCATCAAACGGTGCAGTCTTGCGTCGAGACCACGAGGGCGGCGGTCGCCATGCGCCCCAACCGGCTTGCGGTGTTCGGCTACTCGCACATTCCGTCCTTTATTAAGAATCAGCGCCTCATCGAGGAGGCATCGCTTCCGGGCAGCGCTGCCCGCGCCGAACAGGATGCGGCCATTGCCGTGACACTGATTGCCGCCGGCTACCGAGAGATCGGGCTCGACCATTTCGCCTTGCCGGACGACGATCTCGCGCTGGCACAGAAAACCGGTCGACTGCGGCGCAACTCGCTGGGCTACTCGGCCGACACCTGCAAAACCCTGATCGGTTTCGGCGCGTCGGCTATCGGGCGTGTCGGCGAGGGCTACGTCCAGAACGAGGTTACACGGGATTCCTACTGCCGGCACATCGCAGCTGGCCGTCTGGCGACGTCAAAGGGCTACCGTCTCACCGACGAAGACCGCGCGCGAGCCGCAATCATCGAGCGACTAATGTGCGATCTCGAGGCCGATGTGCCGGCAATCTGTGCCGCCCACGGATCTGATCCGATCCATTTTCTCGATTCAGCTGAACGCTTGGCGATGCTTGCCAAGGACGGGATTGTGGACATCGAAAAGGGTTTTGTCCGCGTACGGCGGCAGCATCGCTTTGCGATGCGCGTTGTCGCTGCCGCATTCGACGCTTTTCTCGACCGGGTTGCCCGCTGAGTCAGCCAACCAAGTGTGAGGAGGCCAACACGACGCCGAAGCGAAATTTGACGTCCATGCGGTTTCCTTTCTTCGAGGTCAGCATTTCACAGCCGTCGCCGGCGTAGCAGGCCTCAAGCGGCTTCCCGCCCTCGAAGAAAGCCACGGTGTCGCCATCGATCGTGATCCGCTCGAATTGGTGCGATAGCCGATCTCGTAGTAGGCGTGTACTCATCTGCGCTCTGGTCGCCGCTCTCCACCTTGTAAGCCATGACTGGATCGAGCGTTCCATCGTCAGGAAGGGATAGACCAACTGCCAATCCCGGACCCAAATTCGACAGGGCGCGCTTGCTTGATCTGGTCGTCCTCAAATGTAGATCGGCTGGACCGCGGGATCGTGGCTATATGCGTGATCTTTCTCAGCTGCTTGATCGTGGATGTTGCCGCTCCCTCCGACGGCCACGACGTGGAAGGGCTTGCCCTCCACGGCGATCTCGCCGCTCCTGGTGAACGATCCCGCCGTCACGATATAGGGCTTGAGGGCCGGTCACGACGATGTTGTCCCCTGCCGCGGCGATGCACGGCCGTGCCCGTCCATCGAATAGAGGTGGTGAGCTTGAGCGAGTTGGCGATCTTGCCAGCCACGAAGCTTGGCGTTCTGGTTACGCTCAACAAGGCGACCGCGGCAATGGAACGTGCTGCCAGAGAAGCCGAACCCGTTGAGGCGGGCGGCAAGCTGCGGCCGCGCGTGCAAATCTGTAGGGTCAGGGAACTGTTGAAGGGCAGAAAGCCCACGCTTCCACCTGTCTATGACATTATCTCTGCCGCTGCCGCCCGGCAGGTGGCCGCCGCGGTTGCCAACGCGACAGGAAATACGGGACCCGCCGTCCTTCAAATATTCCATCGCCGGCAGCGGACAGAAAACCACGAACGATCAGTCGCCGACACCTGTGAGCAAGCCGTGTGCGACATTGCAATCATCCATTTATTGGCTCAACTGCCCACATGGCCGTGAATGAACTGGATTTGTTGGTTTTCCAGATGGCAGTGGAAAGCGTCCGCTCACTCTGCTTGAGCTTCAATGACAAAGCGGCGGAAATAGCTGCGAGGAGCCGCGGCAACCTGCTTTTCGACGTGCGGAACGATGATGACGCCGAGGTTCAACGGCTCGCAGCCATCCGATATCGAGGCGGCCAGATTGGTGTGCTGGCGTTGGACAGACAAGGCCTTATTAGCCGCTACTGCGTCGTCGACGGTACCTTCTCCCGCTTCATTGCACCGTTGGAGAATTGGACCAGCATGCCGGTGTCAATGCAGGCCAAAATCGATGTCACTCACCATGCCGGCCTCTTCCTAGGCGCAATGCGAAATGCCGGTCATATGCTTGGCGACTAGCGCTGGCGGAACGCATCTGTGGATCTTTGCATCTGCCTGGGCGTTTGAGCCGGCGGCTCATCGAGGTTTTGCAGCGCGCGGATGTGCCACGGCCGGGGTGATAGCCGCCTCTGCCCAACAGATCGCTGGCGAGGGCTTGTCGGACAATGAATGTCGTCAATTCACCGTCCGAGAAATGGTGTCTGGCTCACAAAAAGCACAGCGAATTGAGACTGAAACGCAGTCCAGCTGGGAACCCAGCGCGAAGGCCGGAAGGTAACTTATCTGCGATAGAGGCAACGGGAAGGCGCCTTCCACTTATAAGGCAGTGCCCAATATGTCGGTGCTTGCCTGAGGAATTCCCATGGCGGGCAGGGCTACCTCGCGATCCGATCTCGATAGGCTTGTTGTACCTCAGACCGGACTCGATGTTCAGAATTTCCTCAGCGGCTTGCCTGCACGCCACCGCCAGCTCCCCGACCACGTGCTCACGATAGGCACGACCGATATGAGTCCCCTCCGAAATAGCATTCCTCGGGAATGCGCGAATATTGATACACCTCGAAGGAGAGCAACGGCGCGCCAAACAGCCTCTCATCGCACCAAGTCGTACATAGGGCGCATTCCTGTTCCGGCCGTCCCGGGCGATGCTCGATCCATCTCTCCAGAACAGCGGAGCAAGCCAGTGACGCCCACGAAGCTTCTGATTGGGCAGATCGCCATTGTGTTCGCCATCGTTCTCCTCGGCGTGTGGGCTGCCACGCAATGGTGCGCTCATATGCTAGCCTTTCAGGAACAACTCGGCGCGCCATGGTTTGTCGCGGCTGGATGGCCGATCTACGAGCCGTGGAAACTGTTGGAATGGTGGTTCCAATTCGATGCCTATGCGCCCGAGGTATTCGACAAGGCGGGCATGCTTGCGGGCGCCAGTGGATTCATGGGCTGTGCCGCTGCGATCGCTGGTTCCCTCTGGCGCGCGCGCCAGCGCGGCTTGGTCACCACCTATGGCTCCTCTCGATGGGCGGTGACGCGGGAGATCGAGAAAGCAGGGCTGTTTCAGCCGGCAGGCGTCTTCCTCGGCAAACTGAAGGACCGGTATCTGCGTCATGACGGGCCTGAGCACGTCATGGCCTTTGCGCCGACACGTTCCGGCAAGGGCGTCGGACTGGTTGTCCCAACCCTTCTCTCCTGGTCCGGCTCGGCCGTCATTCACGACATTAAAGGCGAGAACTGGCAGCTGAGCTCCGGCTGGCGGTCGAGGTTCTCGCATTGCCTTTTGTTCAATCCGACTGATCCGCGATCGGCCCGCTACAACCCGCTGCTGGAGGTACGCAAAGGTTCGGACGAGATTCGCGATGTCCAAAACATCGCTGACATTCTAGTCGATCCGGAAGGCGCGCTGGAAAGGCGGAATCATTGGGAGAAGACCAGTCATTCACTTCTGGTCGGCGCTATCTTGCACGTGCTCTACGCCGAAGAGGAAAAGACTCTTGCCCGCGTCGCCACCTTTCTGTCGGACCCGCAACGCTCGTTTGCCGCGACTTTGCGGCGAATGATGACGACCAACCATCTCGGCGCGGCCAATAAGCCTCAGGTCCATCCCGTCGTGGCCTCGGCGGCACGAGAGGTGTTGAACAAATCGGAGAACGAACGTTCAGGCGTCCTCTCGACCGCCATGTCTTTTCTCGGCCTCTACCGTGATCCGACCGTGGCGGCGGTAACATCGGACTGCGACTGGCGCATTGCCGATCTGATGGATGCGGAGTGGCCGATGTCGCTCTATCTGGTCGTGCCGCCATCGGACATCTCGCGCACCAAGCCCTTGGTGCGACTGATCCTGAACCAGATCGGCAGGCGGCTGACGGAGCGCCTCGAGGGTGACCCAAAGAAGAGCCGCAAGCATCAACTGCTCATGATGCTGGATGAGTTTCCGGCGCTCGGTCGCCTCGACTTCTTTGAGACCGCGCTCGCATTTATGGCCGGTTACGGAATTCGTGCCTACTTGATCGCGCAATCGTTGAACCAGATCTCCAAAGCGTATGGCGACAACAACGCCATTCTGGACAACTGCCATTTGCGAATTGCCTTTTCCTCCAATGATGAGCGCACGGCCAAGCGAATCTCGGACGCGCTTGGCACGGCCACGGAACTCAGATCCATGCGCAACTATGCGGGCCACCGGCTGGCACCTTGGCTCTCGCATGTCATGGTCAGCCGCCAGGAAACCGCCCGCCCGCTGCTGACACCGGGCGAGGTGATGCAATTGCCGCCCGCGGACGAACTGGTGCTGGTTTCGGGATTGCCCCCCATCCGGGCCAAAAAGCTGCGATACTATGAGGACCACAATTTCACCGAGCGGGTGCTGCCTTCGCCGGTGTTGCGCGACGGACCCTACGCGGACTGCCCGATGTCGCGGCCGGACGATTGGACTGGGCAAGTACGCGGCGTCGACCGTCGTCTTGCGTCTGACGATGAAAGCGCTGGCGCCGCGCTTGCGGACGAGGGAGGTGTTCAGCAGCAGCGCCATCCTGGCCTACCCGAAGAACATACCGCCGTCACCCAGGAACCGGACCAGGACGATCTGTCCAGACCCGCAGACGATGATAGCGAGGCGATGGCGGACAAACGCGTCATGGACCGGATCTCCACCGTCGCAGGTGCCTATGGCGTCAACGAGGGAAGGGGTGATGACAAGGATATCGTCCCCGGCTTCTGAACGCTTTCCGCAGCTCGGGCGTATCTCAGCGTAGATAACGGCCGTAAGCAATTTTGGGCATCTCGATAATGCTTGTTCCGCCGCCGGCCCGCCAGCGCCGGCCAGTTGGAACAAGCGCATGAAGCCCCACCGCATTCGTCACCAGTTTCTGCTCGAACCGGAATTGAGCGAGAAGCTGGACAACCTCAGCCGCGATCCCTCGACCACAAAATCCGCGGTCGTCGCGAAGGCCGTAGAAGCTTTCATCGAGCGGCGTGGCGAGAATGAACTCGATCGGCGCTATGGCATGAGGCTGGACCGTCTTTCCCGCGACCTCACTCACGTCAGGCGCGATGTCGAGATGACATTGGAAAGCTTGGCGCTCTTCATCCGCTTTTCGATCACGCTTCATGCCCACACGCCTGTTCCGGACAAGGCAACGCAAGCGATTGCTCAGGAGCGTTTCGACAAATTCGTCGAGCAGGTCGGTCGCCAGATCGCATCGGGGAAACGCTCGCTTGGCAAAGACAATGGCGGAGGAGGGGAAGGATGAGCGCTCATCCAGAGGCCGACCACCGACGCCGCGCCATGCTGCGCACCGCCATGGGTCCGACGATCACTGAGGCGCTGGCCGATCCATTGGTCATCGAGGTGATGGTCAATCCCGATGGTGCGCTGCGGCTCGACCGGCTGGGAGAAGGCCGAATCGATACGGCCGTGCATATGCATCCTTCCGAGGCGGAACGCATCATCCGCCTGGTCGCTTCCCACGTGCGTGCCGAGGCGCATGCGGACAATCCGATTGTCAGCGCCGAGTTGCCATCGGGCGAACGCTTCGAGGGACTGCTGCCGCCTGTCGTGCTGGCGCCTTGCTTTGCCATCCGCAAACCAGCCGCAATGCTCTACACGCTGGCCAACTATGTTGCGGATCGCATCATGTTGCCGCTGCAGGCCGATGCGTTGATAAAGGCAGTCCGAGAACGGCGCAACATCCTTGTCGCCGGAGGCACGTCGTCGGGTAAGACGACGCTTGCCAATGCGCTGCTGGCCGAAGTCGCCGAATGCGACGAGCGAGTGATCCTCATCGAGGACACCCGCGAACTGCAATGCGCAGCAAAGGACTGCGTTGCCCTGAGAACCAGGCGGGGCTCGGTCACACTCGCCGATCTCGTGCGCTCGACGCTCAGGCTCCGCCCCGACCGCATCATCGTCGGTGAAGTCAGGGGCGCGGAAGCGCTGGACATGCTCAAGGCATGGAACACCGGGCACCCCGGCGGCATCGCCACGGTTCATGCCAATTCGGCGCGCTCTGCCCTCTATCGCATCGAGCAGCTTGCACAGGAAGCTGTCGTCACCGTGCCGCGCCGCCTCATCGCCGATGCCATCGATCTCATCGTCTTCATCGCGGGGCGCGGCTCGTCGCGCCGCATCGATGCAATCGCTGAGGTCACAGGTCTCGACGGCAGCGGCGACTACGCCGTCACCCCACTCACGCCTCCGCAACTCCAGCAACTTTGAAAGGCCCCCTTATGCGTAAGAAGCTCCGCTTTCTTTCGTTTGCCGCGCTCGCGTTTCTTCTCACAGTTCCGGCGCACGCTGCCGGCTCCGGCATGCCTTGGGAACAGCCGCTGCAGCAGATCCTGGAATCGGTGCAGGGACCGGTCGCCAAAATCGTCGCGGTGATCATCATCATCACCACCGGCCTGACCCTTGCCTTCGGCGATACTGCAGGCGGTTTCCGCCGGCTGATTCAGATCGTCTTCGGCCTGTCGATCGCCTTCGCCGCATCGAGCTTCTTCCTCTCGTTCTTCTCCTTCGGCGGCGGGGCGCTCGTCTGATGGCCGCCGGAGTGCAACATATCGAGGGCTTCGAGGTTCCCGTTCACCAGGCATTGACTGAACCGATCCTGCTGGGCGGCGCGCCGCGGGCGGTGGCGATCCTCAACGGCACGGTGGCTGCGGCCATCGGACTAGGCTTGCAGCAATGGATTGCCGGGCTAGTGCTCTGGCTTGGCGGCCACTCGCTCGCGGTCTTTGCCGCAAGGCGCGATCCCGACTTTGCCAGCGTGCTTGTCCGTCACCTTCGCCTGAGCGGATGGCTCGCATGCTGAACCTTTCGGAATATCGCGGCAAGGCCGACCGGCTTGCCGACCACCTGCCCTGGGCAGCACTGGTGGCGCCCGGCATCGTGCTCAACAAGGACGGCAGCGTTCAGCGGACTCTTCGGTTTCGCGGGCCCGATCTGGAAAGCGCGACCGAAGCCGAACTCATCGGCATCTGCGCCCGGGCCAACAATGCGCTTAGACGCCTTGGCTCCGGCTGGACATTGTTTTTCGAGGCCGAGCGTATCGAAGCGCTGGGCTATCCGTCCTCGCGTTTCCCGGACGCGGCGTCATGGCTGGTTGATGAAGAACGGCGTGCTGCTTTCGAGGGCAAGGTCGCGCATTTCGAGAGCCGCTATCACCTGACCTTGCTGTCCATGCCGCCACCGGACGCCCAGGCGCGGGCGGAAAGCGCGCTCGTCGACTCGCATCATTCAGAAGGCGAAAGAGACTGGCGCCAGGAGATAGCGCGGTTCCGTGACGAGACCGACCGTGTGCTGGATCTTCTGTCGGGCTTCATGCCCGAAGTGCGTCTGCTCGATGACGCCGAGACGCTGACATACCTGCACGACACGATCTCGACCCGCCGCCATCCGGTCGCCGTGCCGGAAACGCCGATGTATCTGGACGGCATCCTGGTCGATGTGCCGCTTACCGGCGGCTTGGAGCCGATGCTGGGTGAGCAACATCTTCGCACACTTACCATCCTCGGCTTTCCGAACCTCACCCGGCCCGGAATCCTCGATGCCCTCAATCATCAGGATTTCGCCTATCGCTGGATGACGCGCTTCATTCCGCTCGGCAAGACCGAGGCCACCAAGACGCTGACCCGCTTGCGCCGGCAATGGTTTGCCAAGCGCAAATCGATGGTCGCAATCCTGCGCGAGGTTGTAAGCAACGAACCCGTTCCGCTCGTCGACAGCGACGCCGACAATAAGGCGCTCGACGCCGATGAAGCACTTCAGGCGTTGGGCGGCGATCATATCGGCTTCGGGTATCTCACTGCAACGGTGACGGTATGGGACGAGGATCGCCAAGCCGCCGCTGAGAAACTTCGCGCGGTCGAGCGCATCATCAATGGGCTCGGGTTCACCACCATCCGCGAAAGCGTCAATGCGGTCGAAGCCTGGCTCGGCTCGCTGCCGGGTCATGTCTATGCCAACGTTCGTCAGCCGCTCGTTCACACGCTGAACCTTGCCCATCTCATGCCGCTTTCCTCGGTGTGGGCCGGTCCTGCGGCGAACGAGCATCTGGCTGAAATCACTGGACGAGAGGCCCCGCCGCTCCTGATCGCCGAAACCAGCGGGTCGACTCCGTTCCGGCTTTCTTCCCATGTCGAAGATGTAGGCCACATGCTGATCGTTGGACCGACCGGCGCCGGAAAATCGGTGCTGCTTGCCCTGATCGCCCTGCAGTTTCGTCGCTATGCCGGCGCGCAGGTCTATGTCTTCGACAAAGGCAATTCGGCGCGCGCGGCAACGCTCGCCATGGGTGGAGAGCATCATGTCTTGGGTTCGGACGGTGCGCTTGCCTTCCAGCCTCTGCGCAATATCGGTGATCAGGGTCGGCGCAGCTGGGCAGCTGAATGGATCGCCGGCCTGATTGCCCATGAGAACGTCGCCCTCACGCCGGAGGTGAAGGAGGCGATCTGGTCGGCGCTCAACAGCCTCGCCACCGCGCCGGCGCAGGAGCGCACGCTGACCGGTCTGTCGGTCCTGCTTCAGTCCAATGCACTGAAGTCCGCCTTAATGCCCTACACGCTCGACGGTCCCTTCGGCCGATTGCTCGATGCCGACGACGATCGGCTGGCCTTGTCGGATGTGCAGTGCTTCGAGACCGAGGAGCTGATGCATAGCCAAAGCGCTGTGCTGCCTGTGCTCACCTATCTCTTCCATCGCCTTGAGGAGCGGTTCGACGGGCGACCGACGCTGCTCATGCTCGATGAGGCCTGGGTCGATCTCGACAATCCGCTTTTTGCTGCCCGCATCCGCGAATGGCTGAAGGTGCTGCGAAAGAAGAACGTATCGGTGATCTTCGCCACGCAGTCGCTTGCCGACATCGCCGGCTCTGCAATAGCGCCGGCGATCATCGAGAGCTGCCCACAGCGCATTTTTCTCCCCAATGATCGTGCCGTGGAACCGCAGGCACGGACTGCCTATGAGCGCTTCGGTCTCAACAACCGGCAGATTGAACTGATCGCCCGGGCCACGCCGAAGCGGCACTACTATTTGCAGTCGCGCTGCGGCAACCGTCGCTTCGAGCTCGGGCTCGGCCCCATCGCGCTTGCACTTTGCGGCGCCTCGGGTCCAGCCGCGCAAAGCCTGATCGACAGGGTCCTGTCCGAGCACGGGCAGGACAGCTTTGTCTTTCGCTTCCTCGGCGCCTGCGGCCTGGATTGGGCGGCCGAGCTTCTCCAGCAATTCCCTCAACCAACCAAGGAGCAATCGTCATGATGCGGCGCCGCTTTCTCTCGGGCCTGATCACCCTTTCGTTGATCGCCAAGCCGATGGCCGACTACGTGCAGCCGGCCTACGCGCTCATCGTGTTCGATCCGTCGAACTACGCACAGAACGTGCTCACGGCGGCGCGCTCGCTGGAGCAGATCAACAACCAGATCCAGTCGCTCCAGAACCAGGCGACCGTGCTGCAGAACATGGCACGCAATCTTCAGAGTCTGGATTTTTCTTCCGTGGGTCAGCTTACCGGCTCGCTCCAACGGATCGACGGTCTGATGGACCAGGCAAGTGGCCTGAGCTTTGATCTCAACAAGCTTCAGGACCAGTGGCGTAATCAATATCCGGAAAGCTACGACGCCACGATCAAGGTCAGCGATGTAGCGAGCGCCGCACGTGACCGCTGGCAAAACGCCATGCAGGCATTCCGTCAGACCATGGGTGTTCAGTCGCAGATCGTCGAGAATGTTCGCGGTGATGGTGACCTGCTTGCCGATCTCGTCAACCGCAGCCAAGGCGCGGCCGGTGCGCTTCAGGCAAGTCAGGCCACTAACCAGCTCCTTGCGCTTTCGACCAAGCAGCAGATGCAGATCCAGACGCTGCTCGCAACGCAGTTCCGCGCTGAGGCCGAGGATGCGGCGCGCAAGGCGCAGTCCGAGGAGGCCGCGCGCGAGACGACAAAGCGCTTCCTCGGCACAGGCACGGCCTATCCCGGCAACTGATCACCAATCTCTTGACGACGAGGAAGGCGGCATGAACGACCTTGGGGTCATTGATCGCTTCATGGAGACCTTCATCCGCTACATCGATAGCGGGTTCGGTCTGCTCTCGGGCGATGTCGCCTTCCTTACCACGAACCTGATCGGCATCGACGTCACACTTGCCGGCCTCGCCTGGGCATTCGGAGGCGAACCCAACATATTCGGCCGGCTCATCCGCAAAGTGCTCTATGTCGGCGTCTTTGCCTTCATCTTGAATAACTTCAAGAACCTCGCCGACATCATTTATCGGTCTTTTGCCGGTCTCGGCATCAATGCGTCATCCGGCAACCTATCTGCCGACAATCTCCTGCATCCGGGCCGCATTGCCGCAACCGGTTTCGAGGGCGCCTGGCCGCTTCTCGATCAGGCAAGCCAGCTTCTCGGCTTCCCAGAAATCTTCGGCAACGCGCTCACCATCTTCGTGCTGCTCGTGGCCTGGTTCCTGGTCATCATCGCCTTCTTCATCCTCTCCATCCAACTCTTCATCACCATCCTCGAATTCAAACTCACCACTCTGGCCGGATTCATTCTTGTGCCCTTCGCGCTTTGGAACCGGTCAGCGTTTCTCGCCGAGCGCGTGCTCGGCAATGTCATCTCGTCGGGCATCAAGGTGATGGTGTTGGCCGTCATCATCGGCATCGGCTCCACGCTCTTTGGCGAGTTCGCTTCCGCGCTGCAAGGCAAGGAGCCGGATCTGGCCGCCGCCATGTCACAGGTCCTGGGCGCCTTGGCGCTCCTTGGTCTCGGCATTTTCGGACCTGGGATAGCCTCCGGTCTTGTCTCGGGCGCGCCGCAGCTTGGCGCGGGCGCCGCACTTGGAACCACGGCAGCCGCAGCCGGTGCATCGCTCGTTGCCGCAGGCGCAGCATTTGCCGGCGCGCGCATGGCAACCGGCAGCGGTCTCACCGCACTCCGTGCCGGCACGACCATGGGGTCAGCGGCTTCTACGGCCTGGCAGATGGGGCGCGCAACATCGCTCGAGTCCGGCCTGCCCGGTGTAGCTGCTGGAATGCATGGTGTGACCAGCGCCGCCGGCGGCGCCGCAATGGGGGCGGCACGATCTGCCGCAGGAGGCTTCGGGCGCAGCGTTGATGCCGGGCGCGAAGCTGCCTGGTCCGCGACCGGTGGTGCGCCGACCGCATCCATGACAGGAAGCCCTACTGGTCCGGTCGCTGATGCCGCGCCCGGCTGGGCCAGGCGCCTGCGTTCCGAACAGACAGCCCGTGCCCACCGTCACGCCGCCATGCAGGCCGTCCGAGAAGGCGACAGGCCGGGAGGCAGCGCCAATCCCTCTCTCAACGACAAGGACGACTAAATGCTATTCAAGCGACCCATTCAACGTTACGGCAAGACGCCCGAGCCGGTCACGCCGTATCAGAAGGCCGCGCAGCTCTGGGACGAGCGCATAGGCTCATCTCGAGTGCAGGCCCGCAACTGGCGGTTCATGGCTCTTGGCTGTCTGACCTTGGCGGCCGGACTTTCCGGCGGACTCGTGTGGCAGTCGATGCAGAGCCGCGTCGTGCCTTACGTCGTCGAGGTCGACGGCTTCGGCGAGGCACGCGCCGTTGCGCCGGCAATCCGGGACTACGAGCCCTCCGATGCCCAGATCGCGTGGCATCTCGGCCGCTTCATTCAGAATGTCCGTTCCGTTTCCACCGATCCGGTGCTGGTGCGGCAGAACTGGCTTTCGGCCTATGACTTCGCCACCGACCGCGCGGCGCTCTTTCTCAACGAGTACGCCAAGGCGAACGATCCTTTCGGTCAGATCGGCACACGCAGCGTGTCGGTGCAAGTGACCAGCGTGGTCAGGGCTTCGGACAGCTCGTTCCAGGTCAAATGGGCCGAGCAGGTTTTTGAGCGCGGCAGCCTTGCCAGCACGACGCGCTGGATCGCGATCCTCACCATCGTGATCCGCCCGCCAAGCAATACTGACCAACTGCGCAACAACCCGCTCGGCGTCTTCATCAACGCCATCGATTGGTCGCGCGAGCTCGACAGTGCTGCGCCGACGTCCGTTTCCCCAAAAGGAGTCCACCAATGAAGAATAGAATGTCGTCGGTCCGTGCCGTGCTGATCCTGTCGGCCTCTACAGCGGTCCTCTCCGCCTGCGCGTCAAAGCCGGTACCGCCGCCTGCGATTTCCTATGATGCTGCCGATTTCAAACCAGCCGCAATCGAGAAGCCGCCGGAGAAGCCGGTCAAGATAGTCGAGGTGCCAAAGCCGCTGCCGCTACCCGGTCAGTTACAGCCCAATCCGGGCAGGGTGGCCGAAGACAAGCGCTCTCCTGAAGAACGGGTCTCCGATGCCAATAAAGCAGCGACGCAGCAACCTACCAGGTATGGGTACATGAATGCGGTTCAGGTTTATCCATTCGCCGACGGCGCGCTCTATCAGCTCTATGCCGCGCCGGAGCGCGTCACCGATATCGCACTCCAGCCGGGCGAGAAACTAACAGCCGTGTCGGCCGGCGACACGGTGCGTTGGGTGATCGGCGATACCGTCAGCGGCACCGGTGACAATCAGCGCACCCATGTGCTGGTAAAACCCTTCGCGCCGGGACTTACCACCAATCTGGTGATCACCACGGAACGACGCACCTACCATTTGCAGCTTCAAAGCACCGAGAAGACCTCAATGGCGGCGATCTCCTGGACCTATAGCGAGGACCAGATCATCGCGCTACGCCAGCGCAACGCTCAAGCCGAGGCTGCCACGCCGGAGGCGTCGAATGTGGCGCTCGAGAATATCCGCTTTCGGTATTCAATCACCGGCGACACACCACCCTGGAGGCCGACGCGCGCTTTCGACGATGGCAGCAAGGTCTATATCGAATTCCCCCGTCGCATTGATCAGGGTGAAGCGCCTCCTCTCTTCATCGTCGGCGCCGATGGCAATGACCAGCTCGTCAACTTCCGTATGCGCGGCAACTATTACATCGTCGATCGCCTCTTTGCTGCCGCCGAACTGCGCCTCGGCGCCAAACAGCAGCAAGTGGTGCGCATCACGAGAACTGACGGCCGGCAACCGACGCGGCGCATACCACTTTTTGGCCGTTCCAGCAGGTGAGGGAAGCGCTCATGACCGATACGTCCCGACCCGATGCACCGTCGAAACTCGATCCCGAGCAGCTGCAATTGCGAGCCTCGCCCCGCCGCGCTGTCCGATTCAGGCGCGGTGTGATCGTCGCCATCGCTGCAGTCGGATCCGGTGCCATTCTGGGCGTCACGATGATGGCGCTTCAAGGACCGGCATGGCGTATCAAGCACCAGGCAGAGGACCGCTATAACACCGAGCGCAAGCCACCCGCCGAGGGACTAGAAGCGCTTCCCAAGGACTATACCGGGATCATGCCGAAGGCCCCTGTGCTCGGACCGCCACTGCCCGGTGACCTCGGTCGCCCCATCCTTGAACGCCAACGTCAGCTCGGCATCGCGCCAGGGCAGGATATCTCCGCCGAGGAGCAGCGCCTTGCCCAGCAAGCAATTGAGGCGCGCGAGTCGCAAGTCTTGTTCCGGATCGACAATCGACCCAGACAGACAGATGTCGCCGGCGGCGGGCCGAGTGCGCAGCAGCCGTCTGAGGCGCTTCCGCAATCCGGAGCGACGCGCGCGTCAGCTTCCGTTGCCCCAGCCGAGGGTGACCAGAACAACCAACAGCGCAAGCTCGATTTTATCAGTCAGCGAAACACAAGCGGGATCTACAATCAGCACGCGCTGCAGACGCCGGCCTCACCCTACCAACTGATGGCCGGCAGCGTGATTGCGGCCAGTCTCGTCACCGGCATAAATTCCGGCTTGCCTGGCCTTGTCGTCGCGCAGGTCACCGAGAATGTGCACGACACAGTCACCGGCAGCATTGTGCTCATTCCGCAAGGCTCACGCCTCATCGGCACTTATGACAGCGTCGTGGCTTTTGGGCAGAGGCGCGCATTGCTGGTCTGGCAGCGAATAATCCTGCCCGACGGTTCCTCGATCGAAATCGACAATCTGCCAGCGACGGATACTGCCGGCTATGCCGGGCTTGAGGACAAGGTCGATTTTCACACCTGGCAGCTGATCAAGGGAGTTGCTCTAGCGACGCTACTGGGCGTTGGTACCGAGTTGAGCTTTGGGGAAAACGAAAGCGACCTAGTTAAGGCGATCCGGGAATCCACTCAGCAAAACATCAGTCAAGCCGGCCAGCGCATCACCGAAAAGAACCTGAATATTCAACCCACCATTGTCGTCCGCCCCGGTTGGCCCCTACGCGTGATTGTACACAAGGATCTTGTGCTGCGCCCATACCCGACTTGAACAGGAGTAATCATGGCAGATCTGAAACTTGGAAAGCTTCCAGACCGGACACCTTCGAAGATGACCATCACCGTTAGCGCGGACCTGAACCAAGCACTCAAGGACTATGCGGCGCTTTACCGCCAGACCTATGGCGAGTCTGAAACGGTAGCGGAACTCATACCTTTCATGCTGGCGGGGTTTCTGGAAGGTGACAGAGCGTTTGCCAAGGCCAGAAAGGAAAGCGTGCCTGCCGCCGGCATGTCAGAGAAATCGTGACGCGTGTCAGGTTCAGATTCCGAGTAATCGAAGCATAAAGTTGGAGATTCACGGATCCACGCCGCGAGAGCGAAGGCGGTTGATCGCCTTTTGCACTTTCGGATGGAAATGCTGCGCGCCTAGGCTTGCCCGCGCCATGCCGATCTCGGCAAGTGTATCAAGGCGGGCTTCGTCTATGTCGTTGGGTTCGATTTCGACGCTGATCTTCGCATCGGTAAATCGAAGCTATCCCGCAGGGCAGTTCCCTGGACTATCATATCCCCGGGCTTCAGCGTGGTCGGCGAGCCGCCGCCGAAATGCACGGCTCGGACATGGGCCTTGCCGCTGACAAGAGCGGCGACAGTCGCGATCTCCGCGTCAAGCGAGGGGAGATCCGCAGCCACCGGCTCGGAGTGGCGGGTCTGCTTTGTATGGCACGCACAGAACCAGCAGAGCCGGTCGCATGTACAGGTAGAGCGAGGCTTCGCCACCGTTTTCGAGAGCCTTAAACCAGCTTCGATAGACATCAGCGGCGACGCCCGGATGGAAATGCGGCGCGGTCGGGCAACTCGTATAACGCGGCACTTCCTCGCCAAGCCTACCAACTAATTCCGGTATCATGTCGTGTTTGCCTCGCCGGCAGTCTGGACGCGTCAAGAGCCAAAGCTCTGATTTCGGTCGCCTCCAGCACGGACAAACTGCCGCAAGGATTTCTCTGCCATCGCTTGCTATCCTGCCGGAACTTGGGATTGGTAGCGCGAGCGAATGACAGTACGGCAGGACATTCACAGTTCCGGCATTCCCGTTCTTTGCCTGTCTTGCGAAGCACGGCATCGCGGCGTCTGCGGTGCGCTCGATCCGGACCATTTGGTTGGGCTCGCCAAGACCTCGTCGCGGCACAAAATCGAGCCGGGCGTCGAACTGGTCGCCGACGCCGAGGCCGTCGACAGCTATTCAAACATGCTTTCAGGCGTTGTGAAGCTGACGAAGTGCCTTTCGGACGGCCGCCAGCAGATTGTCGGTCTTCGGTTCGCACCGGATTTTTTGGGACGGCCCTTCAAGGTGAAAAGCACGATCAATGTGGAAGCGGCAACCTCCGTCTCGCTGTGCTCGTTTCCGAAGGCGGCCGTTGAACGGATAATGAAGGAATCATCGGGACTCGAGCATCGCCTGCTCAAGCAGACGCTGGACGAACTCGACGAGGCACTTGAATGGATGGTGACTCTCGGGCGCAAGACCGCACCGGAGAAGGTGGCGAGCTTTCTCCTCATGATCGCCCGGAATATGGATTCCAGTATCGACCCGGCGGCTGGGTCGGCATGCTTCGATCTGCCGCTGACACGTGCCGACATCTCTGATTTCCTTGGACTGACGAACGAGACCGTGAGCCGCCAGCTTACGCGATTGCGGGCTGACGGCGTGATCCGGATCGAGAGCAAACGCCATGTAACGGTCGACAGCATGAGCCGGCTGGAGCAGCGCTGCGGCGGCCGAGGCGCGCGGCAACCGGCCTTTGAATGAGACCTAAGCGTCGGGGCCTTCGTCGCTTATTACGATCCGCGGCAGGACATGCTCGCGTTCGAAAGCGATGTGTCGCCGCAAGCCTTCGAAGAAGCCGCGTAGCATGAATCCGACAGCTTCCGCGCTCTCTATCGGATCACCATGACCGATCGCTAGGAGCGTTTCGGCCACCTCGCCAGCGAAGCATTGATCCTCAAGGTGCTCGATGCGCAACCGGCTGGTGGAGGCAAGTTTGGCCTCGGCCGGAGTCAAGTGCGCCTCATACGCAGGGAAAATCACCCTCTCCTCAAACCCATGAATGTCACGGAGCAGCGGAACGATCTTCTTGGCCGTTCCAAGACATTTGAGGCGGTCGACGTTCGGCAGTGCATCGGCAATGCTTTCCAGCGAGAAGCAGAGCTCCAGCTTTTCCCGATGGGCAAGCTTCATGACCTCGCCCGGAATCGCCTCTGTGCCGACCTGGCGCGAGAAAGCCGCACTTGTCCATGAGCGGGTTGGCCCGTGCTGCGTTTCCTTGTTCAAATCGCCACCTTCTGATTGCACCGAACTCGATGCTGCCCGAAGCAAAATCGTGCGGCTCTGACATGGATCAGGGCGAGCAGGCGGCAACTACGGAATTAATGCACCGCGGATTTGGCGTCCGCGCATTGGAATCCTGGTCGGGGACATGTCATGAAATTCGGCACGGAGATCGTCGTTCTAAGCCTGTTTGCTTTTGCGGCCCTGGTGGCTGCCGGCTTCGGCGTAGAAGGACCTTTTCGCCAGCATATGGGGGTTTTGTTCTTCGCCGTGGCTGGCTTTACCGCGATCCTGCTGCGCAACACAGATTTCAAGCCGGCGGCTCCGATCGACACCTCCGCCTACATGGATGGCCCGATCCGCTACGGAGCCATTGCAACGGTATTCTGGGGCATCGTCGGCATGCTCGTCGGTGTGATCATTGCCCTGCAGCTGGCATACCCTCACCTCAACATCCAACGCTGGTTCAATTTCGGCCGGCTGCGGCCGCTGCACACATCCGGCGTCGTCTTCGCCTTCGGCGGCAACGCTTTGCTTTGCACGTCTCTCTATGTCGTGCAGCGCACGTGCCGCGCCCGGCTGTTTGGCGGCAAACTGGCCTGGTTTGTGTTCTGGGGTTACCAGCTGTTCATCGTCATGGCCGCGACCGGCTACCTGCTCGGCATCACCGAAGCCCGCGAATACGCCGAACCCGAATGGTATGTGGATCTCTGGCTGACCATCGTCTGGGTCGCCTATCTCATCCTGTTCCTCGGCACGATCCTGAAGCGCAAGGAACCGCATATCTACGTCGCCAACTGGTTCTACCTGTCCTTCATCGTGACAATCGCGATGCTGCATGTGGTCAACAATCTGTCGATGCCGGCGTCGTTCCTGGGCTCGAAGAGCTACTCCGCCTTCTCCGGCGTCCAGGACGCCTTGACGCAATGGTGGTATGGCCACAACGCCGTCGGTTTCTTCCTCACCGCCGGGTTCCTCGGCATGATGTATTATTTCGTGCCCAAGCAGGCGAACCGGCCGGTCTATTCCTACCGCCTGTCGATCGTCCACTTCTGGGCGATCATCTTTCTCTACATCTGGGCCGGCCCGCACCACCTGCATTACACCGCCTTACCCGACTGGGCGCAGACGCTCGGCATGGCGTTCTCGATCATGCTCTGGATGCCGTCATGGGGCGGTATGATCAATGGCCTGATGACGCTGTCTGGCGCCTGGGACAAGCTGCGCACCGATCCCATAATCCGCATGATGGTGATGGCCATCGCCTTCTACGGCATGTCGACCTTCGAAGGCCCGATGATGTCGATCAAGGCGGTCAACTCGCTGTCGCACTATACTGACTGGACCATCGGACACGTGCATTCCGGCGCGCTCGGCTGGGTTGGCATGATCTCGTTCGGCGCGATCTACTACATGGTGCCGAAGCTTTGGAACCGCGACCGGCTCTATTCGATGCGCCTCGTCACCTGGCATTTCTGGCTGGCGACGCTGGGCATCGTCGTCTACGCCGCGGTGATGTGGGTGTCCGGCATCATGCAGGGCCTGATGTGGCGCGAATACGATGAGCAGGGTTTCCTCGTCTACTCCTTCGCCGAAACCGTCGCCGCCATGCATCCCTTCTACGTCATGCGCGCCATCGGCGGTGCGATGTACCTCACCGGCGCCCTGCTCATGGCCTGGAACATCACCATGACCATCCTCGGCCACCAGCGTGAGGAGCAACCGATGCCAGACTCCGTTCCCGCCCTTCAGCCTGCCGAATAAGGAGCCAGAACATGGGCTTGATGGATAGACATGCACTAATCGAGAAGAACGCCACGCTTCTTCTCGTAGGCTCCCTTCTTGTGGTGACCGTCGGCGGCATCGTCGAGATCGCACCCCTCTTCTACCTCGATAACACGATCGAGAAAGTCGAAGGCATGCGGCCCTACTCGCCACTGGAACTCGCCGGACGCAACATCTATGTGCGCGAGGGCTGCTACCTCTGCCACAGCCAGATGATCAGGCCTTTCCGGGACGAGGTCGAGCGCTACGGCCACTACAGCCTGGCCGCCGAGTCCATGTACGACCACCCCTTCCAGTGGGGCTCGAAGCGCACCGGCCCTGACCTTGCACGAGTCGGCAACCGCTATTCCAACGAATGGCACGTTCAGCACCTTATGGATCCACGTTCGGTGGTGCCGGAATCTATCATGCCTCGCTATGCCTTCCTGAAGGACGCTCCGATCGAGGTGAAGGACTTCTCGACGCATCTGGTTGCGAACGCGCGTGTTGGCGTCCCGTACTCCGATGACATGATCGCGCACGCCAATGCCGATCTGATGGCCCAGGCCGACCCGAATGCCGATGCCTCCGGCGTCGAGAAACGCTATCCGAAAGCCAAAGTCGGTGATCTGGACGGCAATCCGCAGCAGGTGACCGAGATGGATGCCCTCGTCGCCTATCTGCAAATGCTGGGAACACTGGTCGATTTCAAGACCTATGATGATGCAGCCGGCTACCGCTGAGGGGGACGCAATGAGCTATAATTTGATGCGGGAATTCGCGGACAGCTGGGGTCTGCTTGCCATGGCGTTCTTCTACGTCGGCTGCATTGCCTTTGCCTTGCGTCCCGGCGGCAAAACACAGGCCGATCAAGCCGCCCAGATTCCGCTCAAGGACGACTGATCATGAGCAGCGAGCATATCGATGAAGTCTCGGGCATCTCAACGACCGGTCATGAATGGGACGGGATAAGGGAACTCAACAACCCATTGCCCCGATGGTGGGTGATAACCTTCTACATCACCGTCGCTTGGGCGGTGGCTTATACAATTGCGTATCCGGCTTGGCCGATGCTGTCTTCCGCGACCAAGGGTGTGCTTGGCTATTCAAGCCGCAACGCTGTCAAGATTGAGCTGGCGGCTGCCGAAGCCGCCAAGGGCAAATATGTCGCGGCCATCCAGCAGAAGACCGTATCCGAGATTGCAGCCGACGACGCGCTGCGTGAATTCGCGGTAGCGGCCGGCGGAGCTACCTTCAAGGTCAATTGCGTGCAATGCCACGGCTCGGGCGCCCAAGGGTCGAAGGGCTTTCCAAACCTGAACGACGATGACTGGCTGTGGGGCGGCACGACCGAGCAGATCCAGCAAACGATCGCGCACGGCATCCGTTTCGCATCCGACCCGGATACTCGGCAGTCGGAAATGCCCCCCTTCGGTGACATCATCACGCCCGAACAGATCGCACAGGTCGGCGCCTATGTCGCCAGCCTCTCGGGCAAGGTCCAGGATGCAAGTCTTATCGAGCCCGGCGCCAAGGTATTCGCGGAAAACTGCGTCGCCTGTCATGGCGATAATGCGAAAGGCAACAAAGAGCTTGGCGCGCCCAATCTGACCGATGCGATCTGGCTCTACGCACCCGGCGAGACAGCCATCGCCGTCCAAGTCCGCGCGCCGAAGCACGGTGTCATGCCGGCCTGGATCGGGCGTCTCGGCGAGACCAAGGTTAAGGAACTTGCGGTTTATGTCCATTCGCTTGGCGGCGGAGAATAGGAACAGAAGCCTATTCTCGGCCCTCCCCGCCAAGCGACGGGGCCCGGCACGAGTCGGGCCCCGACACCATTCCGGCATGCGGCGATTGACCCGCAGCAAGGCGGCGCGGCCCACACGGCGAAGCGGGCTCACTGCAGACCGGACGTCTGTCGAAGCAGACCGTCGCACAACGATGTCATAGGTCCGCGCGCGAGTGGAGATGCACGTGCTGGATAAAACGCAGATGGAGCGGCTCGAGGCAAAAGCGGTCAACTCCGCCAAGACACGACAGCCGCTCTATGCTCCGCGCAAGAAAATCTTCCCTAAACGCGCCTCGGGCAGCTTTCGCCGCTTCAAATGGCTGGTGATGGCGATCACGCTGGGCATCTATTATCTGATGCCCTGGTTGCGCTGGGATCGAGGTCCGTTTGCTCCTGATCAGGCCGTGCTGATCGATCTTGCCAACCGCCGTCTCTACGTCTTCTTCATCGAGATATGGCCGCAGGAATTCTACTATGTCGCCGGCCTTCTGATGATGGCCGGCATCGGCCTCTTCCTGATCACGTCCACCGTCGGCCGCGCCTGGTGCGGCTATACCTGCCCGCAGACGGTATGGGTCGATCTTTTCCTAGTCGTGGAGCGGGCGATCGAAGGCGATCGCAACGCTCGCATGAAGCTCGACGCCGGCCGCTGGACCGCGCGCAAACTGGTGCTGCGTGTGTCGAAACACGCCATCTGGCTGGTCATAGGTGCGGCGACCGGCGGCGCCTGGATCTTCTATTTCGCCGATGCGCCGACGCTGGTTGGCGAACTTTTCACCGGCACCGCGGCACCGGTCGCTTACATCACCGTCGCCGTGCTGACAGCGACGACCAATACGTTCGGCGGGCTGATGCGCGAGCAGGTCTGCACCTACATGTGCCCATGGCCGCGCATCCAGGCAGCCATGCTCGACGAAAGTTCGCTCACTGTCACCTACAATGACTGGCGCGGCGAACCGCGCTCGCGTCACGCCAAGAAGGCGCTAGCAGCAGGGCAGCCCGTAGGCGACTGCGTCGACTGCAATGCCTGTGTCGCAGTCTGCCCGATGGGGATCGACATTCGCGACGGCCAACAACTCGAATGCATCACTTGCGCGCTGTGCCTTGATGCCTGCGACGGCGTCATGAACAAGCTCGGCAAGGAGCGCGGGCTGATCTCCTATGCGACGCTGTCCGACTACAACGCCAACATGGCGGTGGCGACCGCAGGCGGCTCCGGTCCCGTGAACCCTTCACTCGTCAGAACGGCCGACAGCACATTCTCCGCCAGGTTGGCGCATTTCCATATTCGCAAGATCTTCCGGCCGAGGACCTTCTTCTACATGGGCGCGTGGACGGCGGTCGGGCTTGCCTTGATCTATTCGCTGCTGACGCGCGACCGACTCGAGATCAACGTCCTGCACGACCGCAATCCGCAATTCGTGACCCTGTCCGACGGCTCGATCCGCAACGGTTACACCGTCAAGCTGCTTAACATGATCCCCGAGCCAAGGACGATCGTCGTCACGATGCAGGGCTTGCAGGGAGCCGAAATGAGCGTCGTCGGCAGTGATCTGCCGGCAGCTCGCTTCTTCGCCATCGCGGTCGAACCCGACCGGCTGAACATGCTGAAGGTCTTCGTGCGCCAGCCAGCGGGTGAGGTTCGGCACGCTGCACAAACCTTCAAGTTCCGCGTCGAGGACAGAGCGAGCTTCGAATCGGACGAATACACCGCCACCTTCAACGCACGGGAGATCGCCAGATGAGCACCAATACGCAAAAGACGCGTGAGTTCACCGGCAGGCACATGCTGCTCACCATTCTCGGCTTTTTCGGCGTGGTCATCGCGGTCAACTTGACAATGGCGACGCTCGCCAATACGAGCTGGACCGGCCTCGTCGTCGAGAATACCTATGTGGCCAGCCAGCAATTCAACAAAAAGGCCGAGGAAAGGCGCGCGCAGGCGGCACTCGGCTGGACCGGCAACCTGACGATCGCTCGAAGTGAGGTCCGCTACAGCTTGAGCGATGCCACTGGCAAGCCGGTCCCCTTGCATGGCGTGAAGATACTGTTTCGTCACCCCGCCTACGAGGCCGAGGACAAGCCCGTCACTCTTGCCCTTGCTTCGGCTCAGGAGTTTGCAGCACGGGACGTGCCCAGGGATGGCGTCTGGATTGTCGAAGTCGACGCCGATGCTGGTCTCGCGGAACCCTATCGCGACGTCCGTAGAATCATGATTTCCCATGGAGCGCTGCAATGAGCTGCTGTGCACCCGGCGCGGAACAGGCAATGGATCTGACCGGTACCACATCGGTCCTGCCATCTGGCCAGGAGATCAGGCTGGCGAGCCGCTTGGTTGGCGATGGTCTTCGCCAGACCGACCTTTCAGTACCGACGGTTCATTGCGCAGCCTGCATCCAGGCGATCGAGACAGCGCTGGCAAAGCTCGACAATGTCGAAGACGCGCGTGTCAACTTGTCGACCAAGCGCGTCGCGATCCGGTGGCGTGGGGACGAGGTGCCGCCCTTCGTCGCTGCGCTGAGACGACTGGGCTACGAGGCGCATCTGTTCGCCGCCGAGATCGATGAAAAAGACAAGACGCTTGCCGAGCTGATCCGCGCCGTCGCTGTCGCCGGCTTTGCCGCCGGCAACATCATGCTGCTTTCGGTCTCGGTCTGGTCCGGCGCCGAAGGTGCTACCCGCGACCTGTTTCACTGGGTCTCTGCATTGATCGCCATCCCGGCGCTCACCTTTGCCGGCGGCATCTTCTTCCGCTCGGCCTGGAATGCACTGCGCCACGGCCGCATGAACATGGACGTGCCGATCGCGGTCGGCGTGTCGCTCGCTTACGCCATGAGCCTCTTTGAGACGATCAACCATGGCGACCGCGCCTATTTCGACGCCTCGGTGTCACTGCTGTTTTTCCTGTTGATCGGTCGCACGTTGGATCACATCATGCGCGAGCGGGCCCGGACCGCCGTGAAAGGCCTGTCCCAGTTGGCCGCACGTGGCTCCACGGTGCTGCGCGGCGACGGCGCACGCGACTATCTGCCGGTTGGCGAGATCGAACCGGGGATGAAGCTGCTGATCGCGGCCGGTGAAAGGATCCCCGTCGACGGCAAGATCATTCAGGGATCATCTGATCTCGACTGCTCCCTGGTCTCCGGCGAAAGCACGCCCAGAAACGTGGCGCCAGGCGTACCCGTGCAGGCTGGCGTGCTCAACCTTACCGGCTCGCTGACGATCGAGACGACAGCCGCCGCGAAGGACTCGTTCCTGGCGGAAATGGTTCGGCTGATGGAGGCGGCGGAGGGGGGCCGCTCGCCCTATCGACGCATCGCCGATCGTGTCTCCGTCCTCTATGCGCCGGTGGTCCATCTCACAGCCTTAATAACGTTCATCGGTTGGATGGTTGCGGTCGGCGACTGGCACCTAGCAATGACGATTGCAATCGCCGTTCTCATCATCACGTGCCCATGTGCGCTTGGCCTCGCTGTGCCGATCGTGCAGGTGGTCGCGGCGCGGCGTCTGTTCGAAAGCGGTGTCATGGTCAAGGACGGTTCGGCCATGGAGCGCCTGGCGACGATGAGTACGGCGGTGTTCGACAAGACCGGAACGCTGACACTCGGACAGCCCCGGCTCGTCAATGCGTCGTCGATCGATCCGGCCGTGCTGGCAATCGCCGCCGACATGGCCGCGCATTCGCGTCATCCGTTTTCAAAGGCCATAGCCGGTTTTGCCGCTGCTGGCGGGCAGCACAAGTTCGATGCCGTCATCGAGCATCCGGGGTTTGGAATCGAAGCCACTGTCGCCGCAAGTATCTGGCGGCTGGGCCGGCGCCGATGGGCTGGATGGAAGGCCCGAGCCGATGGCGAAAGCGGGCATGGCGGAACAGTCCTGACGAAAGACGGGGGCATTGTCGCATCCTTCGTTTTCGAGGATGCGTTGCGGGCCGATGCCGGAGCCGCCTTGGCGCAGTTGAACGATGCCGGGATCTCGGTCGAAATGCTATCGGGCGATACCGCGGACGCCTGTGGCGATGTCGCAAGAATATTGGGCATCGACCGTTTTGTTTCGGCGCTGCTGCCGTCCGGGAAGGCTGAGCGGATCGAAGTGCTGACCAAGGCCGGCCACAAAGTCCTGATGGTGGGCGACGGGCTCAACGACACGCCAGCGCTGGGCGCGGCGCACGTCTCGATCGCTCCAGCCACCGCCGCCGATATCGGCCGCAACGCCGCCGATTTCGTGTTCCTGCGTGAAAGCCTTTCGGCAGTACCCCTTGCGCTGGACGTCTCGCGGAAGGCAGGGCGGCTGATCCGCCAGAACATAGCCATCGCGATCATCTACAACGCTGTTGCCGTGCCGATCGCCATTCTGGGGCATGTCACGCCGTTGATCGCCGCGATCGCGATGTCGGCCTCATCACTGCTTGTCATTGGCAATGCATCGAGGCTGCAAGGTTTTGTGCCAGACGAGCCAAGGAGAACTGCTCCGCCAGACAGGCGCTCCCACACTGGCACATTGGCGCAACCCTCATGACAATCCTGGTCTATCTCATACCTGTTGCTCTGTTGGCGGGCGGGCTTGGACTGTCTGGCTTCCTGTGGGCCTTGAGGAGTGGTCAATACGAGGATCTCGAGGGAGCTGCCGAGCGTATCCTCATTGACCGGGACGAGAGGCCGGAATGCTGATCCAAGCCGCCGGCGTGTGGACCATGGCCGTCGCGTCCGATTCGTGACATCTTGCGAACTGAGCCGGCTGGGCTACGCACAACATCAGCGATAAATGATGCAGTCAAAAGTGTGAATGCCGCACGAGCGACTACATTGTTGTAGCCTTTTCAACAGCGTAGAAATCCGACGGTATTTTTGGCGGTATCTTGGAAAAAGTCAACCAACTTTACCCAGGAAAATCAACGAGGTGGCATTCCAATTGATGATCGAGTGGGAATGACCCGGCGTCCTTCAGGGCGTTTCGCGATCAATCGGAACGCAGGATGCCGCATCTAGCGGTATAAGTCGTTCTTTGCTCATGCCGGCCGAGAAGCAGACTGTCACTCTTCGCGGCCTGCAGGCTGCACGGGATGGTTGCCTGCCCGGCTTCGAACACCAATTGGTCAATCCATATCGAGTACCTGTTTTGATTGGCCCAAAGACGTTATGAAAAATATGTACTCGGCACATAATAAGCACGGCGATCAGGCTCCTAAGTCCGAAAACTTGACCGCTTTACGTCGAGGCGGGGCTGTCCTGGTGAGTAGAGCGACGAGCAGATCCATCAGAGCAGTGCAATTCAACAGATTTGGTGGCCCTGAGGTCCTGGAAATTGTTGATCTCCCCGCACCAGTACCAGGCCCCAGACAAGTCCGCATCTCCGTGCGCGCGGCTGGCGTGAACGCGAGCGACTGGAAAAAGCGGCAGGGTCTGGTGGACCAAATTCTTCCCCAAACGCTGGGCTATGAGGCGGCAGGGATCGTCGATCTGGTGGGCACTGGTGTCACCGATATTGCAGTCGGCGATCGCGCCTTTGGCTTTTGCGCTGATGGCGCCGCACAGGCAGAAGAAGCTGTGTTGAGCTATTATGCATCAATTCCGCCATCCCTGGATTTCGAGATCGCTGCCGCATTGCCCAGTGCGCTGGAGACCGCCGCCCGCGCCTTGAGGCAGCTTGGCGTTACCAAGGGGGCGACGCTGCTGGTCAACGGAGCTTCCGGAAATATTGGCTCGGCTGCGGTTCAATTGGCGGTCGCACATGGCGCGCGGGTGATCGGTACGGCCAGCCCGGGAAAGCACGACTTCCTGCGCTCTCTCGGGGCGGAGCCGATCGCCTACGGCAAAGCCATGGCTGATCGCATCAGGGCTGCGGCTCCGGGTGGCGTCGACTTGGCGCTTGATGTCGCCGGAAACGGGATACTACCCGAGCTTGTTGACCTTACCGGAAGCGCTGAGCACGTTGTCACGATTGCCGATCCTGCCGGAGCCAAGGCGAACAACGTGCACTTCAGTCGGGGGGAAGACGGGAGAGCATTGCAAGTGCTGACCGAGATTGGTGATCTGGTCAGTTCAGGCCGCTTCAAACTGCCGGACGTACAGGTGTTTCCCCTGACAGATGTCGCTGAGGCGCACCGCATTGGCGAGACCGGGCGCGCGACCGGAAAGCTCGTTCTTGTCGTAAAGAGCGGTGGCGCGGTGACAGAGTCAGGTCGAAACGGCGGCCCCGGTGTAGTCTGATAGGCAAGTAAAGGGCGGCATCAATGGTCGGTGCTCGTTGCGCTCAGCCTTGCCCGACTCATGGGAGTACTGGACAATGCGAACGCGACGCTAGCCGAATTGATCATTCGGCCTATTTCCAACGGCGCCCGCCGTTCAAGCCGAAGTCGCAGACCGAGCACGAGAGATCCGATGATCGAGGCGAGGCCATGGCAGACGCCAGGTCAGCGTCGTCGGGCCGCAACGTCCAGGATCAGAAACCCAGAGACGATCGCGACGCCGAGTGCGGTTAGCCACGACCGTGCATAGGCGGGTGAGAAGCCCTCGATCCCAAGGGTAAGGATCGGCTGTACCGCCATCGTCACCATGACTGTGTAGGGATCGCAACGGCCGACCCCGATCTGAAGCAGGTAGAGGGGCGCCAGCACGCCCACGACAGACACGACCAGAAGCATTGCGAGGCTTGCGGGCCGAAGGAGGCGAACCCGGTTCCTCGTAAGGCGGCCAGCGCCAGCACCACGCATCCCAACAGAATTCCCAAACATATTGTGACTTGAAGGAGGGCAGGGCGCACGCCGGTGGTCGCCAGCGTGATTAGGACCACGATGATCGGTGGCACTTCTTGCGATCACGATTTCGGCGCTCAACCTTCTGTCCGTTGTCACGTCTTTGTCTCCGCTCTTGCACAAAATCGGCGATGAGTTTGGATTTGGCGCCAGCATGATCGGCGGCTTCGGCATGCTTCCCCCTGCCTGCCTAGCTTTATTTGGAACCCTCACGCTCAGCACCGCATAGAGCGCGCCGATCGCCGCCGAGGCGAGCACCAGCAGGTCGCCATCACGCGGGCGGCCGGCGCTGGCCAGGTCCGGCCCGGTGACCAGCAGCAGGCCGGCCACGATCACGGCGAGCACGATGAAGAACTGCTTTTTAATGCGTTCGCGAAGCAGCAACGCGGCCAACAGCGCAATCAACACGGGCTCGGCCGAGGCGATGATCGACGCATTGCCGGCAGTCGTTCGCGCCATGCCGAATGCAAACACTGTATAAGAAACGGCATACTCGATGGCCCCGGACGGTATGCTGCGTTTCATCACAGCGCCGATGGGCCATCGACCAAGCACCGCGCTGATTCCACCGAGCAGTGCGACGGAGGCGGCGAGCTGGATCAGGGCCAGTGTGAAGACATCGAGTCCCGCGTCCAATGCCGCGCGCGAGGTAACAATGCCGAAGCCCCAACCCGCCGCCGACAGGACTCCCAAAACCGTAGGCCACAACGGCATGCGTGCGATGTTGGTGAGGGACATGAGCATGGGCGGCACCAGATCCTCACCGGTCCTTCTCGCGCGCCGCCTGCTCAACCGGACAGACGTTTGGCGGGCAGTTGTCGAGATCGCAGAGCCGGCAGGTATGGTCGCAGGTCTCCCGGTCCGAAGTCATGGCCGTCAGCATGCGCTCGAGCAACTGTTCCAATGAGCTCCGCTCCTGAGATTCGAGCTGCGACAGAGCCCGGTCGAGCACGTCACGCCGCGCAGCAAGAATGGCGACCACGCGGGCTCGGCCGGCTTCGGTTGCGCTCAGCCTTCGCTCACGCCGATCAGCGTCACTGATCTCGCGCGTGACCAGTCCTTCGCGCACGAGACGATCGACCAATCGTGTCGTCCCCGCCGCCGACAGGCGCAGGGTGCGCGACAGCGAGTCGATGGTCTCGTTCGGCCAGGTGGCGATCTCGACGAGCGCGGCCGCTTCCGTCGGACCTCCGCTGGCTCGCTTGCGGATGGCCAGATAGAACTCGTCGGTGATCGCGAGCGCGAGCGCGCCGAGAAGGTTAGCGGTTCGATTATTTGTTTGCATCATGCAAGGAACTCCTGCCGGCGCTCAACGTTCCACCTGGGGACACCTCATGCAACAGCCGGAGGCACCGATGTCGACTTATTCATATGCAATCCTCGAAGCGCCTTCCGCTCTGGGGCTATCGACCGAGGGGGTGGAGCGCTTGCCTGAGCAGCTCCTGAAACTAGGCCTCGCGGATCGGATCAATGCTCGCCACGCCGGGCGGCTGGCGGTGCCGCCCAGGCAATCGACGCCCGATCCGGAAACCGGCGTCCTGAACGCCAAGGCTATCGCAAGCTGGTCGCCCAAGCTTGCTGATGCGATGGAGACGCTGCTCGACGCGGGCGAGTTTCCCATTGTGCTCGGCGGCGACTGCACGATCCTGCTGGGATCGATGCTCGCCCTCAAACGGCGCGGCCGCTACGGTTTGCTCTTTATCGATGGCAATGCCGATTTCTTCCAGCCCGAGGCCGAACCCAAGGGCGAGGGCGCGTCAATGGATCTTGCTTGGGCCACTGGCCATGGGCCGCCGCTTCTGACCGACCTTGAGGGCCGCGCCCCATTGGTCCGTCCTGAAGATGCTGTCGCGTTCGCGTATCGTGATCACAAGGATCAGAAGGAGTATGGAAGTCAGCCGCTGCCCAAGGAGCTAAAGGCGCTTGATCTTCCTGCCGTGAGGGAGGTGGGAATCGAGAAAGCGGCACGCGAAGCGGTAGATCACCTGACGCGCGCGGAACTGGACGGCTTCTTCATCCATCTCGATGCCGATTGCCTCGAAGACGCTATCATGCCGGCAGTAGATTTCCGTGTGCCGGGCGGGCTGTCGTGGGACGAGCTGGGGGCTGTACTCCAGGTCGCTCTGGCGAGCGGCAAGGCGGTCGGGATCGAGGTCACCATCTACAATCCGCGCCTCGACAAGGAGGGCAGTGCTGGGCGTGGTCTGGCTGACGTGCTGGTCGCAGCGCTCGAAACTGCAGCACGATGACCTAGAATCGTCGGACGCTTGAAATTGTCTCGACTGGTCGAACCCGCTGCAAAGCGGCGGGCTCCATAGGATGCCGTCACGTTGATCCTCCGGGGATGCAACCGTCGTTGACGGCTGCACGGCTCGATCACAGAGACTTCGCGACCTTTTCGAGCTGATCAGTGGTCTGTCCCCAACCCTCGTGAAAGCCCATCTCTTCATGCTGGGCACGCGCTTCGGTCGTCCAGTGGCGTACCCGTGCGGTGTAACGCGTCTTTTCGCCTTCATCCTCGAAGGTGAGGATGAGGAGCATGAACGGCTGTCCCTCCTTGGGCGCCCAGGCGCTCTCGAACGCATCGGTCGTGACGAGCTTTTCGTTCTCTATTACCTCAAGATAGATGCCGCCATTGGGCATCTTGCCGCCCTCGGGGCTTTGCATGACGATCAGGTTCGCCCCGCCGGGGCGGACATCGAGAGTTGCCTCGGCCGTAGTCCAGGGCTCAGGCGCGAACCATTGCTTGAGCAGGGTGGGATCGGTCCAGCAGCGGTAGACCGCCGAGCGTGGGGCGTCGATGAGGCGGCTCAGGACCAACTCGCGGTCGGCTGGGAAATCAGACATGCAATATTCTCCGAGGTTATGGCTGGACGATGTCGGTGCAGCGTCTCAGCGCGTCAAGGCAGTGGCCGTTTACGACCATTGTGCGAAGAATCAGCTTTTCGATCGCTCGACCAGCGATCGCACATAGTCTTGCAGCGTCGTGGAGCCGCGAACCGGCTCCTCCGGTTTGGCGGTATCGTTCACCACTGTGCGTGTCATGCAAGCATATGATTTCGCGGCCCGTTGAGCAGCCCGATCACCGTCGGTGAGGAAAACACCGCAACGTCGATGCGGCCGGCGCGCAGTGCCGCGATGTTGGTCTCGATATCGGGGAACTGGAGGATGCGGTCCTCCGGCACGCCCTCGGTGATGGCGTTCTTGATGACATTGCTACCTCGGCCGCCGCCTATGATCGCGTCGGATTTCTTGGCAAGGTCCGCGTAGCTATGGATCGCCTTCGAAGGGGCCCCATCAGTGCCTTCTGGGACCACCAGCCAACACTCCTTCGATGTCGTAGTACTGGTTGACCGGTCCCGTTTTGACGTAACCGCTTTTCGTTTGATTGACGCTCATGACTGTGACCTCGCTTTAGCAACGTCTCCGTAGGCATCGTGCAGCCGCCACCATGTATACGGCTCGCCCTGTGGGCGATCGATTGGCGCGTCCTGCCAATCCTCCTGTCGTCCAAGCGGGGTGATATCAAGGAAGGACCAGACCGGGCCGATCTCTTCCACGCCGCGGCCGTTCATGAAGTAGGAGCGGAATATACGGTCGCCTTGCCGGATGAAGACGTTGAGGCCGAACATCTCCTCAACGCCGAAATCCTTCGAGAAGCTGTCATCCGAGAGCGAAAAGAATGTAAGATGTTCCCAGCCCATGCGCTGGCGCAGGGTCTTGATCCTATCGATAGGGGCGGCGGTGACGAAGACGAGTGTCGTGTCGCGGGCGGCCAGATGCGCGGGATGACCGACCATGTCAGTGAACATGGAACAGCCACTGCATGCTCCATCCGGCCAGTTCTCGACGTCCGGCGCGTAGAAGAAGCGGTAGACGACCAGTTGCGTCCGCCCTTCGAACAGGCCGAGCAGGTCCGTTTCGCCGTCCACGCCTATGAAACGGTAGTCGGTCGAAACCTCCATCACAGGCAACCGCCGGCGCTTCGCGGCGAGTGCGTCCCTGGCTTTCATCAATGCCTTTTCCTCGACGAGAAGCTGGTTGCGGGATAGCTGCCAATCTTTCTGCGAAACCACGTTCAGACCGCCGATACTGTCGACCATCGACGGCGCCGGAATGCCGGGACCTTCCTGCTTGGCCATTTCTCTTTCTCCTAAAAATCTTGATGCTCAAGGAACAAATAACCGATCGGTTAGTTCCCATGAAATGAGCCTGAGCCATCTTTCGTCGAACCTCGACAAAGCGTTCGCATCGCTCGCGGACCCAACTCGCCGCGCCATTCTGGAGCGCTTGACCCACGAGCGGGAGGTCGCCGTCGGGGACCTGGCAGAACGGTTCCCGACGTCGCTGACAGCCGTCATCAAGCACATCGACGTGTTGTGTGACGCTGGGCTGGTACAACGTATTCGGCGCGGCCGTAACGTTTGCTGCAGTCTTGTGCCCGACCCGATGGCTGAGGCCAAAGCGTGGCTGGAGCGAAATCTTGCTTTCTGGAATGCCAGCTTCGATCGGCTCGGCGAGATTGTGGACGGAGAAAAGGAATGAAGGGGGCCAAGCTTCAAATCATTCGCCGCTTCCGGGCATCGCCCGAGAAGGTCTTTGCAGCATGCACCGATCCCTCGACAATGGCCCGATGGTTCGGGCCCAAGGATTTCCGGGTGACCGAACTGGAAGCCGACGTCCGTGAAGGCGGCACATTCGCCTTCCGCATGGTCGGACCACCCGGGGAAATGGCGGCCGGTGGAACCTACGAAGTCGTCGAGCCACCAACCCGGCTGGTCCACACCTGGCAGTGGACGGATGGGCCTGCGGAGTTCCCCCCGGATGGGGTTACGTCCCGCATCACCTACGACTTCTCCGCCGACGGCACCGGAACGCGACTGACCTTCACCCAGGAGGGCCTGCCCAATCAGGAAGAGGCAGACAGTCACACGCAAGGTTGGAGCGAGGCACTCGACAAGCTCGAAGCCATTCTGGGAGGATCGCTGTGACAATGTCGGCCATGCCTTTCTCCCGTCGTTCCCTATTGAAAGGCGCGGCCGTTTCGCTGGCTATCAGTGCGCTACCCGCGACCGCGAAAGCAGCCGACCCATTCGAGCCGTTCACCTATCACGCACCCGACGAGGCGTTGGCAGACCTTCAGAGACGGCTCAAGGCGGTCCGGTGGCCAGAAGCGGCAACCGAGCCCAGCTTTGTGCAAGGGCCGCCGCTTGAAAAGCTGCAGGCGCTGATCGGCTATTGGCATGATCGCTACGACTGGCGGCGGACCGAATCCCGGCTGAACGGTTGGCCACAATTCAAGACCGAGATCGACGGGCTTGGCATCCATTTCCTGCACGTGCGCTCAAAACATGCAAACGCGCTGCCAATCATTCTCACCCACGGCTGGCCAAGCACGATCCTGCTGTTTCAGAGGGTCATCGCGCCGTTGACCGATCCGACCGCGCATGGTGGGAGGGCCGAAGACGCCCTTCACCTCGTTATCCCGTCACTGCCCGGCTACGGCTTCTCCGACAAGCCGAGGGAGCCGGGCTGGAACGCCGAGCGAACAGCGCGGGCGTGGGCAGAGTTGATGCGCCGCCTGGGTTACGGCCGCTATGTCGCGCAGGGCGGCGACTGGGGGGCCTTCGTCACGACGGCGCTGGCGCAGCAGAAACCGCAGGGGTTGAAGGCGATCCACCTCAACTTCGCCCAGACCATACCTGACAAAATCCCGGAAAAGCTGGAGCCCGACCAGAAGAAGGCCGTCGAAGCGTTCAGGAAATTCCAGGAAACCGGCTTCGCCTACGGTATGCTGCAGGCAACGAAGCCACAATTGGCAGGCTACCTCCTGTCGGACTCGCCGATGGCGCAGGCTGCCTGGCTATACGACATCTTCGACGGCGGAACAGGCGCGACCGGCAAGCCCGAGGATTTTCTGCCGCTCGACGACATGCTGGATGAGATCACGCTCTACTGGCTCAGCAGCTCCGCCGCGTCCTCTGCGCGGTTCTATCGGGAGCAGGCAGCGGTCTTGAAAGGACACAACAATCCCGGCGTGGTCGAACTGCCGGTCGGCGTTACGGCCTTTCCGCACGATCTGCCGCCCGCGAAAAGCTGGGCACCCCTCGTCTATCCAAACCTGTTCTACTGGAATGAACCGGCCCGCGGCGGACACTTCGCGCAGCTAGAAGTGCCCGAGCTGTTCGTCGCCGAACTGCGAAACTGCTTCAGCACATTCAGATGAGGAGACAGCCATGCCGGACCGCTCGTGCCGTGGGGAATGCGCTTCAAGCCTATGTCGACAAGGATCGCGACGCGATCGAGGCTGTTATCGGCGACCCGTACAGCTTCACCAGTCCAATCGACAATGCGCTGAGCCGGGAAACCTACTTCGAGCGCTGCTATTGGCATACCGGCCAATTCTTCCTCATTCAGGACGAGAAAGCCCGTCCTGGCGGCGAGGTGTTCGATACGCTGAGTGTCGTGGGCGTCCATCCCTAAACTGGCCGATACTTCTGCCGCAGCTTCGAAAACCACCCCTTCAGTCGCGACTACGATGTGTCGGTAGCTGGAGATACCTGGACGTTTTCCGGTCCAACCGAACGGGCGACGATCACCGTCGGTGATGGCGATCGACGCCAGAATATCGTGTGGGAATGGCGCAACAACCCCAGCGGAGTTTGGTTGCCGCTGTGCGACCGCGTTGCCCGTCGCAAGGGTTGACGCTGGCGTCACCTGTGCGGCCGGGCCGCACGGCACCCTTCAGGAGTTGGACCAGGGGCTTTTCACGGTCTCCGCCGAAATAACGATGCCCCTGGGCAATTTTCCGAGGCGAATGACCGTTGTCGGTCTTCGCAGCAAGCGCACCGCGATCTGGAGCGCGGTGCCCTTGCGCGAGTCTGAAATGAAGAAGATTGAAGCGTTGGGCGAGCCTTCGTTCCTCATCGTGCCAGGCATTGGGCATAGGCTGGATGTCAAACCCTGGAAGCTACCCCAAGGCGAGGGTGGTCTGCGCGCCTGGTGTTCGCAAATCCGTTGAGGAGCGATGCCGGTCGATGCGACCACCGATGTTCTCGACGACGACAGCGTCGATCTCGAAACGGTACCCGGCGTTGGCAAGATGCAGTCGGCCCTGCTCGTTCGGCGCAAGGGTGGCACGACGCTAATCGTCAACGACATCCTCGCCAACGTACGTCACCCGCATGGGATCGGGGCCCACATCATGGCGCGGCTGCTTGGATTTGGCGTGACGCGGCCGATGATGCCAAGGGTAGGAAAATGGATGTTCGTGGACCACCGCAAAGCGCTTGCTGGTGGGTTTCGCAAATGGGCGAAGGAACAAGAACTGGCCCGGATCGTGGTTCGTCATGGCGACGTCATAGATAAGGACCCGCGCGTCGTGCTGGAACGAATCGCAGCGGAGCCTGGTGGCTAGTAGCGTCTGAGAACCTGTTTTTGACAGAAGTGTTGATCAGCCAAGCTTCACACGGCCCTGTGTGCTCGAAGCGCCTCCTTGAAAAGTTCGAAGGCCGTCGTGCCTCGCCGGTCAGGGTAGTAGAGGTGGTAGCCGGCGAACGGCTCGCACCACGGTTCCAGCAGGCGAGTGAGACGGCGATCGGCAATCGACGCCGCCACCAGATCCTCCAGGATGTAGAGAATTCCGAAACCTTCAAGGACAGCGGCCACCAGCAGGTCTCCATCGTTGAACACCGGCCCGCGGCCCGGCGTGACCGTCACCGCATGGCCGTCGCGCTTGAACGACCAGGGAGACAGATCGCCGTGCACATCGCCGTAGGCGATACATCGGTGCCCCGTTAGATCGGCGGGCTCCATCGGCGACGGATGGTCTTTCAGATAGCTGGGGGCCGCCACCACCGCCACGCGGAGCGGAGGGCCGATCGCCAGCGCGATCATGTCCTTCTCCAAACGTTCGCCGAGCCGGATGCCCGCGTCGTAGCGGCCCGCTACGACGTCGGTCATTCCGCCCTCCACGCACACCTCTATCTCAATGCCAGGGTGGCGGCGCATGAAGGAGGGTAGCATCGGCCACAGTAATGTGTCCGCTGCGTGTTTGCCCGTCGTGATCCGGACGGTGCCGATCGCTGCCCCACGTGCCTGTGACAGCGCCTCGATCTCGTTATCCAACCCGGCCAGTGCCGGCGACAGGGTGGCGAGCAGGCGCTCGCCGGCGGCGGTTGGGGCGACGCTGCGCGTCGTGCGGGAGAGCAGGCGGAAACCGAGTTGGCCCTCCAGCCGCTTCATGGTCTGGCTCAACGCCGACTGCGTGACGCCGAGCCGCCGCGCAGCGCGCGTGAAGCTGCGGTCGGAGGCGATCGCCGCGAAGACCGCGAGGTCGCCGAGCTGATCCGGACGCATTGATAATCCCGGCTACTAGGGCCCATTAGTGATTAGGCGGTTATCTCAATCCATTAGCATGACTACTTAGCTAGCAACAGTGCAAGCGACGAGGAGAAGGCGATGAGTAAGGTTTGGCTGGTGACGGGCGCAAGTCGGGGGCTTGGGCGCGAGATCGCGCGCGCGGCGCTCGATGCGGGCAAAACGGTTGTGGCAACGGCGCGGTCTGCCGACGCGGCGCGTGACGCCTGCGGGGGCGAACAAGATCGCCTGCACGCACTCGCGCTCGACATCACCGACGCCGAAGCCGCGAACTCGGTCGCCGCCGACATCATCGACCGGTTCGGTGCAATCGACGTGCTGGTCAACAATGCCGGCTATGCCGAATTGGGTTTCTTTGAGACCTTCACCGATGCCGCGGTGCGCCGTCAATTCGAGGTCAACCTGTTCGGCACAATGAACGTCGCACGCGCGGTCGCCCCCCACATGCGTGAGCGTCGCTCAGGTCTCATCGTCACCATCTCGTCGGTCAGCGGACTGGTCTCCAACGGCGGCGGGGCGGTCTACTCGGCGTCGAAGTTTGCGGTCGAGGGATGGATGGAAGGCTTCGCGCAGGAGCTGGCACCGTTGGGCGTCCGCTCGCTCCTGGTCGAGCCGGGGATGCTGCGCACGGACTTCATGGACCGAAAGTCGGCGCGCTTCGGCAGGATCGACATTCCAGACTATGCAGAAGCGACTGCGCAGTATCGATCGTTCGTGGACGAATCCAACGGCAACCAGCCGGGCGATCCGAAGCTGCTCGCCGCGCGGATCGTGGCGCTTGCTTCGCAGGGCGAGGCGCCATCGCGGCTCATCTTCGGCGACGACGCCCGTCAGTGGGCCCGCGCAAAGGTCGACCAATTGCGGCAGGAGATCGCCCAGTCAAGCGATCGCGGTTGACGCGACATGCGGCCGACAGCCCTGGGGGGACTCACACTTCCCAGAACGAGGATCGAACGATGGGACGATTTGAAGGTAAGACCGTGCTGATCACGGAAGCGTCGCGAGGCCAGCATCCTCGCTCGCGCGCGGGTTCGCAAGGGATGATCCCTTGCGGCCGAGTGGGCGCGAATTCCGGGCCTGAATACGTCAGGAGTTCCAGATCGCCGGCGCCACTTTGTCGGCGGTTCTCTGCTCGCCCGCGCCGGTAAGAGCGATGAGCTTCTGACGGTGTAAACGGCATCTTCGACGTATCGAATGCAAGTCGTTATCAGGTCCCGACTTGTTCGGGACGAGCGGTGTTTACCTAAAACGGAACATTTCGACCGTCGCAGCACGCCGCGAAACGCGAATTCGAAACATCATCAAGGTTCTGCTCGGTGCGCCTTGACGTCCAGGTCCGATTATAGAAGGGATCGGAGCCGGCTGGCCGAGACTACTTCTTGCAGACTCGGTTCACGTCAGCCCCGACCCGCCTGAATGTGGGTGACGTCCCACCCTCGCAAGCGCCCATTGGAAGGTTACAAACGGCAGGGAAGCGCGGAAAGAGAGTTCCCCTTTTGCCTCTGACGCGCGTCATCGTGGCCTCGGTTCGGCGAATAGGCGTTCTGGATCACGCTGGGACGCAACTTGATCCTTAGGTAGCCGATCCCAGCAGCGAGAAGATGTGTCAGTAGGTGCAGTCCGGCTTGCGCTTGGCGCGCGAAACTGCCACGTCGAATTGCTTGCGCTCTGCTTTGGGGTCGGCCGCTATTACACGCTGCCAGATGGACTCCGGCTCGCCGCCGATCGCGACCAGTGTGTTGACGGCGAGTTCGCCATAGCTGCCATTCACCGGCATCAGGCCGCGCTCAAGGCGGTCATACAGCGGCACAAGCGCCGGGGCGCCCTCCGACCCCATTTTACAGACGCCGATCAATCCGGCGAGATAGGGATGCTGCCAGTCGTTGCCGTAGTTCTTACGGAACCGCTCGGCGTCATCGATCAGATACAGGAAAGTCGGTAGGGCGTCGGCGCCGAAATCAGCCAAACGAATCAGGGATTGCCACGCTGGCACGCGCAGCTCTTGCCGATGCGCGATGCGCTCCAGAGCCGCGCGATGTGCCGCAATCGCTGCAGCCGGCAGATACCGGATCGCCGTGCTCAGCGCGGACGCCTGATCGTTCCACCCGGACCGCTCGGCGCGCCCCACCGGCCGGTCGAGCATTAGGAGGCGCGTGAAGAGCACATCGGCCGTTCGTTGCTGAATTGCGGGGGGCATGGCAGCTGCCTGCTCGGACAGGACATGAACCCCTCGCGGTACGGGAAGGCGATAATCGGCGAGGATGCGCAGTCCCTGCTCGGCCTGCGCCTGCGTCATCTTGCGGTGGAAGATGAAGCTCTGAAAAAAGTCCTCGGCGATCTGCGGGGCTACAGGGTCGAGCTCACCAGGAGCATCAAGGCGCTGATTCAGGGCGGCGGTGCGCAACTCATCGACGCGGGCATCGAGCGTCAGAGCCAGCCCGAGCGTCTCGGTGAAAAACAGGGTGCGGTCCGGCGCTTCGTAGAACTTGTCAGAGATGTTGATCCGGTCGGCGAGGCGCACAAAGCCATTGGCGATCTCCAGTCCGTAGCCGGTCACATAGCTCGGCGCGAGCACTGGCAGCAGTTTGTAGGTCTCGACGCCAGTCCAGCGGTACCGCTCCTCGAAGCCGCCGCTCCCTTTCTGCCAATAGGAGATCCGGTCTGCGCGCACCGTATCGGCGAACAGGTCCAGACCGGCGCTATAGGGCGTATGGCCCTTTTTCACGCGGCCGATTCGCACCACGCCGTCGGCGTCGCCAACGCGCGCTTGGTCCTCGATGAGACAATTGCCGGAGGCGATCTCCAGCCGCATGACCTCGGCAGGATCGGCAGGCCGCTCCTGCAAAGTGGTGCGCTCGATGTCCAGTTTCTGCACTGAAGACTGCAGGTTGACAGGGGGGCAGAAGGATCGCCGCTCCATGCGAAACGCGGCGGCGCTCGCCGTGGCATTCAGCGGTCCGGTCTGCTCCTTCTCCGCGGCGACGAGCACGCGATCGAGCGTACCGGACAGCAGCGCTCGGAGACAGAAATCGTCGCACGGCGTTTGATCCCGGTTGAACGGGTGCCCGGCACTCAGCACGGCGAGGCTGCGCGGCGCGAAGGGTTTTGCGATTGCGTTGTGGTCGCCTGCAGCCAAATCGCTGGCCGTCCCATCGAGCCGCTGGTTGATGAGCCATGGCACGGCCGTGAAGATCGCCGCGGCGACGACCCCGGCCGCCATCCACCCGCCGCGGAAGGGCAAAACGACCATAACCAGACGAACTGTAAGCAGGAAGAAGAACAGCGGCGGCGTGACCGCCATCAGCAGGGTGATGGGCAGGCCGATGATCGTCATTGCGGCCACGAGTGCGAACGCGGGCGCGATCATGCAGAACAGAGCCGCTAGCCCGAGAATGACGAGCACGCCATCAAAACCACGCCTTGCCATGAAACGCATGATCACCCCGCAGTGCAGGCAACCAGCATCGCCTGGTAAAGATTCCGTGGCGTTAAGGGCGGGGGCGCGATAGGGCTCATTCAATCCGCAAGGTAATCAGAGTGTTACGCCGGAGACCGCCATGACGTTCGGATGCGCTGGCTCGCCGGGATCGAATAAGCGGCGAAATAGGAGTTCGCCATAGCGGTACGCCGAGACGCGCCAGAGCCGCTTCAGATGCGAAAGCGTGATCGGGATCGCGCAGAAGCACTATGCCGCGCGGCGGCAGCCATCACTCCAGAATCGCGCCGTTGCTCTAGCGCAAGAGCTCGGCGAGGCGCGGACCCGCGACCTCACCGAGATCGACATCCCACGTTGCTATCTGTTCCAATGTGCGAAGAGGGACTGCTCGTGAACGTCGGTTTCAGACGCTATGGGGCCGCTGTTGTAAAGGCGGTCTGATCTTCAGGCCCCGCCGAGTTCGCCATAGGATCACGGCGGTTTGATGATATCGCCAGTCCGATCTCCGCAGAGGACGTTGATCGGATGTAACTGCCGAGCGGGGGGCTGCTCGTCAGGCATTTAACGGCGAACCCTAACCTTTCCGGTCGTCGGGGACCGCACTGAAATTCTTGCCAGCATCATTTCACCGGATCGGCAGGAATGTAAGCGGCGCTATGATTGGCCGAAGCGTGTTTGCATCCAAGTCAGCTCAAGGCGTGGCCGGCTAATCCATAAACCCACGGTCCGTTCTCTTCCCGGTTCAGGAAACGCCGCCCTTTGGACATGGTCGTAACGGTCTCGGCAACGCCAAGGCCGCACTGTTCGAGAAACTCGGCAAACATGCCATCCTTCTCCCGGGTATCGACTCGGGCGAACCGTCCTGCAAGATTTCTCAGATGGACGGCTGTGAGATGAACCGCGTCCAGATCGCTGCGCGCGACCATTGGGCCGATCACATAACCACGCCCGAACTCGCGACACATGGAATAGCCGACAAGCTCGCCGCCACGGCTCAAAGTGCAGATTGAGGCATTCGCTGAAAGCAATGTGAGCAGGGTCTCGCGGTCTGTCCCAAACGCGCGTGTATCCAGCTCGATGATCTCCTTCAACCTGTCGCTGGGCAGCGCCTGCAATTCACCGTCCAAGGCCGGCATGGCGGGGAGTGCCGGCGGAGCCTCCCCCTGGCGCATGAACACGATTCCCTCGGTCGTGAAACCAAGCGAGACATAGAGGGGATAGGCGGCATGGGTGGCATTGAGCGCCAAATTGCGATCGCCACACTGCTCGAGCACCTGGTCCATGAGCCATCGGCCGCCGCCCTGCGCTTGTGTGCGAGGCGTTGTGATCACCACGCCGATGGTGGCGAAATCGTCCCCTTGCGGAAACCACATCGCGCTGCCGAAAACCCGGCCAATGCCGTCTACGGCAACGATGCCGCGGCCCGCCCGGCGCAGAGTGTCCCAGTCCTTCGGCCGATGCGGCCAGCGGACTGAGATCGAGAGCGCGTGGAGCAGATCGACTTCGACTTCGTCGATGTCCCGCGCGACCAGTTCGAAAGACTTCAGGCGCACTGATCTCTGCATTTCAGTCGACCTGCTCCTTTGTCGAAATCCCGGGCTCGCGCCCACGTCCTGACACCGCCGACGGTTCCGCAGCCGTCTTTTGCCCTATGATTGCACCCGAAAGCCAGCAGGTTTCGCTGGTTACGGACCGATATTCGAAATCTTCGGCCAAAGCATAGCTTCATTCGGCACGGAATGCTCTCGCCTGCTGCCACACTTGTTGCATCCAGCCAACTGCGAGTGGAGCGGCGACCGGTGAATGTCGAAGAAATTCTTGCGAGGCTGATCGCGTTCCCCTCGGTCGTGGGCTCGCCCAATGGCGCGATCGTCGACTGGGTGCGTGAATATTGCGAGGCGGCCGGCGCAGAAGTGACCGTCCTTCGCGGCCCCGAAGGCGATCGGTCCAACCTGTTTATCACAATCGGACCTCGGCGCATCCGCGGCTACATCTTGTCGGGTCACATGGATGTGGTGCCGGCCGGGGAACGGGAATGGAATTCGGATCCCTTCGTGCTGCGCCAAGATGGCGTCAGGCTCCATGGTCGGGGCACCTCCGACATGAAGGGCTTTCTCGCCTGCGTGCTGGCGGCGCTGCCGCGGCTTGCCGCGTTGAACTTGCAGCGGCCCATTCATCTCGCATTTTCCTATGACGAGGAAGCAGGTGCCCGTGGCGTGCCGGATCTCATCGCCGCCCTGCCAAGCCTGTGCGAGAAGCCGCTTGGCGCGATTATCGGTGAGCCGAGCCGGATGGAAGCCGTGCGGGGGCACAAAGGCAAGGCGGCTGCGCGGCTCGAGGTGATCGGACGGTCCGGCCATTCTTCACGGCCTGAGCTCGGGCTGAATGCCGTGCATGCAATGGCAGGTCTTGTCACGCAGATCGTGACCTATGGCCAGACCCTCGAAAACGGGCCTTTCAACACGGATTTCGCGCCTCCATACTCATCATTGCAGGTTGGTGTCATCGCCGGCGGTCAAGCCGTCAACATCATCCCCGATCGCTGCACCGCCGACATCGAGGTCCGTGCCGTGCCGGGCGTTTCCCCATCATCCCTGCTCGAGCCGGTAAAGGCCCAACTGGCGGCTCTATGCGACAGCGGCTTTGAGGTGGCGTGGCATGAGTTGAGCGCGTATCCCGGCCTTTCGCTCCCGCAGAAGAGTGAACTGACAACCCTTCTGGCCGAGTTGACGGGGCAAGAGCCGCTGCCTGCGGTAAGTTACGGCACGGAGGCTGGCCTCTATCAGCAGGCTGGCATCGACGCGATCATCTGCGGTCCCGGCGATATCAGCCGGGCTCATCGTGCCAACGAATATATCGAGATCGGCGAACTTGCTGCCTGCCAGGGCATGATCGAGCGTCTCGGCACGCGCCTTGCCGCGTAGCGGGAGAGGGCGGGTTCATGGCTTTTGTTTTCAATTCCGACCCGGCGCGCGCAGCGGTCTTCCGCAAGGTTTTCGCACGCGAGCTCCCGGACGTCGAACTGTTCCACAGCAGCGACTGTGTCGACCCGGACAAGGTGCACTACCTCCTGACCTGGACGGCGCCAGATGACATCGCGCGCTACCGCAATCTCGAAGTGCTGTTTTCGCTTGGCGCCGGCGTCGACCAGTTCAAGCGTGAAAGCCTGCCTCAGCAGGTGAAACTGGTGCGCATGGTCGAGGACGGCATCATTCGCATGATGCAGGAATATGTCGTTCTCGGCGTGCTGAGCCTCCACCGGGATATGATGGCGTATCGTGAACAGCAGAAGCGCCAAGCGTGGCTCGGTCTTGACGCTCCGCAAGCCGCCGAGCGCCGCGTGGGCTTTCTGGGCCTTGGCATGCTGGCGCAGGCGGCTATCGAGCGACTGCTGCCGTTTCGCTTTCCTCTCGCTGCCTGGAGCCGGAGCAGGAAGGAGATCGACGGCGTCACCTGCTTTCATGGCGCGGATCAGCTTGCCGGTTTCCTCGCGCGCACGGACATTCTCGTTTGCCTGCTGCCGCTGACGGAAGAAACCCGCGGCATTCTCGATGCGGAACTCTTCTCACGCCTGCCAGCCGGAGCGAGGCTGCTGCATGTCGGCCGCGGGCCGCAGTTAAATCAAACCGCCCTCCTTCAGGCTCTCGACAGCGGGCACCTCGCCGCTGCAATGCTTGATGTCACCGATCCCGAGCCGCTGCCGGACGACCATCCGCTCTGGCGGCACCCGAAGGTGGCGATCACGCCGCACATCGCTTCCGTAACGCAAGCAGATTCCGCGGCGCAATCCGTCGTGGACAATATCCGGCGTCACCGCGCCGGCGAAGAACTGATCGGCCTCGTCGATCGGACACTCGGCTACTAACCAGGGAAACATGACATGTCACTTCTGATCACGATCGACACAGATCCGACCTTCGCGCCGAAGGAGGCATTGCCAACTCCAGAGCGGCTCATTTCGGGCAATCCATCCTTCAAGACTTGGGCGCAGGATGCCTCGAAAGGCGATAAGGTTCTGACCGGCGTCTGGGAGGCGACGCCCGGCGAGACGCATTCGATCAAGGGCACTACCTGCGAGTTCTGCCACATCGTTTCGGGCCTCGTCGAACTCGAGGAGACGGGCGGTGAAACCAAGACTTACCGCACAGGCGACAGTTTCGTGATGAAGCCCGGCTTTGTCGGCGTCTGGCGCACGATCGAAACCGTGCGCAAGATCTACGTCAGCGTTTACGACTGAGTTCAACGCCCAAGGCCGGCCGAATAGCGCGCGGCGGTTCAGAACAATCGACTTTCCAAGTCACGCCCGGCGCGATTCGACGCGGTCGGGCGGCTCGTCCTCGGCGGAAAATGCGGCGGGCTGTCGCCTATTGTTCCGACGAAACCCGGTACGAGATGCCGAATGTCGCCGCCGTGTTGAGCAAGCTGCGACCTTCGGTGCCCATCGGTCTCCAGGAGAACCTCAATGAAGGCTTACACGATAGCGCTCATTCCCGGCGACGGCATCGGCAAGGATGTGACCGAGGCGGGATGGCAGGTGCTGCAGGCGGCGGCAAAGCGAGGCGGTTTCGCCCTCGAGGATACAAGGTTCCCATGGTCGTGCGCCTACTATCTGGAAACCGGTGCGATGATGCCGCCTGACGGCGTCGAGACGCTGCGGAAGTTCGATGCGATCTATCTCGGCGCTGTGGGATGGCCAGCGAAGGTGGCCGACTCCGTATCGCTTCACGGACTGCTCCTGCCGATCCGCAAAGGATTCATGCAGTATGCCAACATACGGCCGCACAGGCTGTTGCCAGGCGTTCAGGGCCCGCTTCGTCGTGAGGGTTTCGATATACTGTGCATCCGCGAGAACACGGAAGGTGAATATTGCGGTGCCGGTGGTCGCATTCATTCCGGCACGGCCAATGAAGTCGCGATCGAGACGGCAATCTTCACGCGTGTGGGTGTCGAAAGAATCCTTCGTTTCGGTTTCGAACAGGCGCGGACGCGCCGCAAGCAGCTCGCATCCGTCACCAAATCCAACGCGCAGAAGCATTCCATGGTTTTCTGGGATGAGGTCACGCGCGAGGTGGCGAAGGACTATTCCGATGTGGAAGTCTCGCACTACCACGTCGACGCCATTGCCGCCCGCATGGTCCTGGCGCCTGAAAGCCTCGACGTGATCGTCGCCTCCAACCTTTTTGGCGACATCCTCACGGATATTGGAGCGGCCATTCAGGGCGGGCTGGGCTACGCCGCCTCCGCCAATATCAATCCCGATCGCAGTGCGCCCTCCATGTTCGAGCCTGTCCATGGTTCGGCACCCGATATCGCGCATCTCGGCGTCGCCAATCCGATCGCCGCGATTTGGTCCGCTGCAATGATGCTCGGGCATCTGGGCGAGGGACAGGTCGCGGCCGAAGTGATGTCGGCAATCGAGTCCGCAACCGCACGCGGGATAGGCACGATTGCAGGCAAGGACAGGACTGAAGCAATCACGCAGGCCGTGCTGGCAGGATTAAGCTGAAAGAGCAGAGGAAAAGACCATGAACGCAATTACGAAGATTGGTTTCCTGAAGGATGCGGACCTGTTTCGCCAGCGGGGACTTATTGGCGATGTCTGGCAGCAGGCACACAGCAACGCGACTGTCGATGTGACCGATCCGGCCAGTCTGGAGGTGCTTGGAGCCGTGCCCGACATGGGCCGGGATGAGACAAGGGCTGCAATAGATGCAGCGCAGGCGGCATTCAAGGACTGGAAGGCCAGGACCCATGCCGAACGCGCAGCGCTTCTGGAGCGCTGGCACAGCCTTATACTGGAAAATGAAGAGGACCTGGCGTTGCTGCTGACGCTGGAACAAGGCAAGCCTCTAACGGAGGCACGCGGTGAAATCCGCTATGGCGCCTCCTTTGTGAAGTGGTTCGCCGAAGAAGCACGCCGGATCGGTGGCTCGACCATTCCGTCGCCAACGCCCGACCGCCGCATTCTGGTGCTGAAGGAGGCCGTCGGCGTCTGCGCCATCATCACGCCATGGAATTTCCCCAACGCGATGATCACGCGCAAGGTGGCGCCGGCGCTGGCCGCGGGTTGTACGGTTGTCATCAAGCCGTCGGAATTCACACCATTCTCGGCACTGGCGCTCGGCGTTCTGGCGGAACGGGCAGGCATCCCTGCTGGCGTGATCAACATTGTGACCGGCATGCCCATCGAAATCGGCAACGAACTGATGGCCGACGAGACTGTGCGCAAAATCTCGTTCACCGGCTCGACCCGCGTCGGAGCGCTGCTCATGCGAGGTGCTGCCGATAGCATCAAGCGGCTCAGCCTCGAGCTCGGCGGCAATGCGCCCTTTATCGTCTTTGACGACGCCGATCTGGGAAATGCAGTCGAGGGGGTGATCGCATCCAAGTTCCGCAATGGCGGTCAAACCTGCGTTTGCGCGAACCGGATTCTCGTGCAGGCGGGCGTTTACGACGCTTTCGCAGAAAAGTTGAGCCAGCGCGTAGCGCGGATGAAGGTTGGGGCAGGGACCGACGACGGCACTGAGATTGGCCCGATGATCAATGCGGCCGCCATCGACAAGATCGAGCGTCACATCGCGGATGCACAGGCGAAAGGCGCGCGGATCATCGCCCAGAGCGAGACGGTTCCGGACGGCAAGCAATATGCACGGCCGATCGTGCTGGGAGGAGCTACGACCGAGATGGTCCTGGCATCGGAAGAAACGTTCGGCCCGGTGGCGCCGCTGTTTCGCTTCGAGACGGAGGAAGAGGCCATCGCGATCGCGAACGGTACGCCCTTCGGCCTTGCCGCCTACTTCTACACCGATAACCTCAAGCGGTCATGGCGTGTTGCCGAAGCGCTGGAGTTCGGCATGGTCGGGCTCAACACAGGCATGATCTCGACCGAGGTTGCGCCTTTCGGTGGTGTCAAGCAGTCAGGGGTGGGGCGCGAAGGATCGCAGCTCGGCATCGAGGAATATCTCGAGGTCAAGACCCTTCATGTTGGCGGGCTTAACTAGTTGTCTTGCAAGCAGGTGGAGACACCTGCTGCTTCCAAAGCGTTGGAACAACAAGGAAGGGGCGGTGAAAACCGCCCCCTCCTCTGTATTGCGACCAGTGATCATTAACGTGGCGGGGAGCGCCTCAGCCTGGCACGACAGCACCAGCAACAGACGTTCAGGCGAATTCGCGAACGGGCTCCAGCCCGACGGCGCCGGCCAGACCGCCGATGTCCTTGATCTCGGTGTATTCGTAGAAGGGGTTGGCGGGCTCGTGGCCGCGATTCACCCAGACCTTGCTCTTGATGCCAAGATCATAGGCGGTCATGAGATCGTAGCGGAATGAGGACGACACATGCATGATGTCTTCCGGGCCGCAGCCGAGCTTGTCGAACATGTACTCGAAGCCCTTCATATGCGGCTTGTAGGCGCCGGTCTCCTCGGCCGTGATGATCATGTGGAAGGGTGCGCCGAGTTTCTCTACGTTCGACATGATCAGGCTCTTCATGGAGTTCGACAGGATCACCAGTGGGATTTCCTTAGCGACCTTGGCCAGCCCCGCCGGGACATCCGGGTGCGGACCCCATGACGGTATTTCCGAATAAATGCGCTGGGCATCCTCAGGCCGGAACGTCACATTGTTGCGCTTGCAGGCGCGCTCCACGGAACTGTGCACGACCTCGCTATAAGGCTTCCAAGCGCCAAGAACCTCATCGAGGCGATAGGCCGAGAAATCCTTGATGAACTGCGCCATTACGGCTGGGGAGAGCTCCGCACCGTAAACTCGCCTTGCCGCGCCGGCCATATCGAAGTTGGTCAGCGTACCGTAGCAATCGAAGGTGATGTATTTCGGTCTGAACTGGTTCATGCGCGTCGATCCTTCCAATCGTGGCGGCACTGCGTGCCTTTAACAGCGAGGATCATAGTGAGAGCCGAACAAGACGAGTCGCCGCAATCGACGCGCCCCGAAGCAGATTGTTTCGTATCGCGGTAGAGCCTTGGCAGAGAGTTGCGCCCGAGACCGTTCGGTCTGCCAGGGGAGCGCGGTCTGCCCGCTGTCCGTCCGCATAACATGCGGCGACGGCGGCAAAGGAAAGTCAAAACACCTATCGCTCAGCTCTTGGTCGGAAGGAACTGCTGTCTGCGGCAGCCTACCTTGAACTCAGAGAATTCAGGCCCGGACTGAACCATGACAACGCAGCAGATTACGCTGGAAACGATGACATTGGCGCATCTGAGGGGTGCTGTCGAACTGTCGCGGCAAGTCGGCTGGCCGCATCGCCGCGAGGATTGGGAGCTGGCCCAGTCGGTGAGCCAGGGAATAGTCGCACTGAAGGAAGAACTGGTCGTAACGACCTTCATGATGACGCCCTATGGCGACGATGCCGCCACCGTCAACATGGTCATCGTCGATGCCGCAATGCGCGGTCGCGGGCTCGGGCGCAAGCTGATGGAGGAGGCGCTTGCCAGGGTAGGCGAGCGCACCTGCTATTTGGTGGCGACGCTGGAAGGGCTCCCGCTCTACGAGAAGCTGGGATTTGTCGCGGCCGGCAAGATCGTGCAGCACCAGGGCCTGGTGCCGTCTGTAGACGCACCGGCACATGTGTCCTGGGGCGAGGACGGCGACCATCCGCGCCTTGTTGCTCTGGATTGCGCCGCGTTTGGTCACGACCAGCCGGCACTCATGCACTCGTTGTGCGGGCGGGCGAAGTTCGCCGTCGTTCGCGATCAAGGCGATGTTCAGGCGTTTGCCGCAATTCGTCGTTTTGGTCGAGGGCTGGTGATTGGGCCGGTGGTGGCGAGGAAGCTTCACGAAGCGAGATGCCTGATCGACTTCCTGCTGGCAGACAGTGCGGGCGAGTTTGTCCGTAGCGATACCGACGAATCCACGGGTCTCGGCGAGTGGCTCACCCGTCGCGGGCTGGCCCGCGTCGGTGGTGGCATCACCATGCGACGAACCGCAGAAGAGCCAAAGGTCGAAATCAGGTCACACCAAACTTATGCGCTCGTTAGTCAGGCGCTAGGCTGAAATCGGAGGAAGAAATGCTTGCAAACTCCCTGATCGAACTCGATCGCACACATCTGGTTCATCCGTTTTCATCCTATCGCAGCCACGAAGAGACGGGCGTGCGTGTGCTCAAATCCGCCAAGGGCGCGACAGTGACCGAGGCAAGCGGGAAAACCTTGCTGGACGGATTCGCGGGTCTATGGTGTGTCAACATTGGATACGGGCAGGAAAGCGTCGTCGAGGCAGCGGCCAAGCAGCTAAGAGAGCTCCCCTATGCGACGGGATACTTCGGGCTGGGGTCTGAGCCGGCCATTCGTCTTGCCGCCCGGCTTGCCGAACTGGCGCCTGGCGATCTGAACCATGTCTATTTCACGCTGGGCGGTTCCGACGCGATAGACAGCACGATCCGTTTCGTTCGCTACTATTACCACGCCAAGGGTGCGCCGCGAAAAGACCAGTTTATCTCGGTCGAGTATGGCTACCATGGATCCTCGACGGTAGGGGCAGGTCTGACCGCGCTGCCGGCTTTCCATGCGGGCTTTGGCGTGCCTTACGACTGGCAGCACAGGATCCCCTCGCACTACGCCTATCGCAATCCGGTCGGTTCCGACCCGCAGGCGATCATCGATGCATCGGTCGCGGCGCTACGGGCCAAGATCGCTGAACTGGGCGCCGATCGCGTCGCGGCCTTCTACGCTGAACCTATCCAGGGTTCGGGTGGTGTCCTGGTTCCACCGGCGGGCTGGCTAAAGGCCCTGCACGCCGTGTGCAAGGAACACGAGATTCTGTTCGTTGCCGACGAAGTCATCACCGCGTTTGGCCGCACGGGCCCCCTTTTCGCTTGTGAGGAGGACGAGGTCGTGCCGGATCTGATGACCACAGCGAAAGGACTGACGTCGGGCTACGTGCCGATGGGCGCCGTCTTCATGACCGACCGTGTCTACAATACGATCGCGGACGGAGCCGGCAAAGCGGCTGTCGGCCACGGCTATACCTACTCAGCCCATCCGGTGAGCGCGGCAGTCGGGCTCGAATGCCTGCGTCTCTATGAAGATGGCTTGCTCGAGAACGGGCGCAAGGCCGGGAAGCGCCTGATGGACGGCCTTCAATCGCTCGCCGATCACCCGCTGGTTGGCGATATTCGCGGTCGCGGCATGCTGGCCGCGATCGAGTTGGTCACGGACAAGGAGCGCAAAACACCACTGCCGGCGGCGGCCGATCCGGGGCGCCGCATCTTCGACCGCGCGTGGGAGAACGGCCTTGTCATTCGCGCCTTCAACAGTGGCATCCTGGGCTTTGCGCCGCCGCTCTGCTGCACGGACGACGATATCGATGGTATCCTCGAACGCACCCGGATGACGCTGGATCAAACCCTCGAAGACAAGGATGTGCGGGAAGCGATGAAGGGATGATCGTCGGTGGCGCCCGCTCTCCAGTTCCAGACTGCGGGGCGGCCTTTTTCATTTGTCGAAAATGATGTCGAGAGGCAGATGGGATTTTACGATCGGTGACTTCAGCACGACGAAGCTGAAATATTTATCGATGCCGATATCCAATTCGAGCATGCGCTCCATGATCGTCTGATACTCGCTTATGCCCGCCGTGACGAACTTCACAAGGTAATCATAGCCGCCCGAAATCAGATGGCATTCGATAACAGAATCGACTTTCTGAATGGCGGTGAGAAATCTCGCGAAGTCGTTCTGTTGATGGTGCTTGAGCGTCACCTCGGTGAAGATCGTTAGAGTCTGTCCGAGCTTGGACACGTCGATCTGGGCGGAGTAGCCGGTAATGAAGCCTTCCGCCTGAAGCTTTTTCACCCGCATCAGGCAAGGGCTGGGCGATAGATTGACCAGGTCGGCAAGCTCGACGTTGGTGACCCGCCCGTTCTTTTGGAGTTGGGATAAGATCTTGATGTCGATCTTGTCGAGCTTCATCGCAAACCTGTCACACGTTCGAACCGCGGATCGTCCGGCAGACGGCGTCCGTCACGTCCTGCGTGGTCGCTGTCCCGCCAACGTCCGGCGTCAGCACGCCTTCACTCGTAACCGCTTCCACAGCGCTCATCAACCGGAGGGCGGCTGCGCTCTCGCCCAGATGTTCGAGCATCTGGGCGGCGGTCCAGAAGGTCGCGACCGGGTTGGCGATACCCTTGCCGGCGATGTCGAAAGCCGATCCGTGAATTGGCTCGAACATCGAGGGATAGCGCCGCTCGGGATCAATGTTGGCGGTCGGTGCAACGCCGAGACTGCCCGCCAGCGCGCCTGCAAGGTCCGACAAAATATCGGCATGAAGATTGGTGGCGACGATCGTATCGAGGCTGCGAGGTTTGAGTGTCATGCGCACCGTCATAGCATCAACCAGCATCTTGTCCCACGCGACGTCGGGGAACTCCCGAGCCACTTCGGCTGCGATTTCATCCCACATCACCATGCCGTGACGCTGCGCGTTGGATTTCGTAACAACAGTCAGTAGCTTTTGCGGCCGTGACCGCGCCAGCCGGAATGCATAGCGCATGATGCGGGTGACGCCGACGCGCGTGAAGATCGCGACTTCGGTTCCGACCTCCTCGGGGAGACCGCGATGGGCACGGCCGCCATGGCCCGAATACTCGCCCTCTGAATTCTCCCTCACGATCACCCAATCCAGATCGCCGGGGCCAACGCCCGCCAGCGGCGAGACGATTCCGGGCAGTATCCTGGTCGGCCGCACATTTGCGTACTGATCAAAGCCTTGGCAAATCGGCAGCCGGAGACCCCAGAGCGTGATGTCGTCGGGCACATCGGGGGAGCCTACCGCGCCAAAGAAGATGGCATCGAAGCGCTTCAGTTGCGCCACTCCATCTTCGGGCATCATCCGGCCATTGGCCTTGTAGTAGTCCGAGCCCCAGTCGAAGTGCTGGACGCGCAGCTTGAAGTCGGCGCAGCGCTGCTGCAGCGCCTCAAGCGCCTGGAGACCGGCGGCGATCACCTCTGGGCCGATCCCGTCGGCAGGAATGGCGGCAATCTCGTATTCGCGCATCGTCACTTCCCTGTTTTGAGCACTCGCGGCCTCAATCTCGTGTGCGACTGATTGTACCTTGGCAAGTTGATCTTTTCAGAATTCAGCGACCTTGCCCCACGCAGCGGTCTTCAGGCGTTCGGGCCCATAAGGACGCGGATCGACAATAGGTTCGCTGCCTGTGACGATGTCGGCGATCATATGCCCCGCGCCGGGGCCAATCCCGAAGCCGTGACCACTGAATCCCGCCGCCAGGATGAAGCCCGGAATTCCCTCCACTTCGCCGATCGCTGGAATGCCGTCGGGTGTGCTGTCGATATAACCCGCCCAGACATCGGCGATCGCGATGCGTTGGAATTCGGGGATCAATTCGCAGGCTCTTCGATATGTCAGCCGAATCTGTCCCATGTCGGGCTTTGGGTCGAGAATCCGGTTCCGTTCCATTGGCGTAATATCGTCAAGGGCCCATTTGCGCAGACTTTCATGGCCCTGACGGCAGCCCTCGAAGGCGCCCGGGGCGAGACTGCGCCAGCGACGGGCGAACATCGGTATAAACTCGCGGCTGAACCTGAGCTGCTGTGGCGTTGGATCGACGCGAGCCCGCCCGCTGATCGCCAGCGTGTATCCACCGTTGCTGCGCCGCGTCAGCGAGACGCTCGCGGTATGCAGGGCATCGGGCAGGCCGCTTGCGCCTGGCGCCACGGCTAGAATGGACTGACGCACGGCAGCTTGCGGGAAGCGCATACCAAGCTGGTTACAGAAGGAAGAAGCCCATGCGCCTCCGGCCATGACCACGGTCTTCGTACGGATGGTTCCCGCTTCCGTCACGACGCCGCTGACCCTGCCGGCCCTCAACTCCAGTCCACGCGCCGCGCAATGCTGATGCACGGTACCGCCCGCCGCCACGATGCCGCGCGCGGCAACCGGCACTGCCTTGGAGGGATCCGCCGTTCCGTCAGTCGGTGAGAAAACGCCGCCCTTCCATCTGCGCCCGGTCGCGTTGCCCTTCTCGGTGGCTTCCTCCGCGCTCAGAACATGCGTCGTAACGCCCACCGTCCTGGCGAAGTCACGCCATTTCGCCCAGCCCGCCAGCTCATTTTCATCCTGTGAGAGATAGAGGAGCCCGCAACGGCGAAATCCAGTATCCTCGCCAGTCTCGTGTGCCATCTTCTCCCAGAGATCGAGGCTCTTGGTTGCCATAGGCAGCTCGCGCGCATCGCGGTTCTGCTGGCGGCACCAGCCCCAGTTTCGGCTGGACTGCTCGGCGGCGACGCGCCCTTTCTCGACCAGGGCGACCATGAGGCCGCGGCGCGCGAGATAATACGCCGTGAACACGCCCACCACGCCGCCGCCGATGACGACGACGTCCGCCTCGCGAGGCAGTGATGGGCTGGATTCGATATGCATGAGTGGTGCAGGCATGGGCAGGAAACCTGTGTCTGGCCCAGCCTAGTGCATGGGCTTCAGCCATAACCCGCGAAATTTGTAGGCGGGCGAAATATCCTGCCGTTTGAGGCGTGGGGGACGGACATTTGTTGCGACTGGAGACCGGTTGCGTCCTCACCTCCGGAACCGGGGCATATCCTCACCTCTTCGAATCGGCCCTGGATGACCATGAGGTGACGCTGCAATGAAGTTTGCTTCCTGCTGTTACAATACTTCGGTATCATTGGCGGAGCGATGGTCCCCCGGTTTCGGGAGATTCGGCCGTTGCGGCAAGCCACGGCTCCTTCCCACGGTAGGCACATACTGTTGTCTGAAGGATGCACTTGCCTGACCTGTTCCCAGGGCGCCGGACCAGGCACAGAGTGAAATGCCAATTTCGACCTCCTTTGCAGAAGTTCCTGCTGCCTGAGAGCTAAGTTTCGGCGACTCTCCCGGCCAGAATGGGTCACACTCATTGTCGATTAAGGTCCGTTGCTCCCCGGACATCCGCAACAAGGGCAGGCTCCGCAGGGCCCCGATGGCAGGGAGGTTTAAAGTGAGCCGGAGAGTTCACGATAGGGAACAGTTTCACCGATTGATCGCCCGGGGGCGGAGATCGAAAACGCAATCCGCAGCGGGCTAAAGAACGCGGCTGAAAAGGGAGAGGTCTCGATGATCGCCAGCATCCAAGCTGTAGCTCCTCATGAAGTGGCGCTTTCGGTGCGTGACCTGACCGTAAGCCTGCCGGCCGGGATGGAGCGGGTCCATGCGGTCGAGAACATCTCGTTCGATCTGAAACGCGGCCAGATCCTCTGCATCATCGGCGAGTCCGGATCGGGCAAGTCGGTCACGGCAAACGCGATCATGGGTCTTCTGCCAAAGGTGATCCGCGTCTCATCGGGTGTCATCCAGCTGGAAGGAATGAACATCATCGGCATGTCGCCCGACAAGCTGCGCAACCTGCGCGGCCGGGTCGTGTCGATGATCTTCCAGGACCCGCTCTCGGCGCTCAACCCCCTGATGACCGTGGGCGCGCAGATTGACGAAGTGATGGCAGCGCATGGATACGGGACACCACAAGCCTGTCGAAACCGCGCCATCGAGCTGCTTAACGAAGTCGGCCTGCCAGATCCCGAACTCATGTATCACCAGTACCCTTTCCGGCTTTCGGGCGGGCAGCGGCAACGCGTCATGATTGCAATGGCCCTGGCGCTTGAGCCGACGGTGCTGATCGCCGATGAGCCAACCACCGCGCTCGACGTGACCACCCAGGCCCAGATCCTGCAACTGATCCGTGACATTCAGCGCCGCAAAGGCATGACTGTGATGTTCATCACCCACGATTTCGGTGTGGTGGCCGAGATCGCCGACAGCGTCGTGGTGATGGAAAAAGGCCACATCGTCGAACAGGGCAGCGCCGAGCAGGTGTTGAAGTCGCCCAAGCATCCTTATACGCAGCGCCTGATCGCGGCCGTACCGCATTTGACCGGCGAAGATCGCCCTCGTGCGGAAGCCGCCAGCAAGGAGCCGATCCTGAAAGTCGAGGGTCTGGTGAAGACCTATCGTGGCGGCGGGGCGCTGTTCGGCGCGCAGCGAATAGTGAAAGCGGTGAACGAGGTATCATTCGAATTGGCGCCCGGCCGCACGCTGGGGGTGGTGGGCGAGAGCGGTTCGGGAAAATCCTCGTTGGGCCGGCTCCTGATCAAGCTGCTGGACAGCGACGGCGGCGAGATTTTGTTCGAGGGATCTGACATAGCCAAGCTTTCCGAGGCGAAGTTCCGCCCGCTAAGGCCGCGGATCCAGATGATCTTCCAGGATCCCTTCGCGTCTCTGAACCCGCGCTCAACCGTCGGCCACATTTTGACAGTAGGTCCGGTGGCTCACGGGATGCCCTATGCCCAGGCGCGCGAGCAAGCGCGTGCGCTTCTGGCCCATGTCGGTCTCGATGCCGGCGCCTTCGGCCGCTACCCGCACGAGTTCTCGGGTGGACAACGCCAGCGCATCGGCATCGCTCGTGCGCTGATGTTCAAACCGAAGCTATTGATCGCCGACGAGGCGGTCTCCGCGCTTGACGTGTCGATCCAGGCGCAGATCCTGCAGCTTCTGGACCAGGTCCAGCGCGAGACCGGCGTGTCGATGGTCTTCATCACGCACGACCTGCGCGTCGCAAGTCAGATCTGTGACGAAATTGCCGTGATGCAGAAGGGCTGGATCGTCGAGCGCGGACCGCCCTCGCAGATATTCCTGAACCCGCAACAGGCCTACACGCGCCAACTCGTGGCGGCAATTCCAGGGGAACGACCGGGCAATGCCCGTCCCATTGCAGCAAACGCATGAAGAATAACAAGAGAGAGGAACTACCATGACCAAAGATTCAACGACTACCTCCAACTATTCGAGACGCCAGGCGCTGCGACTGATGGGGTTAGGTGGGGCCGCCGGCCTCATCGCGCCCAATCTGCTCGGCAAGCCCGCCTTCGCGAAGAGCCCCGCTGCGGGTCCGGCCGGTCGCGTCGTCGTCGGCCTTTCACAAGAGCCGACCGTGTTCAATCCGTTGATGGCGCATATCGAAGTCGATGACGCGGTCCATTTCTCTGTTTTTGATGCGTTGGTCAGAATGGACGCAAAAGGCGTTCTCCAGCCGAATCTCGCAGCCGAGGTGCCAAGCCAGAAGAACGGCGGCATTTCGCAGGACGGCCTCAACTGGCGCATCCGGTTGCGCGACAATGTCCGCTGGCACGACGGCGAGCCCTTCACGGCCGAGGACGTGAAATTCACCCTTGAGCTCATCACGAACCCCAAATTTCGCGCTTGGCGGACGAGCGGTCACTCGCTCGTCCAAGATATCAAAGTCGTTTCGCCTACCGAGATCACCTGGCGCATGAAGGAGGCTTTTTCGCCCTATCTGTCGTTCCTGGCCGAAACCTTCATGGTGCCCAAGCACATTCTGGGGAAAGAGGCCGATCCGAATACAGCGGCGTTCAACCAGGCGCCGATCGGCACCGGCGCTTTCAAGTGGAGCCAGCGGGTAGCGGGCGACCACATCGAGCTCGCCGCCAACCCGGAGTATGCCGGCGAGGGCCCCTATGTCGAGCAGCTCATCTTCAAATACATTCCCGACATGACGGTGCTCTATACGCAGTTCAAGAGCGGCGACGTCGACCTGGTCGATCAATCCTACATTACGGCCGACCATTATGCTGAAGCCCGCGAATTGCCAGACCGCGTGGTGACATTGGAGACCGGCGCATCCGTGGAGTCGATCTACCTCAATCTGGGCCGCCCGCAGTTCAAGGATCTAGCAGTGCGCCAGGCGCTCTACACCGCGATGGACAGGAAAGCGATTGTCGACACGATCTATTACGGCGTCGGCACACTCACTGAGACCTTCATGCCGCAGGAGTCCTTCTACTACAATCCGAACCTGCCCGTGCAGGAGTTCAATCTGGACCGTGCGCGCCAGATTCTTGATGAGGCCGGCTGGGCGCCGGGGCCGGATGGAATCCGCGCCAAGGATGGAGTGCGACTGGCCTTCTCCAACTCGACAACTTCAGGCAACAACCTGCGCGAGCAGACGCAGCAGTTCCTGCAGCAGACGTTTGCCGAGATCGGCGTCGAGATGACGATCTCGAACTTGCCGGCTGCAGTCATGTGGGGCGAATTCTGGCTGAAGTCGCAGTTCGACACAGCTATGGTGGGCGTTACCTATCTGATTGCCGCTGACCCAGACGCCACAAACCGCCTGCACACGAAGGCAATCGCCGCCCAGGGCGGACGCGGTTCGAACACCGGGCAATACTCCAACCCCGAGGTCGATGCCCTGCTCGAAAAGGGTACTCGCAGCTTCGATCCGGAAGAGCGGCGCGGGATCTACAATCGCGTGCAGGAAGTGGTGCGCCATGATCTGCCCTTCCTGCCGCTGTTAGCGATCACAAACGTGCTCGGACGCAAGGCAGGGTTGGACGGTTTCAAGCCCAATGCCAACACGCGCACCGCGTCGTGGCATGCCGCAGACTGGCGCTGGAAGGCCTGATCCATCCTATTGCCGTCGCCGGATTTCATCCTGGCGGCGGCAACAAACAAAAATCGCCAACCCACAACGGAGGACTCAGAATGCGCGGCTTCCTGCTCAATCGCCTCTCGCAGAGCCTGGTGCTGCTGGTGATCGTTTCGATCATCGGCTTCGGCATTCTGAACCTTCTCCCGGGCGGCCCGCTGGCGCAATTCGGGCTCGATCCCGGAATGACCCAGCAGGATATCGAGCGGCTCAAGGGGCTGCTGGGCCTTGATCGCCCTATATGGGTCCAATATCTGGACTGGGCATGGCGGCTGCTGCAGGGCGACTGGGGTCATTCCTTCCGCGACGGCGCGCCGGTGTTGGAGGTGATCGGCAGGCATCTGTTCGCCACGCTGCTGCTGATGGGATCCTCAACCGTGATTGCGATCTCCATTGGCGCCTGGATTGGAATCCGGGGCGCCACACGCCGCTATTCGCTATTCGACTATCTAGCGACTGTCGGTGCCATGATCGCTTTGTCGGTCCCTACCTTCTGGTTCGGCCTCGTCGGCATCTACATCTTTTCCCTGAAGCTGGGCTGGCTGCCGGCGGGCAATATGTCCGAGATCGGCGACACCTCGATCCTGGGCTACCTCCACCATCTGATCCTGCCAAGCATCGTGCTGTCGCTGGTCCATGTAGCGATCTGGAGCCGCTACATGCGGACGGCGACCCTCGATGCCATCAGCCAGGACTTCGTCAAGACGGCTCGGGCCAAGGGCTTGAGTGAGCGCCGGATTCTGATGAAGCATGTCGTCGGCAATGCGCTTTTGCCGATGATTACCTTGGCCGGGATGCAGCTTCCCAGCGTCCTGACCGGTGCGCTGGTGACCGAAACTGTCTTTACCTGGCCAGGAATGGGACGTTTGTTCCTCGATAGCCTTGGTTACAGCGACTATCCGGTTGTGATGGGGCTGCTGATGTTCTCCGCTATCCTCGTTCTGCTTGGAAACCTGATCGCCGACATTGTCGTCGCTATCGTCGATCCACGCATTCGTTTGGCTTGAGCGCGCAACTTCCCCGACAGGAGACAGCCAACATGACCGCTCTCACCGCAAATGCAGCGCCAAGCCGATGGACAAACAACCGCGCGGCACTTCGTTTCATGCGCCATCGCCTGGCGCTGCTCGGCTTGGCGATGATCATCCTCCTCAGCCTCGCTTGCGTCGTCGGCCCCCATCTCCTGCCCTATGACTCATTGTATATCGATCTGCGGGCCCGCTTTGCTCCCCCGCTCACGGGCCACCATTTCCTGGGCACTGATCCGCTCGGTCGCGACCTGGCGGCAAGGCTCTTGATGGCGGGACGAATCTCGTTGCTTGTGGGCTTCTTCGCCATGCTGTTGTCGACGCTGATCGGCACGCTCGTTGGAGTAATTGCTGGATACCGCGGCGGCTGGATAGGAGCCTCGCTGATGCGCATGGTAGACGGCTTTCTGGCCTTCCCGTCCATCTTCCTTGTTCTGGCCCTTGCCGCAGCCCTGAAGCCCAGCCCGATAATGATCACCGTCGTCATCGCTGCGACCAGCTGGATGGAAGTAGCCCGAATTGTAGAGGCCGAGGTCCGCTCGCTTCGCGAGCGCGAATTCGTCCAGGCCGGGCGAATGCTGGGACTGACCGGCACCCATATCATGTTCCGCGAGATACTGCCCAACGCCATCGGGCCAATCATCGTTGCTTCCACTTTGACCGTCGCGCGCGCCATTCTCATGGAAGCCTACATCAGCTTCCTCGGCTACGGGATCCAGCCGCCACTGCCCAGCTGGGGCAACATGCTCAATGGCGCCCAGCAATATCTGGGCAGCGCACCTTGGCTGGCGATCATCCCCGGAGCTGCCATCACCATCGCGGTGACCAGTTTCAATTTCATCGGCGACGGACTGCGTGACGCTCTGGATGTGCGAGATGACCATATCTGAATACCGCGACCCGTCACATCCCTAAACCCTGGAACGTCAAGAAGAAGTCAGTCACGTGCAAGAGCCCAAAGTCGCCGAAAAGAACACGCCCTACTGGTGGGAAGCGGCGCCCGTCATGCCGCTGCCGCCGCGGCCCGTTGCAAAGACACTTGACGTGGCAATTGTCGGCGCCGGTTATGCCGGGCTTTCGGCCGGGCTGGTGCTGGCGCGCGAGGGACGCTCGGTCGCCGCTTTCGATGCCATGAATCCGGGCGAGGGTGCTTCCACGCGCAACGGCGGGATTACGAGCGGGAGCATACGGCCCGACCATGCCACGATCGCCCGGCGCTTCGGTGAACAGAAGGCCATGGCGATCGAAGCCGAGGGCAAGATCGCGCGCGAATTCCTCTATGACTTCATCAGGGCCGAAGGGCTCGACTGCGACTTCCGGCTGGTTGGCCAGTTCAAAGGCGCTTTCGGGTATCAACAGTATGGGAAAATGGCGCGCGGCGCCGAGACACTGGCGAAGAAACTGCGGATCGAGTCTTACGCCGTTCCGCATGCCGAGCAGCGCAATTATATCGGCACCGATTTCTACCGCGGCGGGACCGTCCGGAGGGACATTGGCGGGCTACACCCGGCCAAATTCCATGCTGAACTTCTGCGGGTCGCGCTCGCATCCGGGTTGACGGTCCATTCGAATACGGTGGTCAAGTCGATCGAGAGGAATGGTTCGGGGTTCCGCGTCGTGACTTCCGCAGGGACGGTGGATGCACGGCAGGTTCTGGTCTGTACCAATGGATATACCGACGGCGCCGCCCCCTTTCTGCGTCGACGGCTGGTCCCGGTCCGCAGCCGGATCATCGTCACCGAGGAACTTGCGCCCGACGTCATGGCGCGACTGATGCCGAAGCTGATGACGATCACCGAAAACCGGCAGCTCGGTTTCTATTATCGTCCCTCGCCTGACGGAAAACGCATTCTGCTGGGAGGCCGCGACAGTTCTCGCGTCGGCGATCCGGCGGCGCCGCAACTTCTCCTACGCAAGGGCCTGGTGAACCTCTTCCCGGAGTTGGAGAACGTGCGCCTTTCGCATTGCTGGTTCGGCAACGTGGCGATGAACCGCGACATGCTGCCCCGCATCTTCGAGAAGGATGGTGTGGTCTATGCCACCGGCTTCTGTGGTTCGGGTGTGGTGTGGGCACCGTGGGTCGGTATGCGTGCGGCCCACAAGCTGATGGGGCATGGCGAGCAGGCGCGCACCGCATTCGACTTTCGACCGCCTTCCGCCATTCCGCTCTATCGCGGCAATCCGTGGTTCATGCCGGCGGTTATCCAGGGCTATCGGTTGCAGGACCGTATCGCGTTCTGGCGCGCCAGCCGCTGACGGGCAAAGGCGACGGGGCGCATGTCTTCGAATATGCCTGCGCCACGACGACATCGAGCACCGTACGATTAAGGCCAAGCATCATTGGACCAATGGACAGGTCGAGAAGATGTACCGCACGATCAAGGACGCCACGGTCAACGCTTCTGCTACGAGAGCCACGATCAGCTCGGGTAACAGCTCCGACTTAGTTGCCGCCTACAATTCGCACGCAGGCTCAAGACCTCAAGCGCGATCCAACGGACTCGCGAGCAGGTTACGCCGCCCTGCGCCGAACTGGAACTCGGTCGGGCTTGAGCAGTTCGTATCGATCAGGGGATCAAAAACCCGTACATCTGGCGAGGTCCTAGATCATTTCGGCACATTCTTTCGAGCGCACGATGCGATGAAGGGTTGATCGGAACTTTGCTTCCGCATTCTTGGCAGCCGAGGTTGGTTGGAACATGTCGCCCCGAGTCGAACGCATTCACAGCGATGAGCGTCTCCCGGCCGAAGTCGACGTCGTCATCGTCGGCGGCGGCATCCTCGGTTCTACGGCCGCCTATTTCCTGGCGAAGCGTGGCCTCTCAGTGGCTCTGCTCGAGAAGGGCCACGTCGCCTGTGAACAATCGAGCCGAAACTGGGGTTGGTGCCGCCAGCAGAACCGCGACCGGCGCGAACTGCCGCTCTCGGTGATCTCCATGCGACTGTGGGACGAGCTGACGCGCGATATCAATCGGGACCTTGGATTTCGACGCTGCGGTCTCGTCTATGCGACTCACGACGAGGCTGTGCTCGCCGGCTGGGAAAGGTGGCGGGAGGTCGCCAGGGAGTACGAGGTCGACACCCGCATGCTGAGCCGGGCGGAGGTGGCCGATCGCGTCCCCGAAGCGCGCGACAAATGGGTCGGCGGGACCTATTCGGACCGGGATGGTAAGGCCGAACCTGCGCTCGCCGCGCCGGCTATCGCCGATGGGGCCAGAGCTCTGGGCGCCACCATCCATCAGGAATGCGCCGCGCGGGCGCTCGACTTGGCCAATGGCAAGATTGCGGGCGTGCACACGGAGAAGGGCTACATCAGAACCAGCGCGGTGCTGTGCGCCGCCGGCGCCTGGTCCTCGCGCTTCCTTAGGCCGCTCGGGATCAGTTTCCCCCAAGCGAGCATCCGGCAGACCGCGCTGCGTTCCACCCCGACAATCAACATAGGCGAGGCGGTCTCCACACCCTACTGCACCATCACGCGCCGACTGGACGGCAGCTATACGCTTGCGATCAGCGGCAAGGCGAACCTCGAAATCACGCCCCAGGCTATCCGGTATAGCCGGGAATTCATGCCGCAATTCTTGCGTCGCTTAAAGAACGTCAGGCTCGGCATCGGCCGATCGTTTCTTTCGGGGCCGGACTCAATGCCGGCGCTGCTGACCAGCGACGATCGGATCTTCGAACAGAACCGCGTGCTGGATCCTCCACCCTTAAAATGGCTGGTAAGCCAAGTGGTGGAGAGTGTCCGGAAAACCTTCCCTCAACTCGGCGATATAGAGATCGATAGTGCCTGGGGCGGCTTCGTGGATTGCACGCCGGACGCAGTGCCTGTGGTGTCGCAGGTAGACGGGGTGAAAGGTCTCGTCCTCGCGGCGGGCTGCTCGGGTCACGGCTTCGGTTTGGGCCCGGGGCTTGGTCATCTGGCCGCAGAGCTTGTCGTAAACGACACGCCTTGCATCGATCCTACACCGTTTCGCCTGTCGCGTCTGGTCGACGGCTCGAAGCTGGACATCGCCGCTATCTGAAGATCAGCCGGAGACCATCAGGGAGGCTTTGGGCCGCGAGCCAAGTCGTCCAAAACGGTTCGATGGAATAGAAGACTTGCCGAGACGATTTAAGGTCCTTCCCGCCGATATGCACATCGTAAAGACCTACATCGCCGAAATCGTGCCGGGTACGGCCTGCTGAAGAATTGCTTGAGCAATCGGAGGCCGTTATTTGTTCGGGCAAGGTGGTGATGGACTGGTAGGCGGCGGTCGGGACTAGCCTCAAGTGCGCGATCTACGGCACGAACGTTCATGGCAGAATTCCGATGGCGAGGATGACGCTGGTTTCTCACTCAGGACTATCGAATCTGGGACTTGGTTGCCATGTGGTCGTTGGCGGTGGACCGGAGTCTTGAGCTCATGCGGTGCCATGAAGCACGGCTCGGTTGTAAAGGTCTTTATTGCAGTGGAAAAATCCTTCGGGGCTGAGACCTGTGGGTGCGAAGCCGGTCAGTGGTGGGACGCTTTCGCGCGGATCAGCGCGTTGGCCATGTAGAGATCCTGGAGAGAGATACCGGAACTGTCGAAGACAGTGATTTCATTGTCGAAGCGGCGTCCGCGGGCACGCTTTTCAATGACATCGCCGATTGGCGTTGCCGCAAGCAGGCCGGCGTCGATCTCGTCGCGCACATGTTGGAACTCGCCGATCTGGATGGACTGGGAAATCAGATCACAAAACAGACGTGCCCTGGTAAACAATTCGCTCGGTAATTCGCGCTTGCCCGGAGCATCTGATCCCATGCTGACGACATGAGTTCCGGGTCCCACCCAAGCGGCATCGAACAGCGGTTCGCGGGAAGGTGTTGCCGTCACCACGATGTCGGCCGCGCGCACGGCTTCTTCGGGCAGGGCGGCAAGCGCCTCCAGGCCCATTGTCCCGATCCGATCGATAAGAGCGTCGCGCCGCTGTGAAGGCCGGGCGACGACCAGCACGGTTTCGATTGGGCGAATGCGTGCCAGCGCCTGCACTTCGAAGCCCGCCTGGTTGCCGGCGCCGAATATCGCAAGAACCTTGGCTTGCCTGCGCGCAAGGAAATCGGCCGCAACCGCATCGGCGGCAGCCGTCCTGTAGGCGTTGACCTTCCCGGCCTCGATAACGGCGCGGAGCCGACCTGTATGCCGATCGAGCAGCACGATGGTGGAGTTGTGGCGCGGAAGGCCACGTGCCGGGTTGCCTGACCAAAAGGAGCCGATTTTCACTCCGGTCAGGTCGTCCGACGACCCGGATTTGATGGAGAAGGTATTGCTCGCCTCCTGTGTGCGCCCGAGAACAGCGGGAAAGACCCAGCTCTGCCCCGATGCTGCTGCCACGAGCGCCTCCCGCGCCGCCTCGAAGGCAAGTTCATGCGTGACAAGGGCGGCCGACTCTTCTTCGCTGATGTAGATCATCCAGAATTCCTCGTGAGCATCAGGCGTTTCATCGCTGGGGAGTATTGCGGCCATCTCGTTGCAGAGCTGAGATCACACCTGAAAAGGTGCAGATGTCCACCGATCGCGGGGCAACCACGACGGAGCGATTCAAGGTCCAGATATTCCTCGCCTGATTTGCGCGGTTTGGGATGCCGAGGAACTGCTCAAAAAGGAATAATCCCGCTGAATTGAAAGGGCAAAACAGCAGCGAAATCTGTCCGCCGGACGCCACTCTAAGGTGCGACTTCAATCCTGGATAAAATGACAGCGTTGCACTTATGGCCATTGAGCATGACACAGACATCGTCAGAAACCCGATGGAGCTGATGAAATTGGAAGCCCGCCATTTGCCGGGTGCGCTGAAGCTGTCGCAGGAGATGGGCTGGCCCTATCGCCTGGAAGATTGGGAATTTGCCGCAATGGTCGGAAATGGTCTGGTCCTGGAGCGGGCAGGACAGGTGATCGGCACGGCCATGTCCTGGAGCTACGGACCGACCTATGCTTCCGCCGGAATGATCATCGTCACGGGCGCCGCGCAAGGCGGTGGCAACGGCTCGCGGCTCTTTGATGGATTGCTTGCGACTACACACGGACGCCACCTGCTGCTCAATTCGACTGATGAGGGGCTCGCGCTCTATAAGCGACGCGGCTTTGCGGCCTGGGGCACTGTACTTCAGCACCATGGCCCGCTGACTGTTGCCGTAACGCAGACGACCCCTGACATCCGTCAAGCGACGGCCTTAGACCTCGCGGCCATCCAGGCCTTCGACGAACGGGCCACGGGCATGCCCCGGTCGGCGATGGTGGCTGCGCTCGCCGATGCGGGCAAGGTCCTCGTTATCGAGCGCGGGGAGCGGGTTGCCGGCTACGCCATCGCCAGGAAGTTCGGGCGCGGCTATGTCGTCGGTCCTTGTGCGGCCGAAAGCGTCGAGGATGCGCGGCTTCTGATCCTGGCGCAGCTTTCGAAGCTTCACGATCAATTCGTTCGCATTGACGTCTATGCCGAAGATGGATTGGGCGACTGGCTTGCGAGCCTCGGACTCAAGCGAGCCGGCAGTGCCACCGCAATGGTCAAAGGGCAACGGCCCGTCTCCGACGGCCCGGCACATATGTATGCGTTGGCAAACCAGTCGTTCCTTTAGGAAGCAAGATCATGAACACTACCGTGGCAAATCTATCAGGGAGCGCGACGGCGAAGAGTATCGCCGCCCTTGTGACGCCGACCCTGCTGCTGGACCGCGGACGGCTCGGACGCAACATTCAGCGCCTGGCAGCGCGTGCCAAGAAGCTTGGCGTGGTGCTGCGCCCGCATATGAAGACGGCCAAAAGCATCGACGTCGCCCGGAACGCGTTCCCTCGCGAACTCGGTCCGATCACGGTCTCGACGATCGCCGAGGCGGAGTATTTCGCGCACCACGGCTTTCGCGACATCGCCTATGCGGTCGGCCTCTCGCCGGCTTCGGCAAGGCGGGCCATGGAGCTTTGTCGCCGCAGCGGCGCCGATGTGAAGCTGTTGCTTGATTCCGTGGACCAGGCCGACGCCCTGGCCGGGGTGCGCGAAGCCACCGGCGTGACGCCATCGGTCTTCATCGAACTGGACTGCGATGACCATCGCGGCGGCTTGAAGCCGGACGATCCCAGGCTGCTCGAGGTAGCCAACAGGGTTGTCGCAGCGGAGGCCAACCTCGCCGGCGTCCTCGCGCATGCTGGCGAGTCCTATAGCTTGAGTGCGCCTGACGCGCTGATGAAGGCGGCGGAAAACGAGCGTTCGGCCACCGTGCGCGCCGCTGAAATCCTGCGCGCCCATGGCCATGGCTGCCCTGTCGTCAGCGTCGGCTCGACGCCGACAGCGCATTTCGCCCAAACTCTCGAGGGTGTCACGGAGCTGCGCGCCGGCGTCTACATGTTCTTCGATCTCGTCCAGCACGGGGTTGGGGTCTGCGGCCGCGACGATATCGCGATTTCCGTATTAGCCACCGTTATCGGCTCCAAGCCGGAAAAGGGGTGGGTGCTGATTGACGCGGGTTGGATGGCGCTTTCGCGCGACCGGGGAACCGCAAGCCAACAGGTCGACCAGGGTTACGGCATGGTCTGCGACGAGAAGGGGCGCGTGCTTGAAGATGTGATCGTGGTCCAGACCAGCCAGGAACACGGTATCCTCGCCATTCGTGCCGGTTCTGGCAAGTCCATGCCCGACTTGCCGCTCGGGTCTCGGGTCCGGATTCTGCCCAACCATGCGTGTGCGATGGCCGCCCAGCATGATTTCTACAGCGTCGTCAACGGGGACAGCCCCGAGATTGAAGGGCGTTGGGAGCGAATGCGCGGCTGGTAGGCGCTCGCAACTGCCTCGGATATCGCCCCAATCAAATCGGCACTGGCGGTAAAAGAAAATGATCAATCCTGGGAAGGATTTCGACTGGCTGGCGATTCCCGGCGATTTCGGGCGTCCACGGTTCCTGCCGGTTCTGGTGCCTGTTACCGTATGAAGGATCTTTTCGCGTGATCACGCCCCTCGAACATCTGTCGCGCAACGGCCATCTCGATAAGTTTTTTATCGATGGCCAATGGGTTGAGCCGAGCGGCACCACGACGAGTGTTGTCGTCAATCCGGCGACGGAAGAGGCTGTGAGCCAGTTTCCGCTTGGCAATGGAGAGGACGTGGACGCAGCCGTTTCAGCAGCTCGCAGGGCACTCGCCGCCTGGAGCCGGACCACGCCCGAATATCGTGCCGGTCTGCTCGAGCGCCTGCAGGCGCTGCTCGATGCGCGCGGTGAACTTTTTGCGCAATGTCTCACCCTCGAAATGGGTGCGGCGATCAGCTATGCGCGCAGCGCGCAGGTGCCGCTGGCGATCGCCCATGTCAAGGTCGCTCGCGATGTGGTGACGGCCTTTCCCTTCGTCAAGCAGCGGGGGCAAACCGCCGTCACGCACGAACCGATCGGTGTCTGCGCACTGATTACGCCGTGGAACTGGCCGCTTTATCAGATCACCGCCAAGGTCTCGCCGGCGCTCGCGGCGGGCTGCACGGTCGTGCTGAAGCCGAGCGAGCTTTCTCCCCTGGACGCCCTGCTGTTCGCCGAGGCGATCGAGGAAGCCGGCTTCCCGGCCGGGGTATTCAACCTCGTGCAAGGTGATGGTCCGTGCGTGGGTGCTGGTCTCGCATCCCATCCGGATGTCGATATGATCTCCATTACCGGGTCCACCCGGGCGGGCATTGCGGTGGCGCAGGCGGCAGCGCCGACGGTCAAGCGTGTCGCGCAGGAACTCGGCGGCAAGTCGCCCAACGTGATCCTGCCGGACGCCGATCTCGACCGCGCCGTTTCTCTGGGCATAGCCGCCGCCTTCCGCAATCTCGGCCAGTCATGCAGCGCCCCGACGCGCATGATCGTGCCACGTCAGCGGCTCACCGAAATCGAGGAAATCGCCAAAGGGGCCGCTGCCCAGATCGTTGTTGGCGAGCCTCTTCGCGAAGCCTCAACTCATGGTGCAATCGCCAACCGTGCCCAATTCGATCGCATCCAAACCATGATCGGCGTCGGCATCTCGGAAGGCGCGAAACTCCTGACCGGCGGCAAGGGTCGACCCGGCGGTCTGAATGTCGGATTCTATGTAAAGCCGACCATCTTTTCGGACGTGCGCACGCATATGAGGATCGCGCAGGAAGAGATCTTCGGGCCGGTTCTCTGCATCATCCCCTACGACACAGTCGACGAGGCCGTCACCATTGCCAACGATACGGTGTACGGCCTGGGGGCCCATGTGCAGGGCGAGGACTTAGATGCCGTAAGGGACGTCGCGTCGCGGATCCGCTCTGGCCAGGTTCATCTCAACTACCCGGCCTGGGATCCACACGCCCCGTTTGGCGGTTTCAAGCAGTCCGGAAACGGGCGCGAATATGGCGTCGAGGGCATGCTGGAATATCTCGAGGTCAAATCCATCCTCGGCTATTTCTAGGCGACAACTTTGCCCGGCGCAGAGGCGCGCCGGCGGCGCCATTCATGCCAGTAGGCCGTCTTCAATGGGCATCCCCGCATTCAGGCACTATCTTCGCATTATTCCGTCGGCAGTGGTGTCGCTAAGAGCGATCCTGGCCCGAATTGCATTTGGCCTGAAGCGATTGCCCACGGCGCGTCAAGACAACCCGCCGGCCTCAAGGTGATTCGAGCGATTTGCTGCCGCGCATCTGATTGCCCGCGGTCGCGGGGCCGAGCCCCCCCGATCCCAGCCTGCTCGCGTCCGCGGTGGCTGTGGGCCGCGACGTCGAGGCCGAACACAGCGCGCTTGCACAAGCCGCGCTCGGCAGGGACGCTGAGAAGGCCTCCGCGCTCTGGCTCGGCACTACCTTATAACGATAGAGGATCTGGCTGGAGTTGTTTCGGCCAGATAGTGGATGTGCGGTCCCCCGTGGTACGGGCTCGTCTCGACGCGGGCCTCCACTCGGAACACGTCACGCAGCAAAGCCTCTGTAATTACCGATCCGGCCGCACCGCATGCGACGATGCGGCCTTCGTTCATCACCACCAACTGATCACAGGTTCCTCCCATTACGCGGAATCGCGATGTCCAGGGCGCGGTGACCCGCTCTCCCAAGAAGGCACACGAAACCTCTCTTTGCCGCCGGCATCACCGAGCAGCAAACCAGCGGCTTCGCTGTCTCCTAGCTTCATTAATAACCATGTCACTTAGTTGCCTGACAAGTAGAATCTGCTATCCTGAGCCAGAATTTGTTGTTTCGTTCCGACGCCGGCTTGCACGGGTCTGCCATCCATGGTCGGAAAGATTGATTTGGAGAATGCCATAGTGGTCGACGATAGGGTCAGACGTGCGCCATCCCTGGTGGACGTCGTCGCGGGTCGTATCCGCGAGGACATTACGTCAGGAATGTATGTCATCGGCGACAAGCTGCCGACCGAACGCGACCTATCGGAAAAGTACGGTGTGAGCCGGCCTATCGTGCGCGAGGCCATAGGCACTTTGAAACGCGACGGGATGGTGGCGACGCGCCAGGGTCTCGGCGCGTTTGTCATCGAAACCAAGGAAATTGCGTTCCGGTTGACCACCGTCGATTTGACGGATGCACTCGACATTCAAAATGTCATCGAGTTGCTGATGGCGGTGGAGTCAGCAGCCACGGCGTTGGCCGCCGAGCGGCGTTCAGCCGAGCAACTTGCCGCGATCGAGAAACAGCTCCATTCGATACAACAGGCCTTTGATGCCGGTGAAGCGGGAATCGAGGAAGATCTGGCCTTTCACCGCCAGATCGTCGATGCGTCTGGCAATCCGCATTTCCGCGAGATGTCCGATTTTCTCGAATCCCATGTCCGCAACTTCATTCGCAAGGCGCGCGCCAGTTCGCTGCGCAATGCTTTGCTGGCCGACGTCCAGCGCGAACATGTCGCTATCTTTCAGGCGATCGCGGACAGCAACCCGCAAGAGGCGCGACGGGCAGCGGAGGAGCATCTAAGCGGTGCCGCAAAACGACTAGCGCTGCACCTGAGCGTCGGCAACTAAGCGCAGGAGCGCGGCGTTCGCTCGGCCGTCAGCGCGTCGCCGACCTGTTGGTTCATCTATGGTCCTTGCGCACGAGTTACATATTCTTTCACTGATTATTACGCGTCGTCTTTGGAAACTATCCAGCCCACTACGCGACGTCGAGAACCTGCCCACCATCGATGGGTATGATTGCGCCTGTCACCCATGCTGCATCCTGGCCCAGCAGGATGCATATCCAGCGCGCGGCCTCGTCGGCCGAGCCGATCCTGCCCATGGGAACTTGAGCCCGCAGCCAGTCGTACGCCGCATTAAGGTCCTGCGCCCAGGTCTGATGGATCGGCGTATCAACTGGCCCGTATGCGATGGCATTGAAGCGCACGCCGCGACTGGCGAACTCGCCGGCATAGGAACGGGTTAGATATTCGACCGCCGCCTTGGTCATGCCATAGAGCGACTGCCCGGGCCTCACCAGGGTTCCCGATGACGAGGAGATGTTCACCACCGCGCCCTTGGCTGCAATGAGATGCGGAAGAGCGGCATGGGTGAGCAGCATGGGCGCCCTTACGTTCGTTGCCCAATGGTCATCGATCACGGGGAGCGTATAGTCCTCGAGCGGCATAGTACGTATCGTGGCGGCGTTATTGACCAACCCCGCAACGCCGCCGAACCGCTTCACCGCTTGATCAACAATGCGATCCGGAGCAAGCGGATCGGCAAGCTCCTCTGCGATACTCAGAGCCGCGCCGCCGGCGGCTTTGACCTCATCGGCAGTGGTCTTCAATCGATCGAGATTGCGCCCGACCAGCACGACGTTCCTGCCGGCAGCTCCAAGTTGCACCGCTGCCCGCGCACCAATGCCGGAGCTTGCGCCGGTGACGATGATCGAACTCATGCTGCAATCTCGGGTCGAAACCGTTTCACCGAATCGGCTTTCAAGCCGGCAGTGCCTCCACCTACCAGGTCGGCGAGTAGCCGACCCGACCCGGCAGCCAAGGTCCATCCGAGATGGCCGTGACCGGCATTGATCCACACTCCTGGTAGGGCTGATGGCCCAATAAGCGGCGTGCCTGCAGGCGTGACTGGCCGCAAACCCGCCCACACCCTCGCAACGGCGGAATCATAGTGGGTCCGGAGGGTGGGGAACGTGAAACAGGTGTTCTCAAGCACCGCGTCGGCCCTGGAAGAGGTCGGGACCGCGTCGTAGCCGGCGATCTCGGCCGAGCCTGACACGCGTAGCCGGTCGCCGACCGGCACGAAGCCGAACAGTTTGCTGTCGTCGATGACCGGTATCGACGGCGCGCTTGCCCAGTCTCCGCGCGGCATGGTGATCGAAATGCCTTTCACCGGATAGATCGGGACGCGAATGCCAAGCGCCCTGAAGAATGGCGCTGTCCAGGAACCGAGCGCCACCACGACCATGTCGGCTGGTATGAAACCCTGTGACGTCCGGATGCCAGCGAGCTTGCTACCCTCGCGCTTCAATCCTTCGACATGAGCATTGAAGCGGAATGCGACCCCTTTCTTCTGTAGCTCGGCTGCAAGTCCGGTGTTGAACTTGTTGCAGTCGACGACCTCGTCGCGCTCGAAATGCAGCGCGCCGACGAGCGTTGGGGCAGTGTCCTTGAGCGCAGGCTCCAACTCCAACGCGTGTGCGACGTCCACGCGCTGGTAGGATAGCCCGTGTTCCGAAAAGTGTCCGCAGCTCCAATCGGCGGCGTTCAGCGATGACGCATCTCGGAATATCTTCAGAACGCCCTTGGCCGAGCGGTCGCATTCGATGCCGGTTTCGACGATGATTTCCTGTACCGATTTCAAAGACAGTAGAGCCAGATCGAGATTGGCGAGCGCATTGGCGTGGAACTTCTCCTTGGTGCAATTGCGCGCGAATTGGAGCCCCCAGCGCCACATGCGCGGGATGGCGCCGTAGCGCAGCAAAAGCGGCGCATTTTCCTTGCCCAACCACGACACGATTTTCCGCGGCATACCAGGCTGCGACCACGGCTCCGCCTCGGATGCATGCAGCACGCAGCCATTTCCCCAACTGGTCTCCAAAGCAGGAGCCGGCTGGCGGTCGATGACTGTGACCTCGTGCCCTTGTTGCGCGAGATACCAGGCGCTGCAGGTACCGACGGCTCCGGCGCCCAGAACGGCGATCCTCATGCTCAACCCTCCAACTGAGCCACGCTGTATGCGGGCAGCGTGATCGTCGAACCATCCGCAGCCACGTCAGCGAAATCGCGCGCACCGCCCGAAAGCAGCGAGACCCTTGCAATCGGCCATCCCGCCACAGTCGCCTTGACTGCATCCCGCGATACGTTGGAGACGATCGCGCGCCGTCGTCCATCGCAGTCGAATGCCGCGACCAACAGCTTCTGTGGCAGGGATGTCGCGGCTTGAAGAACCACACCGCCGCTCATTTCGGCGAAGGCTCGTATGACAGCCGCAGTGGGGATCGCATCGTCGCCGTCGAACAGCCCGAAATCACCCGCCGGCGCGTTGAAGGTGACGGAAGCCGCGCCGCCCTGGGTCGCGCGGGCGAGATAGCCTGCCGCGAAAGCCGCGCCGAACTGCGCGCCATGTCTTGGATCGCGCCGCGCCATGGTCACTCGTTGCATGGCGGGATTGGGCGACGTGCTTTCTCCATAGGGATTGATCGGCATGGCAATGTTGACGGGGCCGATCCGCAAGGGAACTAGCCCGCCGATAGCTCGCGCCGAGGCAATCTGATGGGAAATTGTCTGAAGCGTTTCCATGACCGAGAGGTCGTCCGCGGCATGGTTGATGGAAGCCGTGCCCCATTGCAGCAAATCGATCGTACCCGGCAACGGCCGCCTGCGATTGAGCTCGGTGAAGAACGCGAATGACCCTCCTCCCACCGGCACGCCGGGGAAGGCCGCCCGGCCCGCAGCATAGATAGATGCCAGCGACGGCCCGGCCGGGCGGTCGCTGGACGGCGGGTAGCTCACCAGGTCCTGCGCGGGGGACAGAGACACATGTTGAGGTTTCAGTCCGGCCAACCCTGCCGCTACCGCGACAAGCTCTATCTCATCCGCCACGGGAAGGCCACGCTCGGCAACGATGATCTCAAGCACAATGGGACATGCAGCCTTGCGCTGAAACTGAACGGCGCGGGCCAACTGCCCTGGCAGGTCGCGCCCGTCCGTCGACACCCGCACAGTCAGATGGCGCACGCTAAGCGACCGGACCTGGTGTGCCACCGCCATGGTCGCTTCCATGGCCTGGGGATCCCAGAACAGCCCAATATCCGGAGCCCGCTGGCCGGTGGCGTCGCCAAGCACGACGACAGGCACGACGTTTTTGTCAGCCGAGGCCGGGGCGGCGCCATGTATTGTCAGTTCGACGGCCTGGCGGATCGTCTCACCAGCGGGAATGCTGTAAGGCCAGGGCAGCGACAACGCCCGGAAGTAAGTCTTGTAGGAGGCGTCCATCCAGTTTCTCTGATCTTCCGTCTCCCAGGCTCCGCCTTCCATCCTGCATGTCACGACAACCCCTGGCAGCGGGCTGTGAGACAAGGCCGCCACATCGAAAAAACACTGCAGCGGATCGATCAGCAGGGGAAAATGGGTCCCATCGGCGGTCCCGTCGGAATGGGTTACGGTCACCGGGCATCCAGCCGCCTTTTCGAGTGGATGGAGGATGACGAAGCCTGTACGGCAGGTCAGGAAATCTTCAGCCGACGCGTCTGTCGCGACCTCCATCCGCAGCCCACCGCTCGACCCCATGATGCGGCCGGTCCAGGATATGGACTGCCCATCGCTCCCCGTCCTGCCGCAGGCGCGGTAGGTCAGCACGAAGCGGCCGTCCTCTTTGTCAATCTCAACATCCGAAAGGCCGGGGACGAGGGTTGACCAGTTCCTGTCGCGCACCAGAAAATAGATGCCGCGTATGACCTCGACCCCTGCAAAGCGGATGTCGCGCAGGCCGCCGGCCGAGAAGCAGGCGGACAGCGGCCCTGCTTCGAGCAGAACGAGATCCGCCTCGGCTTGCGCCGTGCCATACATGAGCTTCGGATCGAATTTCATACTCCGCCCGCCGTCGCCTGTCAGATCGATCGCGGGCATTTTGTCCTCCCGGTGCCTCACCGCCAGTGTCCCGACCTCAATCGTGACTTGCGCCGACGATGCGCGGGTGACTCCGGAATTCGCCATACAAACCGCGTCGATCACCACCGATATATCAGGCAACTTATGCCGCCCTCTTCATCTGATTGTCAGTCCAACAAAAAGTCAATAGCTATAATAGGTATTCACTTTATCGCGGAATTGATGCATGCTATCTACCATTGGACAATTGGCTCACCGCTCACGAGCTAGCGTAAGGAAGCATGAGGCGCACGCATGACCGAGGCGATATTCTCGCCGGCTCTTGTCCTTGACCTCGATGCGCTTGACGCCAATGTTGCTACTGCCTTTTCTATGGCGCGCGCCGCTGGCCTCAGCCTGAGGCCCCATGCCAAGTCGCATAAATGCGTTGCCATCGCCCGCCAATTGTCGGAAGCCGGCAGTGTTGGCGCCTGCGTTGCGACCCTTTGGGAGGCAGAGGCGCTCGTCTCGGGCGGGGTCCGCGGCATTCTGGTCACCGCGCCGCAGGGCACAGCCGATCAGTTCGCACGCATTGCTGCCCTGGCGGCGGCGGCGAGCGACATAATGGTCGTCGTGGATGAGCCGTCGACGCTTCCCGCACTTGCCCGCGCGGTCGACTCTCGTGGCGCGACACTGCGGGTTCTCATCGATTGCGATGTCGGACAAGGCCGCACGGGGGTGGCCGATGCACAACAAGCGGTCGCGCTCGCCTCTGCGATTGGAGCCCAAGCGGCGCTCGAATATAAGGGGGTACAGGGTTATTGGGGCCATCTTCAGCAGGTGTCTCGCTTCGAGGAGCGCCGCTCAAGAGTTGACGAGCAGGCTGGCAGGCTTCGCGACATCGTCGAAGGACTTGCTGTGGCGGGACTCCCCCCCGCGATCATCACCGGCGGCGGAACTGGAACGCTAGCGATAGACCTTGAGCTAGGCCTGTTCACCGAGCTTCAACCTGGCTCCTTCCTTTTCCTGGACAGTTGCTACGGGCCACTGCCGATAAAGGCCGACGAAAATCCGTTCCGTCATGCTCTGTATTTATGGGCGCACGTCGTGTCAGCCGTGACGCCGCAGCGCATCATAATCAATGCCGGGCTGAAGGCGTTCGCCACCGACTCCGGTCATCCGGTCGTCGTCGAGGGGGCGCCCGCCGGGACCGTGTACCGTTTTATGGGCGATGAGCACGGGTGTCTCGACGTTCCAGGCGGAGGCAGCCTGCCCGTCGGCGCCAAGGTCGCTCTCTACCCTTCGCATTGCGATCCGACCGTCAATCTATACGACCGGTACCACCTTGTCAGAGACGGCAAACCCTGCGGCAGTTGGCCGATCATAGGGCGCGGCTACGGAGAGAGTCCATGAAGACAGCCTGGCCCGCCCATCCGGAAGTCCCGATCTCGCAGGCAGTGCGTGCCGGGGATTTCATTTTTACCTCCGCCTACGGTCCTTGGACCTTCGATCCGGCCGATGTGGTCTTCGATGCAGAGGGCAGACCTGTCAGCGATGGCAGCGGGCTGGAGAACATGGTTTTCGACGAGCAGGTTCATCGCACATTCGAAGCCCTAAAATCGGCGCTGGCAAGAGCCGGAGCGGGTCTTGACGACGTAGTGGACTGCCAGTGCTGGCTATCGGACCCACGCGACTTCGCCGCCTTCAATGCGGTCTACAAAACCTATTTCCTCGCCGATCCTCCCACGCGCTCGGTCTTTCCCGCAAACTTCATGTTCTGCTGCAAGGTGGAAATGAAAGTGATTGCCTACAGACCGGGAGCGACGACGTGAAAAACGGCCTGTTCCGCATCATCACCTTTGCCAGCGATGTCCAACATGGCAACCCGGCATGGGTCCTTGTGCCGGACAGCGATGTGCCGCCAGAGGACGGTGCCTCGATCTCCCGCAGCCATGACGGCGAAATGGTGACGGTTCTTCGGCCGGGCGACAACGGCGAGCACGCGATTTCCTTCTACCTTCCTGACGGCCCTCATCCGGGGGCGGGTCATGGCGTGCACGCGGCAGCCCATCACGCGCTTGCGGCCGATGGAACCGCCATGTTTCGCCGGCCCGACGGCTCCCTTTTGCCGATCCGACGTACTGGAGCTCGCGTGGCCGCCGACTGGCCAGTACTCGGATACACCAGCACGGAGCGCGGTGCCGATCTGAGTCGGGCGCTAATGGCAAAACCGCTCGAAACCTACGTCGCCGATTTTGGCTACGTCGCTGTCTTCGGTGACGAGGTGGATGTCGCAAAGCTGTCGCCCGATCTCAGGCTCGTCTCCGACCTTGACCGTGGAGCGCTCATCTGCACGGCCCCGGGAACTGGAAGCGACATCGTTATCCGTGTCTTCGCCCCAAAACTCAACCTTCCGGAAGACCCGGTATGTGGGACCGCGCACCGGATCATCGTTCCGTTTTGGGTGGGGCGGCTGGGAAAGACGCAGGTACATTCCAAGCATCTGTCTTCTCGGGGCGGCGATCTTCATTGCGAACTGGCCGACGGCATCGTCACCATAGCCGGCGACGCGGTCACCGTCGTCGAGGAGAGCCTGCAGGTGGGAAGGGTCTGATGCCACCGATCCGCAAGCACCGAACCGGCCCTCTCGTGACGCTCGACCATGGCGATTGGCACCTTGTGCTGGCCCCGGAATTTGGCGGCAGGATCGTTAGCCTGCGCCACAGCACCCGCGACGTCATGCGACCGGCCAATTCGATTGCCATGGAACAGGCGCTTCCCTATGGCTTTGCCGGTTTTCCATTGGTCCCGCTCAGCGGGCCGAGTTTCGGCAAGGGCTTTTTTTGGGGGGATCGTTTCGTTTCCTTAGCGCGCAATGTGGCGGAGGAACCGACCTATACCCATGGCGATGGCTGGGTTCATGGCTGGGACACGATCGCGGCGAATGAGAACGAGATCCAGCTCCAACACCGACACTTGCCTCATGAGGGCGAATGGCCGTGGCGATATCGTGCCGAGCTTGGGTACAGGCTCACCGGCAGTGGGCTGCAAATCTCGCTGGCAATCGAGAATGCCGATAGCACGCCGATGCCGGCAGGGTTGGGCTTCCATCCCTACTTCCCTCGACCGCCGGGAACCACCTTGGCCTTTCGTGCTGTCTCCGTGTGGCCGCCGGACGCTCCCGATGCGCTCCACCAACCCCCGGGGTCACTCGGTGCGCTCGACTTCAGTTCAGGTCTCGATATTTGCGAGACAAGGGTGGATCGGTGCTTTGAAGAGTGGGATAGAAGCGCGGAACTGTGCTGGCCCGACGGTACGAAACTGGTCATGACTGCGAGCGAGAGTTTTCCGCGGTTGCAGCTCTATTCGCCCATCGACTACGACTTTGCGTGCGTCGAGCCTGTCAGCAACGCCAATGATGCATTGAACCGCATGGCGGCGGATCCGACTGCTCCTCACGGCATCAAGGTGCTGATGCCGGGCGAGCGTATGGACGGCTGGATATTTCTGGAACTCGACAGGTCGGCACAACAGGGTCAAAGCTGATTGAACTATTGTCATATTGGTTCGAACGGTTATTGATAGCGACGTTGAATCAACAGCTATGAGCCCGTTAATGCAGCCACTACCCCGCTTGTCCATCGGCAAGCGCACACGCGCCGATGACGTGGCCGACCATCTGGCGGCTTTGATCGACAAGAGTGAGTTTCCCATTGGGAGCCAGCTACCGTCTGAAAAGGACCTTGCCGATCGATTCGGCGTGGGCAGACCGGCGGTGCGCCAGGCATTGTTCTACCTTCAGCAGCAAGGACTGGTGAAAATTGCCAGCGGCAAGCGCGCGGAAGTGGCGCGACCCGGCTACGATTTCATGAATGAACAGGCAGCCACGCTCGTTCGCCGCATCGCGTCAACCCCCGACGGTCAGACACACATGGAAGAGGCGAGGTTGCTCTTCGAGCCAGGCATTTCCCTGCAAGCGGCGATGCGGGCGACGCCACACCAGATATCGGCCCTGAAGGACAAGCTTGAGGCAAACATAGCAGCAGCGGGCAAGCCGTCGGAATTCGTTCGCACCGACGTGGCCTTCCACTACGAGATCACCCTGATCACCGAAAATCCGGTGTTCATCGCCCTTCACGACATCATGCAGGAATGGTTGGTCGACCAGCGCACCAACACGATTCACATGCAGGGCGCGGATGAATTGTCGATCCGCGATCACACCGCTATTTTCGAGGCCATTGCGGCGAAGGAACCAATGCGCGCCTTCCAGGCGATGGCCGCGCATCTGAAATTGATCTCGGCGCTCTACCACGAAGCGAAAAAGATATCCGATACCGTTTTCCGGAAGATGGTCACCGAAGTGACCAATCGGGTGGAAGCCGAAATGAACCAGATGTGGGCACAGGGTAACTCATCCAAGGATACTGACCTTGGACCGAAGTGATCAGATCTCCGCGTTGACGATAAAGCCTGCGTCGACCAGCAGAGCCGCGGATGTGATGTAGCTCGCCTCGTCCGACAGAAGAAAGGCAATCGCTGCTGCAAGCTCTTCCGGCTTGCCGACGCGATGGAGTGCGATCCGGTCGTTATAGAATTTCATGGCCTCAGCGTTGTGGAACAGGGAGGCGCTCATTGGCGTCGAGACAGCGCCAGGCTCCACCACGTTGACGCGAATTGCGTGCTCACCAAGCACGGCGCCGAGCGCCTTGCCCAGCATCGAGATGGCGCTCTTGGTGCCGCAGTAGGCCACCTGCCCAGGTGCGGCGACGTGAGCCGAAATGGAACTGACAAGTACGATGGCGCCGCCACGACCCTGTGACCGCATGACTTTTGCACCTTCGGTGCAAACGACCCATGCACCACGCACATTCGTTTCGAAGAGCTCGTCGAAATTCTCGAATGTCGTACGATCCCACGGCAAGTCGGGATTGATCGCCGCGTTCGAAACGATGTAGTCAAGCCGCCCAGCGCGATCCCTCATGTCGGACACCATGGCTTTGACCGCATGTGGATCACGCATGTCGGCAGGGAGCATCACGGCTTTTCCATTGGCCGCAGCGATCATGTCGAGCGTCTCGTCCGCAGACGTTCCGGGCAGATGGTTTACGCCGACCGTTGCGCCTTCGACCGCCAGTCGCACGGCGGTCGCCTGTCCGATGCCTGTGGCTGCTCCAGTCACGAGAGCTGCCTTTCCCTCAAAACGCGCCGCCATTTCCGCTTATCCTCCCCTTAAGACTCAGGGCCCGGCGGTCGACCGCCGGGCCACGTCGTTTCCTATTGCGGTCAGCGGCTACTTCCCGACGATCTGGTCGACATTCTCCGAAGTAACGAAGATAAGCCCCGAATCCGCTGAGGACGGCAGCGGATTGCCAGTCTTGGGGTCGAGCCCGAAAGTCCGGATCATGTCGTTGTGATAGGCGTACAGCATGACCACGGCAAAGAAGTTCATGGTCTCGTACTTCTCCATGGAAATCGCCTTGACCGTCCCGTCCTTGATCGTCTGGAAGAAATCCTTGCCCGCTTCGTTGGCGGTGACAATGAGGTCGGCGCGTCCAGATTCCGCAACGGCGCGCACGATCCCTGGCCCGGCCTCGGAATCGAATCCGACCATGCCAGTCAGGTCCGGATTGCCCTGGATGATAGCGGCAGAGTTCGCCGCCACCTGTTCGACATTGGTGCCGGAGTCCTCGTCTGCAATCACCTTGATTCCGGGGCAGCCTGCTGCGAGGGCATCACGCAGGCCTTGACGGGCCTTGATGAAGTTGTTGGCCGCGAGGATGGAGATGGTCCCAATCTTGCCTTCGGTCCGCCCGGCTTCCTTGTGAAACCGGCACTGGTTTTCACCGTGTTTGTAACCCATCTGATACCAGTCGGTGCCGACATAAGTGAGACGCTTCGACATAGGCAAGTCGCCGTCGGTGACAATGGTCGGCACACCCTGGTCGACACATTTGTCGACTTCCGAGGCCAGCGCATCATCCCAGCCGCCCACGACGATCATGCCGGCCGGCTTCTTTGTGCATTCAGCTTCGACGGTGGCTATGAAGGCGACAAGGTCCACGGACGTCGGGCCGGCTACCCGCACTTTCACGTTCAATGCCTTCGCCGCCGCTTGCAGACCCGGATAGACCTTCTCGACGAAGATCGGCAGGTTGGACGCGTTGGAGATCCAGACATATTCCTGGCTAGAGCGGTCTGGCGAGCCGAAGGGCTTGTCGAGACCGGTTTCACCGCCGGCCCAAGCCGGTACGGCCAGCGCGATGACGGTGGCCGTGGTAACTGATGCTATGGTTGTTGCGATATCCATGGTTCGACCCTCTCTTTTGGTTGACTTATCAGGTTCCATTCAGCTGTTCTCGTTCCTAGTCTCTCGTTATGCCCGCGCGTTGCCGCGGGCGAACTGGTCCAGCCCCACGCTGAGGAGCAGGACCACACCCACGAAGACGAGTTGGTAGAGCGGGTTGATGCCGGCGATGATCATCGCATTCTGCAGGAGCGCCATGAACAGAACGCCCAAAAAAGCGCCGAACACGGTGCCGGAACCTCCGGCAAGACTTGCGCCGCCCAGAACTGTTGCGGTGATGACCTTGAGTTCGATGCCGTTGCCGGCCATGACCACGGCCGTATTAAGCCGCGAGGCCAGAAGCGCACCGGCGAGCCCTGCCAGAAAACCCATGATCATAAAGAAGATGAACTGGGTTCGCTCGACATTGATGCCTGATAGCTGAGCTGCACGGGCATTGCCGCCGATATAGTAGGCCTGCCGGAAAAAGCGTGTCCGGGCGACCAGGACAGCCATGATGACGACGATCACGGCCATGATCCAGAAAGGCGAATAGACCCCGAGGATCTTTGTCTGACCCAGCGCGTTGTAGCCGTTGCCGATGTTTGTCACCCCCGAGGGGGAAACAAGCTGAAGGATGCCCCGAAAAATAGAGAGCGTTGCCAGTGTCGCAATCAGCGCGTTGATCCGGAATCGGGTGACGAGGACGCCGTTGAGCACACCGAGCGCCGTGCCGAACAGGCACCCGATCATGAAGGCTGCAGCGGGAGGAAACCCCCAGAACTTTGCCGCCATGGCTGCAACGATGCCGGAGAAGGCCAGATTGCCGCCAATCGAGAGGTCGAAGGCACCCGAGATCATCAGCAGCATCATACCGCAAGCCAAGATCGCAGTCTGGGAAGTGTCGAGCAGGACGACGGCGAAGTTGTTTGGATTCAGAAATGTCGCAGGCTCGAATACCGCCATGACCGCAAGAAGAATGGCAATCATCAGCGCGAGCAGCTTTGGACGATCGGTCGCCATGAGATAAACCAGCTTTTTCAGCTGGGTCTGCGCGGATGCACGACTCGCCTTCGCGGGATCGAGGCTCTTTGGGATTTCGGTCGTCATGCAGTTGCAGCCCTGGTCTTAGGAGAAATCGGAGAGGCAAGTTCGAGAATGGTGTGTTCGGTGGCTTCGGCACCGTCCATTTCAGCCACGCTGCAACCGTCCGCCATCACAACAACGCGATGGGCGAGCGCCAGCACTTCCGGCAGATCGGACGAGACGACGAGGATCGCCATGCCGCGCTCGGCAAGACTGCGCAAGATTCGATAGATATCGGCCTTGGAACCCACATCCACCCCGCGCGTCGGCTCATCGACGATGAGGATGCGCGGGCTACGGACTAGCCACTTTGCGAGCAGCACCTTTTGCTGGTTGCCGCCAGACAGATTCATGACCGCCCGATCGACGTCTGGCGTGGCGACGCGCAGCTCGGCAACGCGCTGCTTGCTCTCCGCCCTAATGGCGGCTCCGTCCAGAAAGCCCCATTTCGCAAAAGCCGCAAGGTTTGCGGCCGCGATGTTGCCCCATATGGGAAAGTCCAGAAAGAGGCCGCCTTCCTTGCGGTCCTCTGGCGCCATGGAGATGCCGACCTTCATCGCGGCCATGGGGCTTTTGGGATGGAAGTCCGCACCGTCGACCTTTAGGGTGCCTCCAGTAATCTCTCGAACACCGAAGATTGCTTCACACGTTTCGGTACGACCGGCACCGAGCAGGCCCGCCAAGCAAACCATCTCGCCATAACGCAGTGCGAAGGTGACATCGACCACCGAGGGCGCGGCCTTGAGGTTTCTGAGTTCGAGTGCGACCGGAGCGTCGGGGGGGACGCGTCGGGTCTCCGGTTCGAAGCTCAGTTCGCGCCCTACCATTAAAGCGATCAGTTCGCCTGATGAGACCTCCGATGTCTTTCTCGTCCCGGCCAGCTTGCCATCTTTGAGAACGGTCAGCCGGTCCGACAGTTCGAAGATCTCGTTCATGCGGTGCGACACATAGATGATGGCGATATCCTGGGCTGCGAGTTGCCGCAGCACCTCGAACAGCTGGCGACTTTCCTTGATCGTGAGCGAGGAGGTCGGCTCGTCGAGGATGATCACCTTCAAATCGTGTGAGAGGCCCTTGGCGATCTCTACCATCTGCTGCTGGCCGGGCGACAGCGTCTCCACGCGAGCCCTTGGATCTATATCGACACCTAGATGGTCGAGGATTCGCCGAGCCTCTTTCTCCATCTGGCCACGCCTGATGTAGCCTATGGCGTTGGCCGGCTGCCGCCCGGCAAAGATGTTCTCGGCGACAGACAAGACACCCACCAGGGACCGCTCCTGAAAGACCATTGCGACGCCCGCCTCCGCCGATGCGCGCTCATCTCCCCCTAGCAGGGAGACGCCATCAAGCAGGATGTCGCCTGAATCAGGCTGATAGACGCCCGCAACCATCTGCACGAGGGTGGATTTCCCGGCCCCGTTCTCACCCATCAGCGCGTGGATTTCGCCGGGCCAGACGTCGAACGAAATACCGTCGTTTGCGCGCACCCCGGGGAAGGACTTGACCAGATTGCGCAGGGACAAGCGGGGAACGTTTCCACCCTTATCATGCATGCGATGCATTCCTTTTCCGCCACGGGCCGTCCCAGTAGTCATAGGTCAAACCTTCGGTAAAAAGATTCAAAGTGTCAATAGGTATTTTACCTATTGACCCATATCCTCATTCGACGCACTTGGGGCGCCGGAGCCAGGATACGCCGGCGTGGAGTGAGCCGAATGGGATGTCGCCAGCCCGCGCTGCGTCACGTGAGGGCCGATCGGGCAATTGATACGCTATCGGTATTGGAGCGCTAGATTGGGTCGATTACGACATCCGAGCGGGACGCTAACGGCAGCGGGCTTGACAGATGGAACAACACACCGAACGGCGTGGTGTGGCCAATGACCGGGTATTCCATCGCTTTGTCGATCACTCGCTTGTGGCCCTTGAACGGTCATGCCGGCAGCTTTTGCTCATCAGTCAGCAGAAGTGTCTACGGGCCACAGCGCACTCTACGTCCAGGCTGCGGAGTGGAAGGTATTCGCCGCCCTGCTCCTCCATGATTGTCCGATAGCAGCGCAAAATTGACAGATCGGCGGCGGCCGGCACAAGTTACCGCGCATATGTTCTCCGCATTCATAGTAGTGAGGGACCAAACATGCTGATTGCGATAGTCGACTTCAACGTCGCACCTGACAAAAGGGCGACCGCGCTCGCCACGCTTCTTGAGGAAGCCTCTTCCGTCCGATCCATGACCGGCAGCGAGTGACCGTCAGCAGTGCGGCTGGTTTGGCGCGTTGTCGGATCGAAAAGGAGAGATAATCTCAAGCGCTATCGCAGTTTTGCTCGCAATAGCTGCACGCGAAAGTCATGCTGCTCTCGTTTTCGTTCAACTATGTGATCTCCGCCTAGCCAATAGAGGCGTCCATTTGACGTTACGTCGATTTGTGCGTGGGGCGGGGAGTGCGCCCCACGCACATGTCAACTAGCTCTTGAAGCAGTCCTGGTCCAAACGCGCCGCTGCATCTGCCGGCGAAATGAGCCCAGCTGGCAAGGCTGTGTTGACAACTTGAGCGAAGGTATCCTTGCATTGTCCTTGTAGGTTGTCATTGGCGAGACCTACGAAAACGTCGGCATCGGCGTTCACCGCCAGGAGCTCCTCGAAATATTTGGCATATGGACCGGTGACCTTCGCGTCACCGGTGATGGTAGCAGTCTGCAGCAGGATGTTCTGCAGCCAGAGGACGCCCATTTCGGGCTTTGCCATCTCCTGCAAGAACTCTGCGGCGAGCTTCTGGTTCTTGCTGGTTGCGTTGATCGCGAAGCTGGCACCTACCGCCGCCGTCTTGCAGTTTGGACAGACTGCGCCGTCGAGAAGCGGGAACTTCATGAAGCTCATGGGAAAGCCGACGGGCGGGCCACCCTTCTCCGGCGGGTTGGCGATATTGGGTACCATGAAGCTGCCCATCGGAGCCATCAGTGCCCCAGGCTTAACTGAAAAATATGAGAACGTCTCGCCGAGGGTCAGCGTCGTGAAACTGCTCGGAAAGCCTTTCGCATCCGCGACCTGTTTGACGTAGTCGAACACCTTCATCACGCGCGGGTCGGTATAGGAGATTTCGCCCTTGAGCAGCTTGCCGTAGTCCGCCAGACCCAACTGCTTGAGAAGCAGTTCGTGCGTGAAGAACGCACCGGGATACGGGCGATTGCCAACGCCGACAGCCATCGGGGTTATGCCGGCATCGACCGATTTCTTGATTACGCCGAGAAAATCGGTCCCGGAGAATTGCTTGTTTGACGGCACTGTGATGCCGAGCTTTTCCATCAGGGCGGAGTTGTACTCGAGGTCCACCGTATAGACTTCCTGCGGAACGCCATAGGTTTTGCCGTCATGTTTCCAGACATCCCTGGTCCATGGATGAATGACGCTCCAGTCGATCAGGTCGTCAAGCGGGACAATGAACCCGTTGTCAATGTATTCGGTCTGGTCGGGCTCGATGTAGAATGCGTCGGGACCCGTACCAGCGAGCAGCGCCGCCTTCAGGGCGGCATTGAGGTCCGGTTTGTCGTACCAGGTGATCTTAACCGTAACGCCGGGATGCGACTTCTCGAAGTTTCGTGCCGCCAGCTCGCGCCACGCTACCTTCTCGGCGCTGCCAATTTCATGGCTCCAGACCGTCAGTGTCGTCTGGTCTTGAGCCGTGGCGGCGTCGCAAAAGAGGCCGGCCGCGGCGGCCAACGTGATCCCCGCGACACGCCAATCGAAAGACATGCACATGCTGTGTTCCCCTTTTCTGATTGAGTTCCTTGTCAGCATATTATATGATTATTTGACTTGGCAAGCCACAGAATCGGCCGCACAACCGTTACGGTGAAAATCAGCGCAGACAGGCACGTGCGCTTGCACTCGACAGAAGGTACAGAGAGTCTTGTCAGGTCATGACCAGCAAGGGTTGATTCGAGAACCGGAAATGAGGGTCGCGAAATGTCGGCTGTAGCCAGTACGGATTGAAGTGGAGAGCCATGTGGTGAGCAAAACCGGCGAACGTGGAAGGGGTGCGTTGGCAAGGGATCGCCAGCCGCGGGGTGTTTGGCTTGATCCGGTGCAAAAGGGCTTGCACAGGGCGGTTGTTGATGAAATCGGGTTCAGGATCGTCAGCGGACAATTGAAGGCTGGAGAGGTCCTTGTTGAGGCCGATGTTGTTGACCAGATCAGAGTGAGCCGAAGCGGCGTCCGTGAGGCAATCAAAGTTCTGGCTGCGAAGGGAATGATCCGATCGCGCACAAAGATCGGTACGATCATCCAGCCTCGTTCAGAATGGAACATGCTCGATCCGGACGTGCTCACTTGGTGGAGTCAGAGTGGCGACCAGCAAGGTTTCATCCAGGCGGTACACGAAATTCGTTGGCTAATCGAGCCTGGCGCCGCCGCATGGGCTGCCGAACGTGGTTCGAAGGAATCCCACGCGCGGATATCGGCGGCCTTCGATGGCATGGTCGGAAGCGCGGACAATGAAGAAGCCTGGATTGCGACGGATCTGGAATTTCATCTTGCGATTCTTGAGTCTTCCGACAATCCGCTGCTGAGCGCGCTGGGAACGTTGATCGAGACCGCCCTAACTGCGACCTTCAAGATCACAGTGAGCATCTCGATTGAAGCGCCGAATTCACTGCCGCATCATGCCGCGGTGTGTCATGCCATTTTGGCTCGGGACTCCAAGGCGGCCCGCCAGGCAATGGAGCAGGTCCTCGACAATTCGCGGTCGGCCTGGCAGATGGCCTTTGCTCGCGAAGAATCTCGACGAGTGATGGGCAAGTCGAAGCGCCGCGTTGCCGATACGGCATAGGATCGCGCGCTTATCTGCTACTACCTGTGTAGGTAGAGCACCGCATCCCCGTCTGAACGCGACAACAGCCCTACCTTCCCGCCACCGGTGACGGAGGCATCCGGAATTGAAAACCCCGTCGATGGATCGAACCACTCGACGGCAAGTGAGCCGGACACTGTGGTCAGGTCGACCGTGACCCGTTCCTTCGTCTGCAGAAAAACCAGAAATGCAGCATCGGGTCCTGATGGATTGGCCAGGCAGTAGCCGGTCGATGTCAGATGTCCGGACGGCCTCATCTCAGCCAGGTCGACGCGATCTGCAAACTCGCGTGTATATTTCATATTGACGCGCAGCGTTTCCCAATAGGGGTCGAGTTCCACACCATTGCTTTCGTTACGTCCGGGCCAAGGCATGAGATAAGGATCCATGAAGGCGAGGTTGCAGCCGCGCAGGAAGCTTTTCCAGATCCAGGCCCGCTGGCCTGCTTCACCTGCTTTCTGCAGCAACGGGTAGAAGGCCGAGTGATCAGTGTCGTTGATGATCACCTTCTCGCCGGTCGCCGAGGGCGGATCGGTTGGGATTCCATAGCCGTCGGCACCCGACGGAGACATCCAGTCCGCATTGCTCGACATCAGCACACGATTCTCGACGTCGGTAATGTCGGTGATGCCCACGGGGTGCTGATGGGGCAGCCCGGCCTGATGATGCTTGATCAGGTCGACCAGATGAAACTGCCATTCTATCGAATGGCTGCCCGCCTCGTTAGCGATTTCGTACATCACGTTGTCGAGGTCGTTAACCGTATCGACAACCCGCCGGACATACGCCTCGTGGTAAGGCAGCGCTTCGGACATGATCGTCTGTGAGCGAAGACTGCCGCAACTGATGCCGTTGACGTTGTTGTTTCGGTCGAAAGGAAAGCCGGTCGGCCCGTTGCGGGCCGTGAAATGTTCCACGCCGCCGAACAGCATGATCGCAACATAGATATCGCGTTGGGCTGCGGCAGCGACCCGCTCCCTCAACCGGGTAAAGTAGGACTCGTCGAATTTGGTTAGATCGAAACGCGGAAGGCCGTCATTGGCAAGGCCGGGCCCGGTACGTGCCCAGGGAAACGGTGTTCTTCGCCACATGGCTGTCGCATAGACGTCCATGCGCATGGGAGACCGTGGGAAATCCCAATTCCATAGCCGGAAAAAGTTCATCTTGTAGCGATCTTGGAAGTCCAGGAACCTGTCGAAGTCGAAGGGCGGCATGTCGACGTCGTCGCTAGTGAAATCCTTGAAATTAGCCCAATTATGCGAGCCAGCAAGGTAGACGATTTCGCCTTTTGTGTTCTGGAAATATCGTGGATTTCGTTGAGACACAGTCAGCACGTCAAGCTCTCCGACACTGAGTTTCCTTCAAAAGTACATATAATATGCTAAATCGCAAGCAGGCAAGGCACGTCGATGCAGTTCGCTGCCCCTCAGATTTTCTGCGTGTATCACTCAACGGCTCTTGCAAAAGGCATATTATATGCTTAAATGACAGATGTGAATCGACACGGTTCGTGGCGAGGAGCACGCGTGCCCTTGGAGGTGGATTTGGCAGTCGTAACCGTGGACGAACTTGGCAAGCGTTACGACAACAGCTCCATGCCAGCGGTGAAAAACGTCACCTTTGCCGTTGCCGATGGCGAGTTCATGGTTCTGCTGGGTCCGTCGGGTTGCGGCAAATCAACCGTCCTGCGCATGATCGCCGGGCTCGAGCCGATCACGTCGGGCACTGTTTCGATTGACGGGACCGTGGTCAACCAGGTGCCAGCAAAGAACCGCGACATTGCCATGGTGTTCCAGTCCTATGCCCTTTATCCGCATATGCGGGTCTACGACAACATGGCCTTTGGCTTGCGTCGACGAGGGGTCCCGTCGGACGAAATCGTAAAGCGCGTCGACGCTGTCGCGGCCCGCCTGGGGCTTACCGATTATCTGCAGCGCCGCCCGCACGCACTCTCCGGTGGCCAACGTCAACGTGTGGCGCTCGGCCGCGCCATTGTGCGGGACCCCAAGGTGTTCCTGTTCGACGAACCGCTCTCGAACCTCGACGCGGCGTTACGCAACACGACGCGCAACGAGATCATCAAACAGCAACGCGATATCGGCACCACCTCTATCTACGTCACCCATGACCAGATCGAGGCAATGACCATGGGCGACCGCATCTGCATCATGAACCTCGGCGAGGTGGTACAGATCGGCAGACCGCTCGAAGTATATCGACGGCCGATCAACACTTTCGTCGCGCGCTTCCTCGGCGCCCCGCCGATGAACCTCCTCGAAGCCCGCCTTGTGGATGACGGTGGAAAACTGGCGGCCCGCATCGGCAATCAGACGATCCCGCTCGGGACGGCGGAGGCATTGTCGAGCACTGCCGGCCAGGACGGCATAATCCTTGGAATACGGCCGGAAGACATGCACGAGCCGGGTTTTCAGGGCAAGGCAACGGCGGCGCTGCCGGCGCGGGTGCGCGGGCTTGAGCCGCTGGGCGCCGAGACGCTGGCGGTGCTTGAAATCGAGGGTGCGAAGGGCGAGGTGACTGCCAGATTCGGGCGCGATACCGCGCTACAACTCGACGAGCGGATCGATGTTGTCGTCGATCTTTCCGAACTGCGCCTGTTCGACGCCACAACCACCAAGGCGATCGAATGGCAAGCAAACTGATTGGCGGCGTGGATTGTCACGTCCACGTGATAGATCCCGAGCGCCATCCGCTGCCGCCTGGTGGAGGATATAAGCCAGCGCCGGATGAAGTCGGGACACAGGCCGAACTGCGGCGCACGCTCGATGTCAACGGCATATCTGGCGCCGTGGTCGTTCAGCTCAGCGGATATGGAACCGACAGCGCCTCGATCCTCGATGTTCTGGCATCAGATCCTGGCGCGTATCGCGGCGTGGTGATGGTCGAGCCGACAATCACCGATCGTGAGCTCGAATCCATGGCAGCAGCCGGCGTCGTCGGAGCCCGGTTCAACCTGCCGAGCTATGATCCATTGGCACTGCGCCGTCCCGGCGTTGCCACGCTACTCGAGCGCATCGGTGATCTCGGATGGTTCGCACAAATCTATGCTAGGGACGCGCAGTGGGTTGAGTTGGCTGCGCTGCCGAGGCCAAGCCGCACGCGCATCCTCGTCGACCATTTCGGGCTCGAATCCGTAGCAGGCGGGCTTGCCCAACCCGGCTTCCAGGAGGTGCTTCGGCTCGGCCGCGAGGGCCGAGCGGTCATCAAGCTGTCTTCCGTATTCAGGATCTCTCCGTTGCTCGGCGGCTTTTCGGATGTCGACCCTTACGTCGAGGCCCTGCTGGACGCCTATGGCCTGGACAATTGCCTATGGGGATCAGACTGGCCGTTCGTGGGCGTTTCCTGGAGGCCTTCTTACAAAGATGTGGTCTCGCCCCTGGAACGTTGGCTTCCCGACGGAAACGACCGCCTTCGCGTCATGAAAGACAATCCGGTACGATTGTTCGGGTTCACCGCATGCTGAGGGTGGCTCTCGCCGGCGCTGGCATGATCAGCTGGTTTCACTTGAAGGCCTGGCAGCGCCTCGGCGGTCGTGCCGAAGTCGTTGCCATCTGCGATCCTGATCTCGGGCGCGCGGCGGCCCGGGCACAGGAATTCGGAATCAAGGCGGTTTACCAAGGGGCTGCCGATCTATTCGCGCATGAGGCGTTGGATGCAATTGACATTGCTTCTCCACGCGATGCGCATGCGGGTTGGGTCGAAGCTGCGGTCCGACAAGACATCGCGGTTCTGTGCCAGAAACCGATGACTCCTTCGCTGGCTTCGGCCGAACAGCTCGTTTCCTGTGTCGGTGACAGGGCGCGGTTCATGGTCCACGACAATTGGCGGTTTCGCCCCTGGTACCGCAGGCTCAAGCGCTGGATCGATGATGGTGACCTGGGCGAGGTTTCCATCGGTCGAATGGCGTTGCTGTCTTCGGGGTTCATTCCGGGACCTGCAGGGGTCGCTCCGATGCTCGAACGGCAGCCTTTCATGCGACATGAAGAGCGGCTGCTTTTTGCCGAAATCATGATCCACCACCTCGACACGCTTCGTAGCCTATGCGGTGAGCTAAGGGTATTGTCAGCTCACACGGCTCGGCAGCTCCCAGATGTGCGCGGAGAGACGTCGGGTTCCATTCTGCTCGCCACCGCAAAAGGCGCTACGATTGCGCTCACCGGAAGCGTTGCCGCGCCTGGCTATCCGGCCATGCCTGTGGATCGGCTGGAGTTGATCGGCAGGCGCGCGTCGGCTGTACTGGAGGGCACCGAACTTCGCTTGATGGGCCCCGTCCCGCGAGCGGTACGGTTTGATCAAGCCGAAGGGTACCAGCAAAGTTTTGACGATGCCATCGGGCACTTCGTTGACGGCTTGGAAACTGGTCGCAGATTCGAGACGGATGCTCGGGACAATCTTGAGACGATGCGCCTGGTCGAGGCGGCCTACCTGGTCTCCGAGAGGGTCTGCCAATGACCCTTTCCGGAGAATTTGGAGGCCTGAGTCTAAGCGACCTTGACACACCTGCGCTCGTGGTCGATCTCGACATCCTCCAAGCCAATATTGAACATGTCGCAGTCTCGTGCCTTACCCACGGTGTCGCATGGCGCCCTCACGTAAAATCCCACAAAACGATCGAGATCGCGCGTCTTCAAATCCGACAGGGCGCCATCGGCGTCACCTGTGCCAAGCTTGGCGAGGCCGAGGTGATGGCCGCGGCCAACATCCCCGGGATCCTGATTGCCAATCAGATCGTGGGGCGCCACAAGATCGGCCGGCTAGTTCGTCTCCTTGAAACAGCCGACCCGATCGTCTGTGCCGATAGCGTGTCCAATGTGGATGAGCTGACGACGGCTCTCCAGCACTCCGGTAAACGGCTTCGGGTCGCGATCGAAGTCAATATCGGCATGAACCGCGCAGGAGTCGAACCGGATCGCGTAGTCGAACTTGCGCGCTATATCGCGGCCCAACCGGCACTAATCTTTGCCGGCGTCGTCGGCTGGGAAAGCCAGGCCGTGACGATTGCCGACCCTAGCGCTAAAAAGCTGGCAGTCGCAGGCGCCATAGCCCGGCTTGCGGCAAGCGCCGAAGACTGCCGAAAGGCGGGCCTCGAGCCAGTAATCGTCAGTTGTGGCGGTACCGGAACTTTCCCCCACTGCCTTGAGCAACCCGGGATTACCGAAGTGCAAATTGGCGGCGGTATATTCGGCGACCTGCATTATCGCGATCACTATCATGTCAATTTCCCCTTCGCGCTCAAAGTGATCTCGACTGTGGTGAGTAGGCCAAATCCCATGAGAATCGTCGTCGATGTTGGAAAGAAGGCGATGAGCGGGGACGTCGCGATGCCACAGCCCATCGGCCTCGCGCCGGTGAAGTCGCTTCGGCTCTCTGCCGAACACACGACAATCGAGTTGAATGAGCCAAGCGGGAGCCCTTGCGTTGGCGACCGAGTGGCGTTCGATGTCGGCTATTCGGATACGACGGTCCACCTCCACGAAGAAATTGTCGCAGCGAAGGGTGCGAAGGTCGTCGGCTTTTGGCCAGTCGCCGCACGAGGAAAAATAAAATGACTTCCGCGAAGGAAACCGACCTAAAGCGAGGGCTGGCTATTTAGCATATAATATAATTATTGTGCTTTGAATCTGCTCATGCCAGGGTGCCCTGCAGGTTTTTGGGGGAGTGAATGCCAGAATTTGCTATCAAAGGATCAAACGCGCAGTCGGCGGTGAAGCGCTCGCCGTTTGAATTCCTGCATACCGCGCGTGCGGAGATTACCTTTTTTCTCCTGCCCGCCTTGTTGATGTACGCCGTCTTCACTGCCTATCCCGTGTTCCGCACCTTCTGGAACAGCTTTCATACGATCCGCCCTGGCAACCGGCAGGAGTTCGTCGGTGTCGCGAACTTCGTCGAAATGTTCCACGACGGCAATTTTTGGCACGCTGTCCATAACACGATGATCTGGGCCGGCGTCGCGCCACTCATCGACGTCGCCATTGGCCTCGTGCTCGCGCTTTGTCTCTATGCCGGGGTGCCCTTCGCCCGAGTTTTTCGGGTCGCATGGTTTACACCTGTCCTGATCTCGTACGTCGTGGTCGGCATCCTCTGGATGTGGATCTACAACTACGATTGGGGAATCGTGAACCTTCTTCTGCGTTCAGCCGGGCTCGGAAGTCTGGCGCATTCCTGGTTGGGCGACCCTGATACGGCCCTGTGGGCGCTCATCTTCACCCATGCCTGGAAATGGGCCGGCTTCAATATGGTGATCTGCCTAGCCGGCCTCTACGCATTGCCGCGGGAGGTCCTGGACGCCGCAGAACTAGATAATTGCGGGTGGTTCGGCAAGCTCATTTTCGTCATCATTCCAATGATGCGCCGGACCTTGCTCAATCTTTTTATCCTCGCTTTCATTGGCAAGATGAAGGTCTTCGACCTTGTCTGGATCATGACGAAGGGCGGTCCGCTATGGTCGACAGAGACGGTCTCCACCTACGTCTACAAGCGCGCCTTTGAATGGCGCACCTTTGACCTTGGCTACCCATCCGCGGTGGGTGCTGTCTGGTTCATCATCATCATGATTACGGTAACGCTTCTGACCTGGGCGCTACGGCAGCGCGGCAAGCTGGAGTACTGAGCATGTCGCGATACCCTTTCGTATGGAAGACGCTTCTGCTGACGGTTCTGGCAGCCTACACAGCATTTTCCGCTGGCCCTTTCATCTGGATTGCGACGATGTCGCTACGCACCACGGCCGAGATCAATCTGGACCCGTACGCGCTTCCACAACAGCTGCACTGGGAGAAGTTCGCGGCCGCCTGGAACAGTTCTCACTACGCCACCTACTTCAGCAACAGCGTGACCGTCGTGTGCTCAGCCGTGTTTTTGACGACGGTCATCGGCGCCATGGGCGCCCACGCGCTTGCACGATACCAGTTCAGGGGCAGGACGCTGATCTTCCTGATACTGTTCAGCACGGTGCTGCTGCCGCCTCAGCTTACCATCATCTCGTTGTTTCAAATTCTGATCGACTACGGTCTCATCAACACGCTGACCGGGCTGACTCTCGTCTATGTGTCCCTGCAGCTACCGCTAACCATCTACATCCTGGAGAGCTTCTTCGCACAGATGCCACAGGACCTGTTCGACGCGGCTAAAATGGACGGGTATTCAAACTACGAAATCTTCTGGCGCATAACGGTCCCCGTCGGCATTCCCGCCATCTCGACGACGATCATCCTAAACTTCATCAGCCTATGGAACGAGTTTCTCTACGCGGTCGTGCTGGTGACCGACGATTCCAAACGCACCTTGCCGATGGGAATCCAGCGTTTCTTTAGCGATCAAGGCACCGACATCGGTATGGTCTCCACCGGCTTGATGATCGCGATCCTGCCGGTCATCGTGATCTACGTCTTCTTCTCCGAACAGCTGGTAAAGGGGATGACGGCAGGTGCGATCAAGTAAGAGAAATAGGGAGCATCACCGTGACGAAAACAAAGGTTGCGATCATGGGATCGGGCAACATCGGCACTGATCTCATGATCAAGATCATGCGCCATCCGGAGCATTTCGAGTTGGCGGCCCTGGCGGGCATCGATCCCAATTCGGACGGGCTCGCCCGCGCCCGGCAGCTAGGAGTGGCGACCACGCATCAGGGCTTCGCGGGTCTGCGTCGCCTTCCCGATTATGATGATATCGCGATCGTCTTCGACGCTACATCTGCTCATGCTCATCATGAGATTGCCGGGCCGCTTGCCGATGACGGCAAGCAGGCCATTGATCTCACCCCGGCTGCGATCGGACCCTACGTGGTCCCGACCGTGAACCTCGATCGCAATCTGAACCTTCCCAATCTCAATATGGTCACCTGCGGCGGACAGGCGACCATTCCCATTGTCGCGGCGGTGACCCGCGTTGCGCCGGTCCACTACGCCGAGATTGTTGCCTCCATCGCCTCCAGATCGGCCGGGCCCGGCACGCGAGCCAATATTGACGAATTCACGCAAACGACCGCCCGTGCAATCGAAAGCGTCGGCGGCGCTGCGCGCGGGAAGGCGATTATCGTTCTCAATCCCGCTGAGCCGCCACTCATAATGCGCGATACGGTCTATTGCCTTGCCGATACGGACGACGCTGATGCGGTCGAGCGTTCGATCGCTGATCAAGTAAGCAAGGTACAGGCTTATGTGCCAGGCTACCGCCTTAAGCAGAAGGTGCAGTTCGACCGTGTTGGACCGAACAATCCGGCTCTGATCCCTAACCTGGGTGCCCGTTGGGGTCTTAAGGTTACGGTCTTTCTCGAGGTCGAGGGCGCTGGCGATTATCTGCCGGCCTACGCAGGAAATCTCGACATCATGACGTCGGCCGCACTCGCGGTGGCCAGACGCCTCGCCCGTACGCCAGAGGCCGCCTGATGCCGGGACGGGTCTACATCCAGGACGTGACTTTACGCGACGGCATGCATGCTGTCCGCCATCAGTACACGCTCGACCAAGTCCGTTCCCTCGCCGGCGCCCTTGATGCGGCCGGAGTCGACGCCATTGAGGTCTCGCATGGAGACGGGCTCGAGGGCTCAAGTTTCAACTATGGCTTCGGTCGCTGCACTGATCTCGAATGGATCGAGGCTGCTGCCGAAGTGGTCAAGAATGCGCGTCTCACAACGTTGTTGCTGCCTGGCATCGGGGCCATCGAGGACTTGCGAAGGGCGGTAGCAAGCGGTGTTAATTCAGTCCGGGTAGCGACGCATTGCACGGAGGCGGACGTCGCCGCGCAGCATATCAGTGCAGCGCGTGAGCTCGGCATTGATGTAGCCGGCTTTTTGATGATGGCGCACATGGCCCCGCCGGAGGTTCTTGCATCCCAGGCCAAGTTGATGGAGAGCTATGGTGCACATTGCGTCTACGTCACGGATTCGGCGGGCGCGTTGACTATTCCTGCCGCGGTCGATCGCATTCGTGCGCTACGCGATACTGTCGGGGAGACCACGCAGGTCGGCATCCACGCTCACCACAATCTGGCGCTCGGCGTGGCCATCTCGACGGCCGCGGTCGACGCCGGTGCCTATCGCGTTGATTGTTCGCTCGCGGGCATGGGCGCTGGCGCCGGCAACACGCCGCTCGAAGTGTTCGTTGCGGTGGCCAATCGTCTGGGGATTGAGCACGGCTGCGACCTTTTTACCCTCATGGATGCCGCCGATGATCTGGTGCGGCCGATTCAGGATCGACCCGTCCGGGTGGACCGCGAAACGCTGAGCATCGGCTATGCCGGCGTCTACTCGTCGTTCCTCAGACATGCCGAGAGCGTCTCAACCACTCACGGTGTCGATGTTCGCGATATCTTGTTGGAACTCGGCCGCCGGCACATGGTGGGTGGGCAGGAGGACATGATTGTCGACGTTGCACTCGACCTAGCTCGAGATCGGTCGCCCCGATTGCCGATGGGGGATCAGATCAATCCGCAAGAGGCGAGGGGACGATGAACTCGGTTGCTTTTCTCGGCCTTGGCAACATGGGCGCGCCAATGGCCAACGCGATGGCGCGGGCGGGGATTGCCGTTCACGCCTGGAGCCGATCCGGCACATCGGCTCATCCGCTGGCGCCCGAAATTACGATGCATGAGAAACAAAAGGACGCGCTTGCTGGACAACGCGCGGTCATCCTCATGCTTACCGACGCACGGGCAGTAAACGAAGTATTGGTACATAATGCTGCCCTCGAGGCGCTGTCACCAGGTGCGGTCGTCGTCGATATGGGAACGACGGGCGTGAAGCAGGCGAGACAGACTGCTGAGGCGCTGGCCGAACGCGGGATTGATCTCCTGGATGCACCCGTCTCGGGAGGGGTCGTCGGAGCGATCAATGGATCCCTCGCGATTTTCGTCGGCGGCCAGGAGGCGACGTTCAATACGCTCCGTGGCTACCTCGAAACCATGGGAAAGCCGCATCTGGTGGGTCCCGTTGGCTCGGGCCAAGCGGCTAAGCTTGTCAATCAAATGATTGCGGCGATCAACATCGGCGCGCTAGCGGAAGGTCTCCGATTTGCCGAGAAGTTCGGCCTGGATTGCCCAACGTTGCTGGAGGCTTTGGCGGGCGGCTTTGCCGACAGCCGAGTGCGGGAAGTGCACGGGCCTCGCATGGTCGCCCGAGACTTTTCGGCAAAGGGTGCGATCAACATGCACCTCAAGGATCTTCGACTAGCTGCGGACACGCCGGGCACCTCGTTCGCCGGACTACCGCATGCAAACCTCGCGCTCAAGCATTTTGAGGATCTGGTTGAGAGCGGTCTCGGTGACCTGGATCACAGCGCTTACATCCTCGCATATGATGACAAGGTGCTCGGGGCTCATGAGGCGCGCTGATTTTTTGCGTTCTAATGGACGCGGACAAGAGTGTCCGCGCAAAACCGTTTGCGTGCCAAAACAAGCGAGCTCCACGCTTTGTGTGCACTGCCAGACCTCGTCACCTTGCTTGAGAGGACAATAGCAGGATGGAGCGGGTTCGTATTGGCGTGGTTGGGCTCGGCAATATCGCGGCGGCATACATCAAGGCAGCCCCGAGCTTTCCTATCGTTCAGATCGTCGCAGTGACCGATATCAATCCTGATGTCGTGGACCTGAGGAGCCAGGAATTCGGGATTCCGGGGGTTTCGCCTGATGCGATATTCGCCGACCCCCGCATCGATGTCATCCTCAACCTCACCAATCCAAAGTCGCATGTCGAGGTCGGCCTCCGCGCTCTCGCAGGTGGAAAACATGTATACTCTGAGAAGCCGCTCGGTGTGTCTTTCGCAGACGCCAAGCGGTTAATAGAACTCGCTCGAGCCAGCAAGCTTCGCGTCGGCTGCGCTCCTGACACATTTTTCGGCGGCTCGCACCAGTTCGCCCGCCAACTGGTCGATCAAGGCGCGATCGGCACGCCGATCGGCGGAACGGCGTTTATGATGGTCCCCGGCCACGAAAGCTGGCATCCAAATCCCGCCTTCTACTATGCGGCGGGCGGCGGTCCGATGCTCGACATGGGGCCGTACTACCTTACGGACTTGGTCAACCTGCTGGGGCCGGTCGCAAGCGTTGCCGGCATGGTTGCGACATCGCGATCACAACGCCGCATAACTTCCAAAGAACGGTTCGGTGACCTCATCCCCGTCGAGGTGCCGACACATGTGACCGGATTGCTCAACTTCAGCAACGGCGCCATCATTCAGATAACCATGAGCTTCGACGTGGTAGGCCACAGGCACTCTCACATTGAACTCTATGGAACCAGCGGATCGATGGTGGTACCGGACCCCAATCGATTTGGTGGACAGGTCGAACTGCTTTCCTCCTCGGCCGAATGGACGGACATCGCCCCGACATTGCCTTATGCTGACCGCAACTATCGATCGATCGGCTTGGCGGACATGGCCTATGCCATTCGCACCGGTCGGTCGCACCGCGCCAGCGGCGATCTTGGCCTCCATGTCCTGGAGGTTATGGAGGCGGTTGGGCGGGCGTCCGAGACCCGTTCCACGGTCGACATCACCACCACTGTCGAACGACCAGCGCCGCTTGCCAACTCGCTTCGGGACGGCGAACTCAGCGATTGATAGGAGGCTGCGTTGCGTGATGCACTGATCGTCTGGGGCGGATGGGATGGACATGAGCCTGAGCATGGCGCCGAGATCATCAGGCAGTTCCTGGTTGAGGACGGGTTCAACGTAAGGGTTGAAACCTCGACCGAAGCGTTCAGCGATCCAGCGGTCAAAGGCTACTCTCTGATCGTTCCGATCGTTACAATGTCGACCATAAGAAAGGAGGAGGCGTTTGACCTTGCTTTGGCTGTCGAGGGAGGGGCCGGCCTTGCTGGCTATCATGGCGGTATGGGAGACGCCTTTCGCGATTCTACCGAATACCAGTTCATTGTCGGTGGCCAGTGGGTTGCGCACCCTGGTAATGTGATCGACTACGTGGTCGAGGTCACCAGTCCGGACGATCCGGTGATGGAAGGAATCACGAGCTTTCCCTATCGGTCCGAACAGTACTACATGCATGTCGATCCGGCCAACGAAGTGCTCGCGACGACAAAGTTCTCAGGCAGCCACGCCTATTGGATCAATGGCGTGACCATGCCCGTGGTCTGGAAACGCAGGCACGGCCAAGGCCGGGTGTTCTATTCATCCCTGGGTCACAAGGCGCACGAGTTCGAGATCCCGCAGATGAAAACAATTCTTCGCCGCGGCATGAACTGGGCGGCACGCTAGATGTCGGGTGGGTTCGCTTCGAGCGGATCGGACATCGGAGCGCGAGGGGAATCGTACCGGTAAGAGCAAGCGGCGAGCATCGCATGGGAACACCTGCGGTAAGCTGGGCACTCGGTTGAGTCGCCCTTTCCCGCGGCCGTGTTGGACAAGATGACTCCTCTCAGCGGTAGAACATAAGCGTGACGCAGAATTGCGGGGACCGAAAACTAGCGCCCTGGGAATTCATCCGCGCTCAATCAACTCGATCCGGTATCCATCAGGATCTTCCGCGAACGCTATCGTGTCACGTTGCCCGTTGACCGCGGCATGCGCCATCAGCCCCGCAGGACGAATTATGGTCGCGCCGAGTTTCTTCATACGATCGCACGCCGCCGAGATGTCGCTGACGGCAACGGCCAAGTGTCCAAAGGCGTTGCCATGGGAATATTCTGTCCCATCGTAATTATAGGTCAGTTCAATAACTGTGCTCTGAGCCTCGTCCCCATACCCGAGGAAGGACAACGTGAATCCACCTGATGGATAATCCTCTCGCCGCAACTCCCGCATACCAAGCGCATCCACGTAGAACGCGACAGAGCGATCAAGATCAGTCACTCGGATCATGGTATGCAGTAGTTGATGTGGTACATCCCGGTTAGCCATTCTCGCGCGCCTCCAATGAGATTTCGCAGAGCGCGGCGGATAGAGTCCACCGCCCTCTGCTTGACTTTGCGTTAGCCCTTCGCAATCGCCGCGCCGAGCGCAGCATTCACGTGCGGCCGACCGTTGAGATTCCACGTTCCATCCACCGTGTGGACGCCGTTGGTCCAAATGCGATCCCGCGACAATTTTCCCGCAGAAAGCCGATGAAGTATCTCGGTGACTTCGACGAAGAATTTTTCCTGAATCTGGTGATCAGCAAGCGCAAACGACGGTGTCTTGGTTTCGAGCCAAGCGCCTTCGACTGGTTTCCCTCCGGAAAAGGCTCTCCCCTTTTCAAGAATATTTACATGGGCGGTGACATTGGGAGTCATAACCGTATTCCCGCCGAGATTGTGGGCCGCGAGGAACGCCTCGGTGATCTCCGCAATTGCGGTCGCTTCGAGACCGTCCGGGAGAGCGCCTTGGGTCAAAGTCAAGGATAGGGGCATGGTTTTTCCTTCGCTGAAAGTGCCGCGCCTGAGCAGCCTTGTAATGGGATTGCGACCGTTATATAACGACCGCTATGTTCCATAGGATAACGATCGCTATGGAGTCAATCGTTAAATCACGATCGTTATCTGAAAGGCAACCATGCGGTATCGAGCCGGGCATAGAGAGGAAGCCAAGACGCGAATGATCGCTGCGGCCGGCCGAGGCTTCCGACGGAAGGGTTTTGCGGGTATCGGCGTAGATGGGCTGGCTAAGGAGGCCCAGGTTACTTCAGGGGCCTTCTACAGCCATTTCTCCTCGAAGGATGCCGCGTTCCAGGAAGCCGTCGAAGTCGGAATTGAGGAGCTTCGAGCAGGGATCGAAGCCTTCCAGGCACAGCATGGACCGGACTGGCTAGAGCATTTCGTCGATTTTTATCTGGGCGAGAAGCGCACCTGTGACTTAGATCTAAGCTGCGCCATGCAAAGCCTGTCACCAGAAGTCATACGCTCAGATGTCGATACACAGGCGATCTACCGCGCGGGAATGTTGCGAGTTGTCGAACAGATTTCGAAGGGATTACCCGGTGATAGAGCTGAGGATCGGCAGGCCCATGCATGGCGTCTTGTATCAATTCTTGTTGGAGCGGTAACCTTAGCTCGAGCCGTCGGCGACTCTACGTTGGCGGCCTCGATCGCAAATTGCACTAGAAGCGCGGCTAGGAAATAACGAATCCCCACTGCTGCACTTCTCACTGCCGGCAAGCTCAGCATCCAGCAGGTTACCAGACGCAGACCGTCAGAGCGCAGATCCACGCAGTATGTAACGCAAATGGCGCATCTCGATCCCGGTCTGATGCTCCTTCGGGGCTGCGATGATCTGCTTTTCGCTGAACTCACTCTCCATTAAGTTATGGAGTTTGATTCAAATCGAGGGCGGCGTGTCAAGGGTACCGTCCGACATCGCAGGGTCATCGCGCATACGTTTTCGGGCAAAGGTCACGAATGCCTTAAGTTTCGGCAACGATTGTTGCGGACTTGGATAATAGAGCGAGAGGCCCGGAAACTCGTCAGCGAATGATTGCAGGGCCGGTTCGAGCCGGCCCGCAGTTATGTGATCATGAAGAAACGATTGCGGAGCGCAGATGAGACCTATCCCTCTGATTGCTGCATCTATGCCGTTGTCAACGTCATTGGTGAAAAGTATGCCCTTGGGCTGCACGGTGACCTTTCGTTGCCCAACCACAAAGTCCCAATGGCCCACGTTTCGACCCTCGCGCTGCAAGACGATGCCGCGGGCATCGTTGAGATCTCGGGGATGACGTGGCTTTCCGTAACGCTCAAAGTAGGATGTCGCGCCAACAAGCAAAAGCGGTTCTGGCTTTGTTAGCTGCACCGCCACCATATCCTTTTGAACGAGATCGCTGATGCGAATTCCTGCGTCGAAGCCAGCCGAAATGATGTCGACAGATTGATCATCGCCAACCATTTCCAGTTCGATTTTGGGATAAGCGTCGAAGAACTCTGGAAGTAGCCGGTTCGTGATCAATCTCAGAACTGGACGCGGCACATTGATCCGCAATCTTCCCCTGGCGACCACCCCCAGGTCCCTCGCGGCCTCCAAACCTTCGTCTATTAGTGCAACCGCCGGGCGCGCGTATTCCATGAGACGCAGGCCGGCCTCGGTCAGGCTGACGCTTCGGGTCGTTCGGGCTAAGAGCGTTGCGCCAACGCGATGCTCTAGGCTTTTGACAGCGTGACTAACTGCTGAAGGCGTTAGCCCCAGCTTGGCAGCTGCGGCTCTGAAACCGCGAAGATCGGCAACCGCCATGAAAACGACGAGGCCGTCCAATCGGGATAAATCAATTGATGAAGGCATTTGCACGGCCTGTTCGATAATTAGCGAATTATCGTACAGTAGCCCATCTGCTACCCGGGGCTGTGAAAAACTTGAGAGAGACGAATGGCACAGCTTGGCGGAAAAGTCGCTCTAATAACCGGGGCAAACAGCGGAATTGGATTTGCAACTGCGAAGCTGTTTGCCGAGGAGGGAGCGAGAGTCATAGTCGTCGGGCGCAGAGAGCCTGCGGTGCGGGAAGCGGCTGCCTCGATCGCCGGCGCGGTCGGAATCACCGCAGATGTTTCCAAGCTCGAAGAGCTCGATAGGCTCTACAACGAAGTGGATGAAAGGTTCGGAACGCTGGACATATTGTTCGCTAATGCAGGCATTCTGGCGCGGGCGCCATTCGGGAGCGTGACGCCGGAGCACTTCGACCGCGAGTTCGATGTCAACGTTAGAGGGCTATTTTTTACAGTACAGAAAGCGCTTCCGCTTTTGCGAGACGGAAGTGCAGTCGTGTTAATGTCTTCCATATCGAATTCGAAGGGAATGCCGGGCGATCAGTTGTATGCGGCTGCTAAGGCCGCCGTCCGTTCTTTTGCTCGAGGTTGGACAAACGATCTAAAGAATCGCAAAATCCGAGTTAATTCCATTAGCCCGGGCCCTACTGCCACACCCATCATCGGTAAGATGGGAATCCCAGAAGACGTTCTTCAGGCGATGCTGCCTGCGTTGATTGCGCAAATTCCACTCGGTCGGCTCGGGTCGCCCGAAGAGATTGCAAAGGCGGTACTGTTCTTGGCCAGCGAGAGCAGCTCGTTCGTGACGGGCATAGATCTGAGCGTTGACGGCGGCATGGCACAGGTTTGAACTTTCGTCATTGCATACGCCGATCAACTGGTCAGCTGCGGAATTGGTGCGTAGGGCCGGGATGGCGTTGGCCGCAGAATTAACGTTTCCTGTCGTTACGACCTCTGAACGAGCGTTGACCTCTGAAGAGCGAAGGGCGGCACGCCGCGACTTCGAGCAGTCCCCAAAAATTTGTTGGCGAATTGCTGGCCAATTGGCCCGCCCAAATCAATACCGCAGTCTCCCATATTAAAATGGAACTACGACAAGGGAATTTGCTTCGCGATTATCAGTGAACCGGAAACTGCCGAGATCATGAGGGATATGCTTCCCAACTGCCGAACGTGCAAAAGTCAATTGACGTTCTTGACACCTGGCCGGGCGGTAAGCTTTGCGGCAGGCGACACATTCGCCGGCGCGCCGCCCGCGGCGCAGTCCGTCCGATAGCGGCCCGGCGATTTGGAAAAGTAACGGCGAAAGGTTTTGCCGAAGGCGGTTGCAGACTCGTAACCAGTGCACAGTGCGACGTTCTCGACCGAGAGTTCCGTCGATCGCAACAGTTTGGCTGCGACGTTCATTCGCCAATTCGCCAGGTATTCGAGCGGTGTCTGACCGACGAGGAGAGGAAACCGCCGAGCAAAGGAAGCTCTTGACATTCCGACACACGCCGCAAGTTCAGCAACTGACCAGGAATGGCTAGGGTCACGATGCATCGCGGCAAGTGCGCGGAGGATCTTTGGATCGCGTAACGCGCCAAGCCAACCAGCGCTCGGTGCTTGCTGCGAATCGAGCCAGTGCCTCACAATCAGGACAAGTAGCGCGTCGAGTAGCCGTGCGATCACGATATCGGAACCCGCATCCTGCTTCGCAGCTTCTTTCAGGAGAATGCGGGTTAGCGCCGGAAGCGCCTCGCCCCGCTCCGCTGCATCGGAGGGTATATGAATCAGGTCCGGGAGCACGCCAGCAAGTGGATGCCGGGCCGCGTGATCGAAGGTGATCTCCGCACAAAGAAGCAGGGCTCGTCCGACGTTACTTCCGCGGTCCGCGCGTTCCCGGGCAAGGGCAAGTCCCTGCGCAAGAGGCAGTGGAGGAGTATCCGGGGCGTCTGACAGGACGTGGGCAAGCGCGCTTGGAATGAGAACGATGTCTCCTTCGGACAAACGAACGGGCTCCGAACTGCCAGCGACGCGCAGCCAGCACCCTCCTCGTTGAATGAGATGAATCGCAACACGGACATCAGCGGGGATTGTCAGTGCCCAAGGGGCGTAGAGCTCAGACCGTGTTAAAACAGCGTTTCCGAGACTAGCCAGCCTCAACACGTCGGCAAGGACATCCATTTGCATCACGCCCGCAATTGATACGGCGCATTCCTATCAAAGAGTGAGACGATCGAATAGCTTTTTGAGGCTTTGGCTCCTTCAAATATCACAGAGAGTAGACGTACAGTCGGGCATCAACATGGGAGCCTGACATGACTGCAGCAAAGACACCCGAGGATCTCCATCAGGACCTCGCGACGGCCTACAATCAGAGGGACGTGGAACGTCTGCTGGCGCTATTTGAGCCCAACGGCACGCTTGTGCCGCAACCCGGGCAGTTCGCGCGAGGTTCTGACGAAATTCGTGGCGCGTTGACCGGCTTCATCCGGATTGGCGGCGTAATGGAAGTGAAGACGGTCGATATCGTGACTGCCGGCGATCACGCATTGACGCGGACCGCGTGGTCAATCGTCAACGGTAATCAGACGACCGTCCAAGCAAACGGGGTGGAGATTCTTCGGAAGGGGGACGATGGCGCCTGGCGCTTTCTCGTCGATCATCCCTTCGGAGCGAATGCGCCGGCCTAGCGCGCTTGCAACGGCCTAAATTCCCCGAAGAACCGAATATCGGAAGTACGTCATGTCGCTGCGCAGCCAACTCGACGCTGTCACTACTAGTCTTACGAACCAGGCGGCGCCCGAGATAATCGCCGTGATGGACGCAGCAGGTGATGCGTTAGCTCGGACCGACCTAATAGATCACGCGTTGAAAGTCGGTTCGGCGCTGCCTGAGTTCGCGTTGCCCGACCCGATGGGAAAGATTGTCACTTCGGCCGAACTCCTGGCCGGAGGGCCGTTGCTACTGACCTTTTATCGAGGTGGATGGTGCCCTTACTGCAATCTGGCACTGAAGGCACTGGCTGACATTTCGAGTGAGCTGGCAGCTTCAGGGGTTCAGATCGTGGCAATCTCGCCGCAGTCGCCAGATCATTCGCTGTCGATGCAGGAAAAACTTGCGTTGTCATTCCCTGTTCTATCTGACGCCGGAAACGCGGTCGCCCGCCGGTTCGGGCTTGTATTCAAGCTCTCGGCAGAGCTATTGCCGATCTACAAGTCGTTCGGAATCGATCTGACGGAATTCAATGCCGACGCGAGTTCTGAACTTCCCGTTCCCGCCAACTTTCTTGTCAATACCAGAGGGCAGATTCTAGAGCGCCACATCGACGTCGACTACCGCCAACGTCTTGAACCTTCCGACGCGCTGAAGTGGACCGCGACCCATTTCGGAAATCTTTAGGCCGTTGCCAATGAAGATCTGAATCAACATGTCTACTCTACTTCAGTATCTCACGTTGTCTGCGATCTTTACCGCGAGCGTGTTCATTCCCGTCGGACTTTCGCGTGTCGCCGCTGCGGAGACAGTCGGCAAAGGACTGCGGCATGAAATGGGAAATCGGGAAAGCAGCGAGCCCGGATCTGCATTCAGCGGACGAGCGTCGCGCGCTTTCAGCAACGGCATTGAAAGCTTTGCCACATTTGCCGCAGTTGCTCTCACCGCCCACTTAACAGGCCGGGACCCGCACCTGGCAGCGTTGTTGGCGCAGACATACTTCTATTCTCGTGTAGCTTTCACCGCGTTCTATTGGGCTGGCGTGGCGTATTTGAGGACGATCGCCTTCTATGCCGGCTATCTCTCTACCCTGCTGCTTGGTCTTGTCGCGTTAGGCACATTCGACTGAGATGCCGCTTGAGTTTGGCTTGCTCCGGCGCGTATTGGAGTGGCAGGCCGATTTGGGAGGATCAACCGATGCGCCGAAAAAGGTTCGAGCGAAATCCGGCGCTGGTGCTCTCGTTACCTTATCCGAGCGGTCGCGGCAGGTCGCCATGTACGCCGTCGCCCTCGGCGTGGATGGCGTCTATTCGCAAGCGGGCCCTCGAGGATCACTCGAAGCAGGCGCGGCGGCGCGGTCTCAATCGTCAATCCGCGCCCAGATCGAGGCGATCAACATATCTCTCCGCAGTCCGCCGAGGTTGCATGCGCGCACTGTCGCCCCTGCCTTAAAGCAAGCGAACCACCGCGCATTTAGTGGCCGCATTTCTCCGAACTCGTCGAAGCTCCCGGCTCCTGCAGCCGCCGCCTTTCGCGTTGCTTTCAATATCCGGCGAGCCACCCAGCTGAGCGCTCTACAAAGCACCCGCAAGTGGTCTGCCCGAGACACATTGAGCGTCCGATGGCGACACAGTGAAATGTCGGTTTAGGAGGCCAGCAGGCCGTTTAATTTGGCCTGCCGCGACCATGGCTTCACGTCCTTTAAAGCAACAATGACAGTTTTGAACTCGGAGTACTCGTCGAAACCGTATTTGCCGGTATCGCGGCCATTTCCGCTCTGGCGATAGCCGCCAATCGGCAGTTCCGGCGCGCCGTCGAGCGTATCGTTGATCCAGCAGCGTCCGGCCCGAACGGCCCGTATCGTGTTGAATGCCTTCTCGAGATCCTTGGTCCAAACACCGGCTGACAGCCCAAAATTAGTGTCATTGGCCATCCGCGCCGCCTCCTGTGGTGTATCGAAGGTCAAGGTCGTCAGCACAGGTCCGAAAATCTCATCACGGGCGATCGACATTTCAGGCTTCGCGCCGGTGATAATTGTCGGTTCGAAATAGTGGCCCTTGCCCGCGCCTGCTCGGTTGCCTCCAATCATGACTCTCGCGCCAGCATCCGCCGCTGTTTGGACGTAGCGCTCGACCTTATCGAGATGCGCGGCCGAGATGAGTGAGCCCATTTCCACACGGTCGTTCAACGGATCGCCGTAGGTCGTATGGCTGGCGATCTCGGCGACGCGGTCGATCAGCTGATCCGCGATGCCGCGTTCCACAATCAACCTGCTGCCCGAAATGCAGACCTGGCCGGTGTTGTGCAGGAAACCCTTGATCACCGTCTGCGCGGCAGCGTTGATGTCAGCGTCGGCAAAGACGATCTGCGGACCCTTGCCGCCGAGCTCCAGCCCCACCCGCTTGACTGTGTCAGCGGCGACCGCGCTGAGCAATCTTCCGGTGCGTACCGAGCCGGTGAAGGCGATCATGTCGACGCGCGGATCTTCCGCTAGTGTTTGGCCGGCGGGGTTGCCGTATCCCGTCACGACGTTGAACACGCCGTCTGGAAACCCCGCCTCGCGCGCCAGCTCGGCCATCATGATTGTCGATCCCGACGTGAACTCCGACGGCTTCACCACCACCGTACAGCCGACGCCTATGGCCCAAGGAAGCCGCTCGCAGGCGATCACCATCGGGAAGTTCCACGGTGTGATGATACCGACGACACCGATAGGCTCGCGCAACACCAGCCCCAATCGGTCGGGCCCGAGCGTGTTGTGCGTATCGCCCTGCAGGCCGCGCACCATACCGGCGCCATAGCGCCAAAGGTCGGCGCAGTAGGCGATCTCGCCGCGTGACACGCTGATCGGCTTGCCGACCTCGAGGCTTTCCACGACCGCCATTTCCTCCTGATGCTCGATCAGAAGATCGGCAAGGCGGAACATCAGCGCCGCTCGCTCGGCTCCCGTCATGCGCGACCATGGGCCATTGTCGAATGCATCGCGCGCGGCCTGGATCGCCGACTCGACATCCTCCTTGTCCGCGGACGGCCACTGGCCGACGATTGCCGATCCGTGGCCAGGACCTTCCCGATCGATCGTCTTGCCGCTCTTGGCATCGACGGAGCGGCCGTTGATCAACATCGAATAGCGGCGCGCCTTGCGAACGCGGCTGTCCGTAAGGTCCGGCGCGATGAAGGTTGAGATCTCGTCCATGGTGCAACTCCTGTGCTGAGAAGCTTGATACCGCACGCCTCAGGATCAGGCAATAGCCGCATCAACTGTGCATTGGTTGCACCAGCGGACTGTGCTATGATACTCGAGCGTCTGGATCTTGGCGCACAGCATCGCTACAGATTGTCGCGAAGACGCGAGGAATTCATGCTTAAGACGATCGAAACCGACGATGCCAAGTCTCGGAGCATCGCTCTTCGCCCGCTACGCATTCTCGAAAGCATCGCCGAGGCCAACGCGCCGCTTGCGGTAATGGATGTCGCGCGCCAGGTCGGCGTCGATCGCAGCACCGCCTATCGCATCCTGGTCAACCTTGCCGAGGCCGGCTATGTCGAGCGCGATAGTACCGGTGCGCGCTACATGCTGGCGCACAAGGTTCTGTGGCTGGCCAAGTCGCTGCTCGACAAGGATGATTCCAACGCACGCATCAACGAAGCGCTTGCCGTGCTTGCCTCCCTGACCGGCGAGACCGTGCATTTTTCCGTTCTGGATGGCAATTCCGCTTTGCTCACCCACAGTGCCAAGGGAAAGCAGAGGCTGAGCGTCGACGTTGCGATCGGCGAGCGATCGCCCCTTCATGCGACGTCGGCCGGCAAGATACTGCTCGCCTACGCAAGCGAGGCGTTCGTCGATGCTCTGGTCGATCGAGGGCTCCCGAAACTGGCGCAAAACACCATTACCAAGGGGCGTGCCTTGAAGCGTGAAGTCGCCAAGGTTCGCGAGATCGGCTTCGCCTATGACCTGCATGAATTCGCCGACGACATGCATTGTGTCGCCGTACCAGTTCAAAACAGGCGCGGCGGGTTGCATGGAACGATCAGCTTCTCCGGCCCGGATTCCAGATTCACACTGGCATTCCTGGACACGTTGCGTGATGCCGCCCTGGTTGCCGCCAAGAATCTCTCCGAGATGTTCTAGTGTGCAACCATTGCACATCATTCGCAACCATCGCACTTTTAGGTTGACCGCTCCCCGAATTATCTCCATCCTTCAAAACGGGTGGCGGGACTGACCGCGCCTGTAAGGGAGGAGTTTATGTTGAAGAGATTGTTGACAGGCGTCGTTCTTGCCGGAGCACTCATGCTTGGCTCGATCGCTCCCTCGGCAGCGGATGGCGAGAAATTCGCACTGTCGATGGGGTGGGCCGACGGTGAGTCCGGCGCGCATTTGAAGAAGGGCTTCGAGGACGCCATCAAGGAGCACGGCGGCACATTGACGGTTTCGGACGCCAACTATGATGCGAAGCGCCAGTCCGACCAGATCGACGCTTTCATCCAGTCGAAGCCTACGACGTTGTTCATCACCGCGGCCGACCCGGCGGCAATCGCGCCAGCGGTTCAGCGGGCCATCGATGCGGGCATTCCGGTTTTCGCCTCCGACAGTCTGATCCCCGGCGTCCCTGTTACCTCGACGGCCCTGTCGAACAATTTCGGCATGGGGGTCTATACCGGCGAGTACATCGCCAAGCGCCTGAATGGCAAAGGCAATATCGGCGTCGTCGACCTGCCGTCCAACGAGACCTGGGACCTGCGCGCGCTCGGCCTTAAATGGGCGTTGCGCCAGTATCCCGACATCAAGATCGTCAACACATGGTCTTTCAATCCCTCGGGCTCGACAACGCCGCGCCAAGGCGTGGAAGGCATTCTGGCCGCAAATCCGGACGTGCAGGCGATCTGGTCGGCCTGGGATGGAGCGGCGATGGAAGGCGCTCTCGCGCTTCAGGCCGCGGGTCGCACGGAAGTGTTCACAACCGGTATCGACGGCGGCAAGCAGGTCTTTGAGCACCTGAACTCTGATACAGGCGTTGCGCTTTCGATGGCGCAGAGCTTCTACGAGATGGCGGCTCTCAACGTCTTCTATGCCTATGAACATCTGGCCGGAAACAAGGTGCCGCGCATCGCGATCACCCCGACCTATGCCGTCACCAAAGATGTGCTCAAGGGCACGGTGCCGGACAATTACGATGTCCCTGGAGAAGCGGCGAAACTCGGCTGGCAGCGGGCACTTTGAGCCGCGGCCAAACGGGAGGATAGTCTCCCAAGACGCGGCCGGGCCGGGAAACATCCGCCCGGCCGCACCTTGAAGTGGCATCGGAGGAAACCGTTGGACGAACCCGTTCTGAAAGCCGACGGCATCGAAAAACGCTTCGGCGCATTCCGTGCGCTGAAATCGATCGACTTCGCACTCCAGGCTGGAGAAGTGCGCGCGTTGCTCGGCGTGAACGGTGCAGGCAAATCGACCTTTGTGAAGATCATCTCAGGCCTCTACACGAGGGATAGCGGCGTGCTTACAGTGGCGGGCAAGAGGGTCGAAATCGGTTCGCCAGCAGCGGCGCTCCATGCCGGCATCGCTTCGGTCCATCAGCATCCCGAGCTGGTCGAGGATATCTCGGGTTCCGAGAACATCTATCTGGGCAAGGAAGCCACAGGCGCGCTGTACAGCTGCGCGAAGTTGCGCCAAAGGGCGTTGAGCCTTGCGCGTCGTTACGAGATCGATGTCGATCTGGACACGCCTGTTGGCGAGTTGAGCGCGATCGAACGCGAGATGATCGCGATCCTGCGCGCCATATCCGCCGACGACATCAAGGTGCTCATTCTCGACGAACCGACTTCGGTCCTGACGCAACGCGAAAAGGCGATCCTGTTCTCGCTGATTGCCCGCCTGAGCCAGCGCGGCATCGGTGTGATTTACATCACCCACCGCCTCGACGAGGTCTTCGAGATCGCCAGCAGCTTCACTGTTTTTCGCGGCGGCGAGGTCGTCGCAACGCAGCCCGTGACCGCTGAAACCGACGCTCGGTCGATAGCCGAGCTGATGCTCGGAACCAGTCTCGGAAATGTGTATCCCGACAAGCATCCACAACCGCGCGAGCCGGTGCTCGAGGCGCGAAAGCTCGACGTCGCGGGCAAATTCGAGAATGTCTCGTTCACCGCCCGTAAGGGTGAGGTTCTCGGCATTTTCGGCCTGCTCGGTTCGGGGCTGGACGAACTGTCCAAGGTAATCTTCGGGGCCTTGGCGCCTACCGGAGGCGGGCTGGCCGTCAACGGCGGAGCCGTTAAATTCACCTCACCGCGGGATGCCTTGCGCTCAGGCATATTCCTCGTGCCGGGCGATCGTCGCAAGGAAGGTCTCACGCCCGAACGGGATGTTGCGTTCAACACGACATTGGCGCGCTTGGGCAAAGTAAGTCTCGGCGGGTTGATGAATTTTGGCACGGCGCGAAGGCGCTCCACCGAGCTGGCACGCAAAGTCGATCTGCAGCCGAACGACACCTATCGAAAGGCGGAATCCTTCAGCGGCGGTAACCAGCAGAAGATCGTCATCGCCAAGGGGCTCTTCACGCAGGCCGACTGCTACGTTTTCGTCGAACCGACGGTTGGCGTCGACATCGGCGCACGCTCCAAAATCTATTCTCTGATACGCGAACTCGCGACCCATGCCGCAGTAATCGTCATGAGTTCGGACGCCGAAGAAGCCTACGGGCTGTCCGACCATGTCATCGCCTTGCTGGCCGGCAAAATGGTGAGGTCAGGACCGGTCGCGAGCCTGACGCGCGAGGAGTTGCTCCTCGCGGGCCTTGGCGCTCCACGAGAGAAGGCGCGCGTCGCATGAGCAAATTGGCGCCGATACTCGCTTTCGGGCTGATCTACGTAGCGATACTCGCGACGTTCGGATCACTTCAGCCGCAATTCCTGACCACGAACAATCTGCAGACGATCTTTCGTCTGATGTCGGCCAACGGCTTGGCGGCGCTCGGCCTGACCTATGTCATCGTGGTGCGTCAGTTCGACATGTCCTTTCCCTGGGTCGCGTCGTTTGGAGCGATGACTACCGGCTTCTGCGTCGCCGCGGGAATGCCTGTCTTGTTGGCGCTTGCCGGCGGTATGGCGGCGGCCGCGCTCGTCGGGCTGATCAACGGTTTGATCGTCGGCTTCCTGCGCCTGCCGGACATCATCGTCACCATCGCTACCGGCTCGATCGCCTATGGGCTCGCCTATTTCTACAATGACGGCGTGCCTATACACGAGAACTACCTCACCTCCGGCATCATGAAGATCAGCAACCAGCGCCTACTTGGCGTCTCGATGCCGACGATCATCATGCTCTCGCTATACGTGCTATCGCTTGTTTTGCTTGAGGCATCGCGCTTTGGTCGCGGCTTCTACGCCACGGGTGAATCGCGCAATGCGGCCTACCTGTCCGGCATCCACGTAAGGCTCTATGTGCTTGTAGCTTTTTCCATCTGTGCGGTGCTTGCCACGCTGGCCGCGATCATAGTCACAGCCGGCGGCGGCAAGGCGGACCTGCGTGTGGGAATCAATTTCCTGATGCCCGCCTACGCCGCCGTCTATTTGGGAGCAGCGCTGTTCGGGCGGCCGTCGGTGTTGGCAACGCTGCTAGGCACGCTGTTCATGTCAACGATGATCAACGGCTTCACGCTGCTTGGCGTGCCATTTTATTATGCGGACGCGGTCGTAAGTCTGACGCTGCTTGTGGCCCTGGGCTTCACCAGCAGCCGCGTCCATGAGGCAGCAAGATCGGTGCTGAGCCAGTTCAGCCCGCGCGCGGAGAAGGCCTCGTCATGACCGTGGCGAGCTCGCACGAAACACCCAGCGGGGCTGCGCAAGGGGCCGCCTTGATTCAGCGCGTCTCGCGTCTTGCGCTGGTCGGCATCCTGATCGCCTTCTACGCTGCGTTTGCTCTCACCAACCCGGTCTTCGGACAGTGGAGTAACTTCCTGTCGATGTGGCAGAACGCCAGCATCGCAGCTATCATGTTCATCGGCCTGACCTGGGTGGTGGCATCAGGCGAGATGGACGTCGCGTTCATGGAGATCGCCGCCTTTTCGGGTGTCGTCTTCGCCTGGCTGCTCCAGGAGCGTTGGGACCCGGCCCTTGCGGCGCTGCTTGCAATAGGTTGCGGCGTTGGCTTCGGCCTTCTCAACGGGCTGCTTGTCGGCGTTCTGCGTTTTCCCGCGCTGATCGCGACCATCGCCACCGGCGGTATCGCACACGCTGTTGCGTTCATCCTTGGCGGCGGACAGCCGATCTATGTCAACAACAGCGGCGTTATTGGTCGCTTCGTCAATGCGACTTTGTTTGGATTGCCATCGCTCGGACTGTTCGCGCTGGCGCTCTATGGACTTGCATGGTTCGCGCAAGATCGGCTTGTGATCGGCCGCCGCATCTACACTCTGGCACAGAACCGCAAGGCGATGGAGGAAGCCGGCATCGGCTGCAGCAGGATCGTCCTGGGCCTCTACTGCTTCTCTGGATTGACCGCTGCGCTTGCTGGCGTGCTGCTCGCCGCCAGCTTGAAATCCGGCCAGCCGACAATCGGCGCTTCGTTCTTCCTCGACGGCCTTACCGTCGTGCTCCTGGGTACCACCGTCATCAAGATCGGCAAGCCGAATATCATCGGCACGGCGGTCGGCGTGGCCTTGCTGGCCGTCCTTTTGAACGCCCTGGCGCTCGCCGGCTGGCCGACCTCGACGCGCGAGATCATCAAAGGCGGGCTACTGCTTTTAGGAATTTCGGCGTCACTGCTCACCCAGTCGCGAACGGCAAGATCGGTGGAGCCGCAGCGACGTGAGAGACCCAATAAAATTCAGAACTGGAACAACAGGTACAAGTGAATGGAAATCATCGTGTGTTGTGAATTTAACTTCGGCTCGAGAGAAGGCGCGCAACCGCCATCAAATCTAACCTAGGGAAGACGTTAGTTGCAGACTATTCCACCGAGAGCAGTTTGGAATTGGCCTTTTCCAATTCCGGCAGCACCTTGGTGGGCCAAAACGCAGTACCTACCATGCGATCGGAGGTTGCGCCTGCGAGGTCAGTCTCTTGGATCGTCAACCATGCTTGAAACCCCGCCCTTGGTTTCTCACGTCATTAAATTGCGGTCATCCAACCGCGAAGATGAATCGCTTTTTCCGCCACCACGCATAGTCTGTCACAGGCGATTATGGGCGCACGCGGTCGGGTGGAAACAGAGATGAGGCGGTGGTCGGTGTTGAGCGCGCCTATACTCGGATTGCCGTCAAGGTGGACTGTCCTAACCAGCCAGGCCACCTAAAACCCCGCTACGGCGCGGATGATCGCCATGGCCAGCAAGTGCGGCGCCCCACAAATGCCTGGCAAATTGAGCGCCAAACTCAATCGGCATAGAGATTTCCGGCTTCGATCTCCTGAGTTCTAGTCCGCAAAAACGGTCCCCGCGAGGGGACCGCCTGTTCGTGCATGGCAGCGATTGCGGGCTACTTGCTACCGCCATTCTGCTTAACGCTACTGCAGAACTCCGGATGGCTGTTGGCTGCGGTGGCATCCTTCGCCTCGTCCTCGCACGCCGCCATCATCGCGGCCTGATCGTCAGGTGACAGCGCCTTCCAGGCCTTCGCGAAATCGTCGCTACCGACCATCGTCTTCATGCTGGAGTCTGTATAGAAGGGCTGTACCTTGGCCGGATCATCGAGCGCCGACGTGCCGGTATTCCCAGCAGCAAGGGCTGAGCCCGCAGCGATCGAGAGCGCCATTGCGCCGAAGAAAATCATCTTGATGTTCATAATGTAATCCTCCTGTTGCTTTGGGACCGTTCAAGCAACGATCATTTTCAAAACGACAGAATGGGATCAAGGTTCCGGGCTTTTACGCGGAACGGCCAAATCCGAGTAAAATATTTCTCGATAGCCCTTGAAACTTTCTTCGGGTTCTTTCGCTCGCGCCGAAGTGCTCATTTCGACCGAAAGTGCGGACGGCCAACAAAAAGTGTCACCGGGGGGCCTAAGGCTTTTTATGCCACCATCGAGAAGGCGCGAAAAGCAGATCCCGGCCAGACGAGCCGCCGATGAAACATGATGGCCGGGGAGGCTCGCGACGCCGGGCTTCCCCAGGGGTTTTCAGCGGGTTTTCGATTCCGGCCCACTCCGACATACGCACGATGTCTTCAAACACCTTGAGACCCCACTTTGCTTCAGGTTCCAGTGGCTTGCCCTTGCGCAGATCGTCTGACGCCTGCGCAAGGGCCGGACCGCCCGGAGAGGATCATAACGGACCCCATTTCGTCGATCTCGGAGGGTGCGACCTATGGTGTCTTGCCGCTCCGCTCATCCACCCAAAACAATTCATAAACCGCGACGCTTCGGGGCTTCGCGGCTCTCTCGGATCCCTCTGATCATCTGCCGATCGGGGCCCGATCACGGGATTAGACATCATCATATGCAACCAGAACACCTTTGAAAGGTTCTTGCTGTGATTTTGAGCCGACGCGGCGTCGACCGTCGTCCGAGGTAAGCGATAGATGGACGTATCCGTTTCACGAACTGCAGATGACAACATAAGAGCGGGCAAGAGCGGCTTGCTGCTCGTGCCTAACAATTATGATGCGTTTGCCGTGCGCGTTCTGGCAGCAAGAAGCGCCGTTAGCAGCCTCGATCTAATGTACTACCTTTGGCACGATGACCACACTGGCCGCATGCTTCTGCAGGAGGTTTTCCAGGCTGCAGAGCGCGGCGTGCGAGTGCGGATGCTCCTAGATGACGTAAATCCTCGCAAAAACGATTCGTCATATTTAGCATTGGGCAATCATCCGAACATTGAGCTGAAGTTGTTCAATCCTAGTGGCATTAGACAACGCAGCATTGTGCGCGGTGTGGAAGTTCTGCTACGCCTTTTTGCGTTGACCCGGCGAATGCACAACAAGGCCTGGATCGCGGACGACAACGTCGCAATCGTCGGGGGGCGCAATGTTGGCGATGCCTATTTCGATGCCGCACAAACCAATTTTCGCGACCTCGACGTGCTGCTTCTGGGACCTGCCGTCCAGCAAACCGCTCAAATATTCGAGACCTTCTGGGTTTGTGAGGAAGCAATACCGATCAGCGCACTTGGTTCAGGCGCCCAGAACGAGCACGTTAACTTCTTCGAGGGGAATGACCCTAAAGCTGCTTCGACACTTCTAAGCGGTATAGGTGATCATGCTTCCCTCACCGAGTTCATTGCAGCAAGCAACGACGTCCATTGGGTGGACCGTGTGCGCGTAATTTCCGATCCTCCAGAGAAGGTGCGTGGTTGGAGGCGTCGCAGTTGGCTGATGAAGGAGTTACGCCCCATCATTCAGTCTGCGCGGCGCCGTCTCGAAATCGTATCTCCTTATTTCATCCCTGGCAGGAGGGGCTCCGCAATCTTGTCGGAACTCGTCAGCAATAGGGTTGAAGTTTCAGTCCTGACCAACTCCCTGGCAGCCACAGACATCGCCGCGGTTCATGGAGCCTACGCAAACTATCGCAAGCGACTGCTGAGGAATGGCGTAAAACTCTTCGAGCTCCAACCCTTCACGCGTAAACCGTCGATCTCGGTGTTTGGGTCGAAGGGCGCCAGTCTGCACACGAAAGCCTTCACGGTCGACGACAAGATCGGGTTCGTCGGTTCCTTCAATTTTGATCCGCGCTCGGTGTCGTTGAATTCGGAGATGGGCGTGCTCTTTGAGGATCCGAACTTGGTGGCTGAGCTTCAGCGCCGATTTCAAACCGAAATATCGGCCGAAACCAGCTACCGGCTTGAGCTGAAAAACAACGTCCTGCACTGGCATGGATGCGACGAGGGTGAGCTCCAAGACTATACCAGAGAACCGGAAGCCGGAATTTCTCGTCGTGTCCTGGCGGCCTTGGTCCGCCATCTTCCCATCGAGTCTCAGCTGTAGCCGGCACCCAGCGCTTCCTGAAGTTCAGCTAGGATCGCCAGCGGTGCTCTACGATGATCCGCACTCGTATCACTCTGCGATCTTTCCCAAGGTGTCGGCGACGACTGCCCCACGTTCTCCCATGGGGAGTGCGGGGCCCGTGGTTGAGTCACAGGCCGTCTGGTGTTCCATCTCTGCATTGATGGCGGCACCTGCGATGAAAATGATGACTGAAATCCATGTCCACATCATCAAGCCGACAACGGCGCCAAGGGAACCGTATGTGGCGTTGTAGTTGGCGAAATGCTGCAAATAGAACGAGAAGAGCCACGAAGCGGCAATCCACACTGCCGTCGCGGCCAAAGCCCCCCAGCTTAGCCATCGCCACTTCGCACGTTCCCGGCTGGGCCCAAAGCGATAGAGCAAGGAAATGCCGGTGAGCATCGCGATCACCAGGATTGGCCACCGAGCCAGCGTAACCAGCGTTTCCGTCCATGCATCAAGGTAGAAATAGCGCAAAAGTGCGGGAACGACGCCCACGGTCAGAAAGAGCACGATCGCAATAAGGAGCGCACCAACCGTGAACAATATCGACATCAGGTTCAGGGTGAAGAAACTGCGTTTCTCGCTTTCCTCATAGGCGATATTCATCGCGTCGAAAAGGGCCTTCATTCCGCTGTTTGCGCTCCAGAGAGCGATGGCGAGGCCGATGAAAAAGCCGGTCCCAAGTGCGCCTGGTTTCTGCCTCGCCAAGGCCTGGAGTTGGCCTCGGATGAGATCGAGCCCGCCCGACGGCAGCAACCCGCCGAGATATGCGACATGATCTGCCACCGTAATTGGATCCGCGACAAAACCATAGATAGAGATGAATGCCGCCAGAGCTGGGAACAGCGCGAGAAGCAAATAGAAGGTTGCTCCAGCCGCCACCAGCAGAACGCGGTCCTTGTTGAATTCTTCCCAGAGCCGCCAGAAAATATCTTTCCAACCCAGACCTGGAATTTGTGATGGCCAAGCCGCATCGCGGCCACGGTCTCCTGGTTCCGAATTAAGGGCTACTTGGTCGTCTTCCGTGGTTGACGATGCTCGGGCGGCTGCTTCTCCATCGATTAACGAGGATTGAGTACTTCCTGGATGAAGGCCCGGTGTCGCTTTGAAGCGCCATCCGGCTTTCCTAAAGTCCACGCTCGACCAGGATGCCGGCGTGCCCTGCCAATGCGACGAGGGCCTCCCTGGCCTGGTCCGGCGTTGCCTTGCCATCCAGCGCAGCATGCACGACCTCACTCGCCGATCGATAATGATAATAGGGCCCGCGTTTGGCGTGCGGCCAGTCGATCAGGATCTCGCGGGCGCCGTTGACCGATTTGACCTCGCGCACAGCGCTGCCGCCGTGCGGCTGGATACACACACTGCTTTCGAAATAGATACGGCTTGGCACGACGGCATCTTCGGGAGAGGACTCTACAAGAATGCTTGCTTCCCTGGCTGCCAAGCTGAAGGCATCGAAAACCTTTGCTACCGGCCGATGGCCGGCAAGCGCGCCCTCGGCCACTCTGCAGGCGTCGCGATGTGCCTGGGATTGGTCGGCGGGCCAATCGGCACTTTCGAGCAAAACGTAAGCTTCGTGCGCAGAGGCAGTCCGCCGGGCCTTAGCTCCCTCTCGCAGACGTACTTTCACCGGAATATCGAAGACTTGACCCTTCATCGCTCATCCCCAGTGCTCGAACCATGTCCGAAGCGTGCCTATGAACGCTGGTAGGACGCACCAGTTCCCCCCCACCGTGAACGGGGATCAACGACAAACTAGGGGGCCACGAGAACAGGCTTTGCAGCAATTGGATACCTCCGGTGACAGTATCCAATATGTCGACGTCCACGGCGCGCAGCCGCTTTTGTTCCGGGTGATGACGCCTCCGGTGCTGTGGGGCAGCCTCTGTCCATGCGGGCATAAAGTTCCTCGCCTTCGCCGAAGGCGGCCCAACGTGAACGGCCAAGCCGGGCAATCCCCCGCCCGCCGCCGACACAGTCGACCCACAGAGTTCGAGGCGAGTAGTGACGCCCTCCGCTAAGTCACGTATCCGGCTGTTGAGGCGGGCCCAGGACTTCAGGTTCGATTGGCGGCGCGTCGATCGCTCGGGACTCTCGATCGTGTTCGAATTGCTCAGCCCATTGCAGGTCCATGAGCCAGGGTTCGCGCCGACCGATCCAGAGTTCATAGCCGGGGACGATGTCGCTGGGAGTAAGATCGAGAGCACCGAGCATGATCTCCGCCTCGTCATCCCGCAAGGATGTCACGCGAGATCCGCAAATTTGGCAAAAACTTCGGCCTTCAAACGTGCTGAGTTGGCCCGTTCCTTGGTAAGCAGATCGCGGCCAGACCCCGAAGAAGTTGAATGCGCTCCCGCTCGTGCGCCGGCAATCATGACAGTGGCATAGCCCGACGCGAAGCGGGGCGCCCTTGACCGAGAAGCGAACTGCACCACAAAGACAGCCACCGTTGCGAATGTCATGTTCGCTCATATGAGAGCTCTCATTGGAGGGTCACTATTCTCGTCGGGATTCGGGACGGGCTGCTCGTCGGGAAGAACATCGGGATCAGGTTCACGGACGTCTGGCGTCCAAGTTGACGTGTCCACTGGCGGTTCTTCGGCCGGCTCTGGTTTGGGTGGCATGGCTACTCTCCACGATTGTCGGTTGGACGCGGCGTTTTGCCGACCACAGGTCGGGGCGATTTGTCTGGCCGGAAAAGACTCTACAATTGGGCTTTTGCGTTTGAGCGGAGCACCCGCCGTCTTGGTTGCAACGGGCGCCTGACCGGCTGCGTTAATACCTGGGTTTTTGCGCTCGATCTTGACGCCTGCAACCTCTGGCTCCTTAACAATTGCCTTGTTGAGATTTTTGACCTTAGCCATTCGCTATCTCCTTCGCTGGCCAACGACCGGCGGTAAGGAATGTTCCATGTGATGCGGAACTCGCAGCTTGCCGGGCTGTTATCGATCATCCCACTGGAGAATCGAAAATGCCTGGCAATGAAAATCATCGCGAAACCGGAGCAACAAAATATCCAGCCAAGACGGGTGCCGATCCTTCAGATGCGTTTTCCCAGGACGCAGCTGGCAACAAGAAGCCCAGGAGCGGGGCCGGACTGACGCGCCCCGTCAACGACGTAGATGACAAGACGCACCAGTCAGATGGTCAGAACCTTCCAGCACAGGCAAAGCGGAACCGCGAAAAGAGCCGTCCATGAACGTCGCGAATCTTCAACTTGAGCGGCTGATGATGGCCTTCGGGCGCTTAAAAAGGCCCGGATCGATTGCGCGTATCGAATGGGATGCAATCGGGTGTCCGCTACGCCAGGCTAACCTTTGCCACGCTGTCTTTGAAGTCTTCCTTGGGATCCCCCATGCCGAGAAACATCTTTATACCGGCAACGACGCTGGAAGCGTCTTTCCAGATTTCCGCCTCAGCCGGATCGAACCGCAGCAAGCAGAGCTTAGGATCGTCCTTCCCTTGCTCAAACCAGGCCGCGACGAAGCGATTCCACAGTCGATCAATCGTGGCGCGGTCATTGTCAGTCTGTAGTGTGCCATGGACGGTCGCGAAAAGGTCATGGCCTTTCGCCGCGTAAACAAGGGTTGCCGATGTGGGGCTTGAGGCGGCGTTCTCTGCAAGTTCGGTATCTTTTGCGGTGAAGAAGTAAATGACCTTCCGATCACCGTCGAACTGCGCTGTCATGGGCCGGGGATCTACGCCCGGAACCCCGACCATGGCCGTCATATCTGAACGGATTGACTTCCAGAACTGTCCTTCGAATTCGTGATTGTCGTGCATATCGTGGCTCCTGTGAGACAGCCAAACGTCGCGGTGGTGCCAAGGTTCCTATTCTTGCTGGGATATTACCGCTGAAACCACTGGCGTCTTCCTTGCCGTTCGTCGTGTCTCCAGATTCGTCTGGAAGGGCACGTCGCAATGGGGCCCCCCAGCATTTTTTTTGAGGGAAGCTCATGCTCCGCCGTCACCAGCCTCAACCGGTTCGACCGCAGATGGTTCCAGAAAGGTGGAGACGAACAGGTCCAAGTCCACTAGCGTTGACCGCAATCAACCGCGCGAGTTTGATTGGTCAGCTTTGGCTGTGTCGCCATTTGCGGCGTCGGTTCGATACCGCCAGCGTTTTGTGGCGTCGCTTCTACAGCTCTGTCTAGAAAAGCCGGTTGCATGCCTTCAGTTGCGGGATGACGCTCTCCGTTTTGCTTCGATCCGGAGCCCTCCAAAGTTCCAAAAACTGCTGATCTGCAGTAACCGCCTGAAGGGTCCATCTAGTCGTCGGCTCCAGACAGACTATCAGCAACTCACGATGGAACCTTGTGCCGCCAGACCGCATTAATGGCGTTGCATCAACTGGGGCTATTATGGGGGCCACCGTCGACCACGAGCTGGAAACTAGCCTGCACCGCTCGGAGGTGTTAGCGGCGCTGGGCGATCGCATTCGAGAAATCGACGATCCTGGAGAACTGGCATACGCGGCAGCGCAGTTGCTAGGCCGGCAACTCAATGTCAGTCGAGCCGGCTACGGAACGATCGATCTCGAGCGGGAGACGATCACCATCGAACGAGATTGGAACGCGCCGGGCATAAAGAGCTTGGCGGGGATACTTCATTTTCGGGATTACGGCTCGTACATCGAAGATCTGAAGCGGGGCGAGACTGTCGTTTTCGACGACGCTGAAAAGGATCCTCGGACGAAGGCTCATGCTGACGCGCTGAAAGCTATCAGCGCCCAATCGGTCATCAATATGCCGGTGACTGAGCATGGCGGCCTGGTTGCGCTGCTTTATTTGAATCACGCCAAGGCTAGACAATGGACACCCGACGAAATCAACCTGATTTCGGAAGTTGCCAACCGTATGCGTACGGCGACCGAGCGCCTGCGCGCCGAGCGAGCGCTGCGCGAAAGTGCCGAGCGTCTGACCTTTCTCGATAAGCTCGGCAAGGAAACCGCTGATGCGACCAGCGCCGACGCCGTCATGCAAGTCACAACCCGGCTGATCGGAGAACACCTTCGTGTCTCCATCTGCGCCTACGCAGACATGGAGCCGGATCAGGACCATTTCACCATTCGCGGCGACTGGAGTGCTCCGGGTTCGCCCAGTATTGTCGGCTACTACAGCCTGGCGGATTTTGGGCGCCTCGCTGTCGCCAACCTCAGCGCCGGCCGGCCGCTTGTAGTCAACGACAATCTCGCGGAACTGCCGCCCGAGGAAGCAAAGACTTTCCAAAATATCGGCATCGCGGCAACTATCTGCATGCCGCTGGTCAAGCAGGGTCGGCTGACCGCGCTGATGGCAATTCACGACAAGCAGCCGCGTTTGTGGTCGCAACGTGAACTGGCCTTGCTGACTGAGGTGACTGAGCGCTGCTGGGCCCACATAGAGCGGGTTCGCTCCGAGCAGGGGGCCAGGGCCAGTGAGGAGCGTCTGCGGCTGGCGACAGACGCGGCCGCCATCGGCACATGGGACTATGACCCCGTGAGGAGGGATCTCCGCTGGGACGACAGGTGCAAGGCCCTGTTCGGGCTACCACCCGACGCCGAGGTCACCTATGAGGACGCATTTCTGGCGGGCTTGCATCCCGAAGACCGAGATCGGGCGGACGAGGCGGTGCGGCGAGCGCTCACGTGCGGAGCAACTTCGCGGTATGACATCGAGTATCGCACCATCGGCCTGCGCGACGGAAAAGAGCGGTGGATCGCAGCCACGGGCGACGCATTCTTTGAAGACGGAAGAGCGGTCCGCTTCATCGGCACAGTGTTCGACATAACCTCGCGAAAGCGGGCGCAGCGCCATCTCCAGATCATGAACGCGACAGGAGCCGCGGTTGCGGCGGAGCTCGATCTGGAACGGATCGTACAGACAGTCACGGACGCCGGCGTGGAATTGTCGGGAGCGCAATTTGGGGCATTCTTCTATAATGTGATCGACGATCAGGGCGGCAGCTACACGCTCTACGCCTTGTCAGGCGCGTCCCGCTCGGCCTTCGAGAACTACCCCATGCCGCGCAACACGGCCGTTTTCGCTCCAACATTTCTTGGAACCGGCGTGGTTCGCTCCGACGATATCCTGCAAGACCCCCGCTATGGCAGCAACTCACCAAACAAGGGAATGCCGAAGGGTCATCTTCCAGTACGTTCTTATCTGGCGGTGCCTGTCGCATCGCGCTCAGGCGAAGTGCTTGGCGGATTATTCTTCGGGCATGCCGAAACCGGCGTTTTCGGAGCCGAGCACGAGTCCGCGCTACTCGGACTTGCAGGACATGCCGCAACGGCAATAGACAATTCCCGATTGTTTAGGGCGCTACAGGCCCTCAACGCCACGCTCGAGCAACGCGTGCTTGAGGCTGTTGCCGAGCGTGCCAGAGCTGAAGAGCATCTTCGGCAGGCACAGAAGATGGAAGCTGTCGGCCAACTCACCGGTGGGATAGCGCACGACTTCAACAACATGCTTGCGGTTATCATCGGTGGCCTTAACCTTGTACAACGCAAGCTCAGAAAGGGTGATACGAACGTCCAGAGTTTTGTTGAGGGGGCGATAGAGGGCGCGCAACGTGCGGCGGAACTTACCAAGCGGCTTCTGGCTTTTGCACGCCAGCAACCGTTAGCGCCGAAACGCCTCAATCCAAACCGTTTGGTTGGCGGCATGAGCGAACTGCTGAGCCGGACGCTTGGCGAAACCATTGAAGTTGAGACTGTGCTCGCCGCGGGCCTGTGGCAGGTGAAGGTCGATTCTGCGCAGCTTGAAAACGCTCTTCTCAACTTGTCGGTCAATGCCCGTGATGCGATGCCTGCGGGCGGAAAGTTGACCATCGAGACCTCCAACGCTTACATCGACGATCGATATGCGAGAGAAAACGCGATCGCCGCCGGCCAGTATGTGCTTATCGCCGTCACCGACACCGGGACCGGAATGTCGGAGGATGTCAGGGCCAAAGCATTCGATCCGTTTTTCACCACCAAGCGCGTTGGCAAGGGAACAGGCCTGGGACTCAGCCAAGTCTATGGCTTCGTGCGGCAGTCAGGCGGTAGCGTCAAAATCTACTCAGAACCAGGCCACGGAACTACTTTGAAAATTTACCTGCCGCGCTCGTATGACGGGGTAGCAGAGGAAACTGTCTCGAGACCGACAGAGGAGTATCCGGGCCGCGCGGAAGAAGTCATCATGATTGTCGAGGACGAGGAAAGCGTCCGTCTCATGGCGGCCGAGGCGCTGCGCGAGCTGGGCTATTCGGTTCTGGAGATGCGTGGTCCGGGAGAGGCGCTGGACCACGTCCAAAGCGGGCACGTGCCGTCGCTCCTGTTTACGGATGTTGTGATGCCGGAGATGTCGGGACGTGAACTGGTGGACAAGGTCAAAGCGATAATTCCTGACCTCAAAATTCTCTATACCACCGGCTACACACGCAACGCCATTGTCCACAACGGAACTCTGGACATTGGGACAGAGCTTCTAGGGAAGCCCTACACCCTCGACGAATTGGCGGAGAAGGTTCGCTCTATTCTCGACCGATAGGGAGGTCGCGGAGGGAAAGCGTAGCGCCGTCCAGTCTGATTGGTTTGTGGCACCGTCAGCCGTATGCGGAGGTCTTGCCGCTGCGTCACATTACAATCACGGAGCGGTCACGGCAACGAGGCCGCCACTGAACCCAAGGCGCAGACGTCGGCTCTGCTGTGGCTACAACAAAAAAGGCGCTGCCTTGTGTGACAGCGCCCTAATACCTTTGATCAAAGGCGATCACTACCAGCCCTGCTGACCATACCAATCGTCGACATCCTTTCGGACGCGGTCCTTCTCGATACCGTAACGCTCCTGGATCTTGCCTTCAAGCTGGTCGCGCTTTCCCGCGATCCGGTCCAGATCGTCGTCAGTGAGCTTACCCCACTGTTCCTTGACCTTGCCTTTGACCTGCTTCCAGTTTCCTTCGACGCGGTTCCAATCCATGGTCCGTGACCTCCAGTGTTTCAGAGAAAGTGAAACGGGTGTCAGTCCGGGAGGTTCCGATAAAGTCAAAGGCTCAACTGAGCAAAAAGCGCGGCGCAAACCTCTTCCGCGACTGGGGCGGGACGTCGAAGGCGTAACCTATCCGCCGCCGAGCGGCGGCGCTATGAGAGGGAACTCGCTGACGCGCGGCCGGCCGCAGACGCAAGGAATCGTGACTTGACTGAAAGATGGGTCGCTGAGCGCGAACAGGGAGAATTGCGGGAGCAGTTCATTGCCGTACTTGGACACGATTTGCGCAATCCCCTGGCGGCGATCGACGCCGGCGTCAGGCTGGTGTTGCGAGAGCAGCCCGGCGAACGCATCGCCACGGTTGCGCGGCTCATCCAGGGGAGTACCTTGCGGATGAGCGGTCTGATCAACAACCTGCTGGATTTCGCGCGCGGCCGGTTGGGTGGCGGAATGGCTGTCCAGCTTGACGTCAGCAAACCGCTGGAGCCCACACTGCAGCAAGTGATTGGCGAAATTCGCGCCGTTGTGCCGGAGCGGGTGCTACAGATGCACTTGGAAATTGACGTTCCCGTCGCTGTCGACCACGCGCGAATCGCGCAGCTTTTCTCCAATCTTCTCGGCAATGCCATAACCCACGGCGACCCGCTTGAACCTGTTCGCATCGCCGTAGCGACGCGAGACGGCCAACTCATGGCCAGTGTCGCCAACAGCGGCCCACCGATCTCGCCTGCAGCGATGGACACTTTGTTCCAGCCGTTTTATCGGGGCGAAGGGAAAGCCAGCCAACAGGGTTTGGGCCTCGGGCTTTTACACCGCCAGCGAGATTGCCAAGGCCCATGGCGGGCGTATTGACGCCGTCTCTCACGCGAATGAAACCTGCTTTACCTTCGTGATGCCGATTGTATAACGCCTGAGAAAGCTAGAGAGGCATTTTGTCGTGCTGTGATCAGTAGGCGGGCACGAGACGCGTGTCACGCAGCGGCAGGGCCATGGTGAACTGCAAGCCGTTACGATGGTATTTCAATTCTACCTTAGCGTCACACTGCACCGCCACAACCTTTTCTAGCAAAGTGGTCCCAAAACCGCGCCGCTTGGGCTGCTCGACCTTTGGCCCATCCCGTTCCCGCCAGTCAAGGTTGACGATCTGCGCGTCGCCGAACGCGCTGACTGACCAGCGGACATCCAGGCGACCTTGAGGCAGGGACAGCGCACCGAATTTCGACGAATTGGATGCCAGTTCATGGAAGGCCATCCCGACCGGGATCGCGATGTCAGCGACAAGCGCCACGTTCGGTCCTTCCAACACTATGCGCGGCCTGTCGTGCGTTTCGTAGTGGCTAAGCTCGCTTTCAAGCAGTCTGTATAAGGATGCTGTCTGCCAGTAATCGTCGGTTAGCATCGAATGCGTGTCGGCCAGCGAAACGATCCGGGCTGAAAAATCACGAATGAAATCCTGGACGTTGCCGCTCGACTTAGCCGTCGCGCCCATCATCGCGCGAACGTTGGCCAGCGTGTTCTTGACGCGATGATGCAGCTCTCGGATGAGCAATTTCTGCCGGTCGGCTACCTCCTGCTTCTGTTTGATGTAGGACTGGACCTCGCGCTGGCGGGCGCGGGCACGCAGAGCAGAGCGCACAGAATTGGCAAGGCTCGAAGCCAGGAATGGCCGTTCAAGCACGATCAAATAGCGGTCTAGGAAGGCCAACCGCTTGTCGAATTCCGTACCACGCATGGTCAGAAGTACAATCGGAAAATCTGACCATGCCGGTTGGTTCTCAAGCCATGCTGCGAATCGCTTTCTATCCGAACTAATCAATGCTTCCTCGGCCACAACAAGACACTGTGCCTCGTCCAGAAGGGGCAGAGTCTGGTCCAGGCTGTCGCAAACACGCGAGGCAATGTGGTTCGTCGCTAGTATGGAAGCCGCGATCTTCGCGTCACGGCCGAGAGGCGCGAGCACGAGGACTGCGGGACTCGAGGCCATCACGAAGCCTTGTCTTTGAGAAGATCGCCCTGCTTGCCCTCAAATTCTGGTGATCCCATCAGGATGCCACGGAACTGTTCCAATGGCTCGCCCACCGTCACGCCGGTAACGCCGATTTTAAACTCGCGAATTGTCTCTTCGTGCGGGCCGACGCGTTTTTTGACAACCGAAATGGCGCGTCTCAACCGACCTGCGTTTTCGAAGAAACGTAGCAACATGATGGAATCGCAGAGATACGTCATATCCACCGGTGCTGCCATTTGACCATACAGCCCGTGATTGGCTAGGAGCAGGATCGTAACAGCAGCCTTCTGGTTGAGATAGGTGAGGATCTCGTGCATCTGAAGCACGAGATGCTGTTCTTCCGACATTGCATTGAGGTAGCCGGTCAGACTGTCGATTACGACGATCCGGGCATTGGAACCTTCCACCGCCGCTTGGATGCGCGAAGACAATTCGCCCGGCGAAAGCTCAGCCGGATTGACCGGTTCAAGCATCAGCATGCCATTATAGGCAAATGGTTCCAGATCCATACCAAGCCCCGCAGCGCGCGCCAGGAAAATGCGCTTTGTTTCGTCAAACAAGAGCACCAGCACACGCTCGCCGCGCGTGAGTGCGGCATAGCAATAGGTGCAGGCAATGGTGGACTTGCCAACGCCGGACGGCCCCATCAGCAGAGTGCTGGTACCGCGTTCCAGACCGCCGCCGAGCAGTGTGTCGATCTGGTTGTTGCTCATGGCCGAGGGGCCATGCTCGGCCATCTCATGCTCGGCGGCAACCAGCCGCGGAAAGGCGATAACGCCGCCTGGCCGAATGATGAAATCGTGAAAGCCACCCCGAATCTGCACGCCGCGCATCTTGATCACACGCAGCCGCCGGCGCTCGCCGCCATAGATGGGCGACAGCTGCTCCATCCGGATGACGCCGTGACTGATCGAATGCAAATTGAGATCGTCCTGTTCGGCTGTCAGGTCGTCGAGCATGAGCACCGTCACATTGTTGAGCATAAAGAAGCTCTTCAGAGCCAACACTTGACGCCGGTAGCGCAGCGACCCTTGCGACAAAAGCCGGATTTCCGAAAGTGAATCGAACACCACTCGGTCGGGTTTGATGCGATCGATCTCAGCCAGGGCAGACTGCACGGTTTCGCCGAGTTCCAGTTCGGAGGAATGAACCAATGTCTGAAGCTGTGCCGGATCGAGGCTGAGTTCTGGAGGCACAAGCTCAAGAATTTGTACGCCCTGCAGGTCCCAGCCGTGACGGTCGGCAACCGACAGCAGCTCACGCTTGCTTTCTGACAGCGTGATGTAAAGGCACGTCTCTCCGTTCTTGGCTCCCTCGATCAAGAACTGTAGGCCAAGGGTGGTCTTTCCGGAACCTGGTTTTCCCTCGATGAGATGGGATCGGTTTTTGGCGTAGCCGCCGCGAAGAATGTAATCGAGACCGTCGACCCCAGAAGCAATCGCTGACGCATCGTCGCTGTCCACTCTGATCCCCAACCGCAATTTCGAGAACGAGATAACGGCGGGCACTTTTGATGGTTCCACGTCGGTAGGTTGCATTTCTCTGTCGCGTCGGCCTTTAACACGTTCGAAAAGACGCCTGGAAAAATGGAAGAGTTTGGGAGTCGAAAAAAAGGCCAGTACTCGCCGTCAGGTGCCAAAGTTTATGTTTGCTCACCTTCGATGAACCCAGTGCCTGACATTCAGAGTGGGCACTGCAAAAGGAGGCATTCCAGCCACGAAAGCCTTTTTCCGTCCCGCATTCGACAGAATTTGCAGCCTCGAGCTGGAGCTTTCATTCATGTTCTCACCTTCTCTTTAGGTTTGTAGAGATCAGCCTCACACATGACCGATCGTTAAACTCGGTCAGCCCGACAGGTAGCTGCCGACGCTTGGTGGCAAGATCGTCCCTGGCTCTCATTAGCCGCAACGTCGCCTGGCAGGCGAGTTATCCGCCTTACAGTGTCCACAATTGGAACGTTAACGGTACTTTTCGAGACGGCATACGCGCACCGCCAAACACCATAGAGTTGCAAAAACGCCCGATTGTCATCGATAGATAGCGAAACCTCGAAATATTTTTCGAGGCGATTTTCCCTTTAAAATCAACAGCGTAATTATTTGACGGTCTTGTTGTCGGTTTTTTGTGCTGAAAACAAGAAAAAATCCAGCTAAATCAATCATCTAGCTGGGATAAAACGATTGAGTGGGAGTGAGGGGATAGTTCCGGGGAATAGGTTTGAGTGCGGTGGGATATCTTTGGGAGTTATTGGCGGCCGATAGTAGCTGATAGCAGGCGGGTGTGCCTCTTGATCACTCACGATAGGTGCGGACCAATTCAACACGTTATCCGAGAGGGGAGAGGGGTGCGCGGCTAACTATAGCGTCGATCGTCGCCTGATGTCTTAGCCGAGCCACCGTCGAACCTGATCCACCATGAAACCATATCCGCATGGCGCGGGCAGTGCCGACGCCTTTGGCGGGCGGTGGCAGAACTATCGTGCCAGGACACACGGGATTCGGTCTATCCCGCATCTGAAGCGCGCCTTTGTCCGCATAATTTCAGCGAAAGTTAAGTGCTAGGCAGTTACGTCATTGCCGCGGATTAATTTTCGGAGAATGCCGATGTCGATGATGCTGCGCGCCTTGGCTGTTGCCGTTCTGGCGCTGGGTTTAGTTAGCACCCTGCCTGCGATGGCGCAGGACAAGGCCCCCATCAACATCGCCTCAGACGTACAATACGAATTCATCGGCCGCTGGGATGCCGACAAGCTTAACAAGGTACTCACCGACGACACGCCGAAATTCTTCGGCGTAACGGTGAAATATACCGCAGCCAAGAACGCGGTGAAGCTATACCGCGTGACCTATTCGTCGGTGGTGCCGGAGCGCGGCAACAAGCCGATCGTCGCGACCGGACTGGTCGCCGTTCCCGATATCGCCGGCACATCGTTCCCGATGGTGTCGTATCAGCACGGCACGGTTTACGAGAAGACGCAGGTGCCGTCGTTTCCGGATCAGTCGCCGGAGACGCAGCTGATGCTCGCTCAGTTCGCAGGGCAGGGCTACATCGTCATCGGCGCCGACTATTTCGGCATGGGCTCTTCGAAGGAGCTGGAAGGCTACATGGTGAAGGCGAGCCACCAGCAGGCGAGCTACGACATGCTGCTGGCGAGCCGCGCCGTACTCGCTGATCTGAAACTCTCAAGCAGCAAGCTGTTCGTCAGCGGTTGGTCGCAGGGCGGTTTCGTCGCGATGGCGTTTCTGGAAAAATTGGAAGCCGCCGGCGTAAAGGTCGATGCCGCGGCGACGGCGAGCGCGCCGGTCGACGTGTCGGTCGCCCTCAATGGTTTCCTCAGCTTCCCGCGCAAGAACGACGCTGACTGGGTGAACTCGCTGTTCATCCTGTCGTCGTTTGCGTTCGAGAATTATTATGGCGTGCCGGGGTTGGCGCGCTCGCTGATCGCGGATGCGTACTACGATGTCGCGCGCAAAGCTTACCTGCGCGAACCCTTTAATGTCAGCGATGTGCCGACCGATCTGCATAAGCTGATCAAGCCGGATTATTTCAACGCGCAGTTCTTCGCCGAGTCGGCCTATGGCAAGCTCGTCGCGCAGACCGCGGCCTATCGATGGGTCATCAAGACGCCGGTGCGCAATTATTATGGCGAGGCGGACGAGGCGATCGCCGTTGGCTTGGGGCAACTGGCGATGACCTATCAGCGCGCTATCGGTAACGGCAACCCGCAAGTCGAAGCCGTGTCGACCGGACAGACCTCGCACCGCGGTACCTATGCCACCGCCATGCCGCAGTGGAAGACCTGGTTCGACGGGCTGTAGGGAACAAATGAGCGGCGCGGGTGGGCGCTTTTTAGCGTTACCCCGCGCCGCCACCTTGTCCTGCGTCTTGGTGTCGGAGTCGCTCGCGCCGTGACGTTCGCGATGGTGCTCTCGAAAGACGCTCACCCATCGCAACCAGGCAGGGTCACAAGTACCGCTCCAGCCGCCGCCTCTTCGAGCGTCTGGTCGAACTTTGGGCGACATCCGCGAACTTGGCCGGCCAGCTGTCGTTCCGGTACTACGGATTGTAATCATGGCAGTTACAGCAGAACAGAAGGCGACCCCGACAGACCGGTCAGGCATTGATCAGTTGCTTGATGCACCCTTTTCAGCATCATCACGCTGGCGACAGTCATAGCGCTGCTTTTTCCACATTAGGTGGTCGGCATCTCTCTTCACGCTCTATATCAGGATCATCGCGCTTGCGGTCCACGTCCGTCAGGTTGGATGAGCGGGGCAGTGGACCAATTCTCGGATGCACTCGAGGCCTTTTTCCGCCTCAATATAACTAAGATAAATCAGAACATATTGAATTACGAATCTGGGACGCAGGAGTGCGAAGCTCTTCGGGCGTGCCAATACAAAATATGACTTACGCCGGTTTTGGAAGGACGTAAATTTGATCGAGCCACGTCGTCGCCTGGCGTACGCGACCAGGAGGACCAGGCAGAAAGATTGGGCCTCCAAGGCTGACGGTACGCCGATACGGCTCGAGCGTTTCACTGACCGCCTGCTCGGGGAGGGGGTCGAAACCCACTCCATCGAGGGCGTGCCTGTAAGGTCTTCGGCGTCGCCAAGACGATTGCCGATTGCTTCCGATATCGGAACAAGATCGGTCTGTCGGTTGCGATCGAGGGCCCCAGGGAGGCGCTTCGTCAACGTAAGGCCACGTCAGGTGAGATTGCCAAACAGGCCGAGCGTGGCGATGTCGCCACCGTCATCCGACCGTATCTCGAGGCGCTGACTGCCAATGGCTAAGGAGATCAAGAACATTGGCGCCTCGGTGCGCGCACGCTTGCTGCAGTTCGCGAAAGCAAGCGGTCAGAGCTTCGATCTGGTTCTGACGCGCTTCGCCCCCGAGCGGCTGCTCTTTCGGCGCAGTTGGTCACGCCACGCCGACCGCTTCGTGCTGAAGGGCGCGATGTTGATGATGAGCTGGTTCGACGACCCGCATGCGGTACGCGCGACCTAGATCTGCTCGGCTTCGGCGACCCGAGCCCGGAGCCGATGCTGGCGACGTTTCAGGAAATCTTGGCATAGGATACCGGCGATGGCGTCGAGTTCGACGCTGACGCACTACGCGTCGACCGCATTCGCGAGGAGCCGGAACATGGTGGGCTCAGGCTGCGGACGACGGCCTCGATCGGCGGCGCCCGCATAAGTTTGACGATCAACATCGGCTTTGGCGATGCGGTGGAACCTGGCACCGAAAAAGCTGGACTATCCTTACGCTTGACTTCCCCATGCCCCGGCTACGTGGCTACGCGGGCGAAACCGTCATTGCCGAGAAATTCCAGGCGATGGTGGCGCTGGGGCCGGCGAACAGCCGAATGAAGGATTTCTATGACATCTGGATTCTCAGCCGGTCCTTCACCTTTGACGACGACAGGTTGTCCTGGGCGATCGCTGCCACCTTTGCGCGGCGCAGGACGGCAATTCCTGAGGACCTACCTGACGATGAAGCGCTGCCAATGTTCGACACCAAACGTGCTCTGCGCTTCCCGATTCACTCTCAGGCTCTCAGGCTCAGGCTGGAACGGATGCTTGGCGGGAGCTTTTCTCGAGAGTAACCGCAACGGCTGGCATCTTGCTGTGGTGCGGCGATGAGAATCTTCGAGTTACTTTGGCCGACTGGACAGCTGGATCTATTCGAATAATTGTCATCTCCACAATGATTCGCTGCTGCTATCCATTTCACGTCCAATGACCCGCCTGTTCAGACCGGCAAAATCGGGTGAAATGTGTGCCAGATCGACCGTTGTAATGGCTATTTGTCCCTTCGCTGCCGTTTTCCTGCTCCAGCCTGTGAGTTCAGGGGCACAGGAGCACGTGCCGCAGCCATTCCAGATTCGATCTTCGGATGTGAACCCGAAATCCTCGGCCGGTGATGCCAACGCGCCTTTCGCAATTACCGCCGATGACGTGGCCCCTGAATTGACCTCGAGCGGTAGTGTCACGACCTATCAGGGAACCGAATCGGCCGGCGACGCGGCGATCACCAACAACGAGAACGACAGGGTGGAATTCCTCGACCAGAGCACCGCGGCTCAGGCGACCATCGTAAACAATTCAGGCGGTAGCGCGCATTTTTCCGACCAGTCGACGGCGGGGAGTGCGTTCATGACCAACAATGCCGACAGCCTGATCGAATTCACCGGCCAATCCACGGCGGCGGGATCGAACATCACGAACAATGAAGGCGGCAAGATTTCCTTCGACGATGATGCCGGTGGCGGCAACGCCGCGATCGCCAACAATGGCGCGATCGCCTTCCAGGGCAACGCCAGCGCCGAACAGGCAAACATCGTCAGCAATGCCGGTGCGACCGTTTCGTTTTCGGGAAATGCCACTGCCGGCACCGCCCAGATCACCAACAATGGCGGCTTGAATTTTGAAGGAGGTTCAAGCGCGGGCCAGAGCCTGATCACCAACAATGAGGGTGCCGCGACAAATTTTTCCGGCAACAGTTCGGCCGCCACCGCGGCAATCACCAACAATGGCGGCGTCACCTTCACGGACGATGCCACCGCCGGTTCGGCGAGCATCATCAACAATCAGTCCGGTGAGGTTACCTTCTCCGGCAATGCCTCTGCCGGGACGGCTTTCATGGCCAATAGCGGACAGCTCGACTTTGCCGGCGCCAGTTCGGCCGGCACCGCGGAGATCGTCAACAACGCAAGCGGCATAGTGGCGCTCTCAGGTTCAGCCACGCTGGCCAATGCCTCCGTCAACAATGGCGGGTTGGTGGATTTCTCCGGCAACGCATCGGCGGGCGCTGCCACCATCGTGACTGGGCCAGCCGGCCGGACGGTTTTTCGCGAGCTGAGCTCGGGCGGCACCGCCGCGCTGGAGACGAACCTGGGCGGAACGGTCGATTTTTCCGGGGTTTCCGATGGACAGATCGAAGTCGGGTCAATCCAGGGGCCGGGGACGTATTATCTCGGTGGCGTCGCCCTCGTCGTCGGAGGAAACAATTTGTCGACGACCGTCGATGGCGCCATCGTCGACGGCGGATTGTCGGGCGGCACCGGCGGTTCGCTGGTCAAGACAGGCGGCGGCACGCTCACGCTCTCGGGGCCTAATACCTATACCGGGGCAACGGATGTCCGCGGCGGCGTCCTGCAGGCAGGCGCGGCGGGCGCTCTTTCGGCAAGCTCGGATTTCATCGTCGGCGCCGGCGCGCTGCTTGACCTCGCCGGCTTCGACCAGGCGATCGGCTCGCTTTCCGGCACAGGATCGGTCGATCTCGCCACCGCCCGGCTGACGACAGGCGGGAACGATGCCGACACCGTCTTCGAGGGTACGGCCAGTGGGACCGGCGGCCTTACCAAGACTGGCGCCGGCACCATGGAACTCGACGGCGTCAATGCCTATTCCGGGACGACCCAGGTGGAGCAAGGCGAGCTGCGCGTTTCGGGCTCCATCGCCGCTTCGGCAGTGCAGGTCGATGCCGGCGCCATCCTGAGCGGCAACGGCACCGTGGGCGCGACGACGGTGGCGGGCACTCTGGCACGGGAAAACGACGGTGGCACGCTGTCGGTCGCTGGCGATCTCGTTCTCGGCCACGGTTCCACCTACAGCCTGTCGCTGGATCCGAATGCTGGGGCAAGTCTGCTGACTGTGAACGGCACGGCGACGGTTGAGGGAAGCTCCCTCGTCGTTTCTGTGATCGGCGACTTCACCATCGAGGGGACCAGCTTCAGGATCCTCTCGGCATCGCAGGTGATCGGCAGTTTTTCCGACGTTCAAAGCGACATGCCGTTCATCGACCTGGCGCTGCACTATGGGGGCGGGACCGTCGACCTCGACGTGTCGCGCAACAATACAGATTTCACATCGGTCGCCGAAACCGCCAACCAGCGAGCCGTGGCGGGTGCGCTCGCGGACTTGCCGGACGGTGCGATCGTCGATGCCGTCGTTGCTTCGGCAAGTCCATCCGCGGCACGTTCGGCGTTCGATGCGCTTTCGGGCGAGATCTACCCGAGCCTCGCCAATAGCCTGTTGGAAAGCGATGCCGCGCTGCGCGATATCATGCTCGCCCAGGCCAGAAATTCCGCTGCCGAAGATGGTTCCCAGACCCGGCCACGGCTATGGTTCGATCCCTATCTGACCGAGATAGCGGGCGGCTCCGACGGCAATGCCGCCAGCAGCTATATAAGTCGCTCCGGTTTTCTCACGGGTGGCGATCTTAAATTGAGTGAAAACTGGCTGGTTGGCCTTGCGGCGGGTTATGGCGAGAGCGATTTCGACGTCAGCGCACGCGCGTCGGACGCCAATGTCGACACGCTCAGCATCGGGGCCTATTCGGCATGGGCAGGGTCGGGATTGCGGGGCCGGTTTGGCGGGCTGTATTCCTGGCATGAAATCAACTCCGAACGAAGCATCGCCTTTGGAGCGTTCAGGGACAAAGTCAAAGGCAACTACAATGCGCGCTCCGGACAGGTGTTCGGCGAAATCGACTATCCATTCAAACTTGCTCGGGCCGAAATTGCGCCGTTCGTCAACCTGACCTATGCGCGTTGGGATGCGGATGGCTGGTCCGAAAGCGGCGGTGACGCCGCGCTGGACATCCAGGCCTCCCATCTGGACGGCTTGATCACCACGACCGGTTTGCGCATGGGCGCCGAATTTCCCTGGAGCAGCGATCTGCTGGTCCGGCTCGGGGCAATGGCCGGCTGGCGCTTCACATCGCTTGGTGGCAGCGGAGAGTGGCACCAGCTCGCCGGCGCGAGCCCATTCTTTATTGGCGGCGTCCCCGTTGAACGAAACGCCGCTGTACTCGGCGCCGATCTGCGCCTTGCGTTTCGATCGATGTCGCTGGGCCTTGCCTATGAGGGATTGCTGGAGCGCGGCTCCCAGTACCAATCATATAAAGGCTTCCTCACGGTGAAGTTCTGACCAGGGCGAGTTGCAAATTTGACTCGGTTACAGGCTTCTCTTGGGGGCAAGGTTCTTTTGCCGGGATTATTCCTTCGTCAAGCAGCGCGAATCTCATAGCGTCGCATGCATGGACTTCGCCGAGGGCCGCCACGTCTGCCCGGTTTTGAGGGAGCGTCTCGATTCAATTCGAGGCTCTTGCCTGTGGAGAATTGGCGCGGCGTTCGCCCTGAAGATTGCAGGCCTGGCCCTGGTACTGATGCTTGCCGCTTGCGCCCAGCCTCCGCCGCTTGTGAATTCGTCCGGAACGAACCTCGTTTCGACCGAAACGGCTTTTGCGTTTCCCGCGCCAGGCGGCCCTGCAATCACCGCCATCATCGAGCGGCGATTCACCAATGCCACCCAGCAGGACATTCTGCTTTCGACATCGGCGCGTACGCCCGGCCAGAACATGTTGAGGGTTCAGTTGTTTGGGCCGGTCGATACATCGGCCGCCGGGGAATCCCGGCTTCGCGACGGATACCTTCCGATCGGCGATGTCGGCTCGGAGATGCGGCGGCTGCTGCCGGGCATCCGGATGTTGCGTTCGCCCTATTATGTGCAGAACAAATATGGGCCGTTTGGCTATGCCGCGGGGCGCTCGGCATCGGGTGACACCTGTCTCTACGGCTGGCAGCGCATAAGCTCGACCGGCATGACCCAAACCTGGGTGGGGAACAAAGGCTCGATCCAGGTTCGTCTTCGTCTGTGCGACCAGAATGCATCCGAGCAAAGACTTCTCGACGTCATGTATGGCTATACGATCACCTCGTCCTTCAAGACGCGCAATTGGAATCCGTATGGCGAGCCCGCCGCGCCAGATGCATCCCTTGGCAAAGCAGGGCAGCCGATCTACCCCGTTGGTATTTCGCGTTTCGAGACTGTAACCGGGCCGCCGCCCGCCGCGCAGCCAGGGCAGTCAGATGGCCGGGTGTATCGCACTCAGAGGCAGGCGTCGGTAGAGCCACCTCCCGCTCCCTCGCAGCCAGCGCCCGTGGGGCTTGTCGTGCCACCGCCGCCGGAAGCGGAGAGTGCCAACTCCCAAATGCCGGCTTCGTCCGTAGCGCCTCCGGTCTCCGCGGCGGATACCGTCGGGAAGGGCACCGTGCCGATCGTGCCGCCGCCGCCTTGCGTGGCTGACGCCGCGGGCGGCTGCAAATAAGCCAGTTTACCATTCGCTAACCATACCGAGAACGGGCATGGGCCATGAAGCCGAAATCAACCATTACGTGTTCGGATGCATGGTCGCTGCGAGTGGTGGCGCATCCCGCAAAATCTGGGAACGCAGGGGCGCAGCCGGGGACCGGGACGCGATTGGACCGACAGGTGGCAAGCGTCCGAATGTAGAGGCATGAATGCGGAAGTTCCTGAGCGTCGTTCAATGGGCCTTGGCATCGGTGTGCGTGCTCACACTGGTGACGCTGCCCATCAGTCTGGAAACCCAACTGGTTGCCGGCATGTGCGTGCTCGTCGCCATGATGGTGCTGAAGCTCGTGCGACCGGATGGCATCTGGCGGCTGGTTGCCCTTGCTTTCGGCACAGCCATCGTCATGCGCTATGTGTACTGGCGCACGACAAGCACGCTGCCGCCGGTCAACCAGCTGGAGAACTTCATTCCCGGCTTGATGGTCTATCTCGCGGAAATGTACAGCGTGCTGATGCTGGCGCTCAGCCTTTTCGTCGTGGCGCTGCCGCTTCCCTCGCGACCGTCGCGCGCCAATTCCGGCGATCGTATGCCCTCGGTCGACGTCTTCATTCCCACCTACAACGAAGATCCGGACCTGCTGGCGAACACGATGGCCGCAGCCAAGGGCATGGATTATCCAGCCGACAAATTCAATGTCTGGCTGCTCGATGATGGTGGAACCGTTCAGAAGCGGAACTCGGACAAAATCGGCGACGCCAACAATGCGGAGCGGCGCCATGCCCAATTGCAGAAGTTGAGCGCCGAGATGGGCGTGAACTACCTGACGCGCGATCGCAACGAACATGCAAAGGCCGGCAACCTCAATAATGGACTCTCAAAGTCGACGGGTGAGCTCATCGCCGTGTTCGATGCGGATCATGCGCCGGCACGCGATTTTCTCAAGGAGACGGTCGGCTATTTTGATGAAGATCCAAAGTTATTCCTCGTCCAGACACCGCATTTCTTCCTCAACCCAGACCCAGTTGAGCGAAACCTTCGCACCTTTGAAAAAATGCCGTCCGAAAACGAGATGTTCTACGGCATCATTCAGCGTGGCCTCGACAAGTGGAATGCGGCTTTCTTTTGCGGATCGGCGGCGGTGCTGCGCCGTACGGCTCTTGCGGAAACCGGCGGCTTCAGCGGCGTCAGCATCACTGAAGACTGCGAGACCGCGGTCGAGCTGCACGCGCGTGGCTGGCATAGTGTCTATGTCGACAAGCCGCTGATTGCCGGATTGCAGCCGGCAACCTTCGCCAGTTTCATCGGCCAAAGAAGCCGCTGGGCGCAGGGCATGATGCAGATACTGCGATTCAGATTCCCGCCGCTCAAGCGTGGCCTCTCAATTCCGCAGCGCCTTTGCTACATGTCGTCAACCCTGTTCTGGCTGTTCCCGTTCCCGCGCACGATCTTCCTGATCGCGCCGCTGTTCTACCTGTTCTTCGACCTGCAGATATTCACCGCGTCCGGCGGCGAGTTCATGGCCTACACGCTCGCCTACATGATAGTGAACTTGATGATGCAGAACTATCTCTACGGCGCCTTCCGCTGGCCATGGGTCTCGGAACTCTATGAATATGTCCAGACGGTGCATCTGCTCCCCGCCGTGATTTCCGTGATCCTGAATCCGAGGAAGCCGACATTCAAGGTCACCGCGAAGGACGAATCGATAGCGAGGAGCCGGCTGTCGGAAATCGGAAAGCCGTTTTTCGCCATCTTCGGTGTCCTGCTCGCTGGCGTGGCGATGACGGTCTACAAGGTTTACACCGAGCCTTACAAAGCGGACGTCACACTGGTCGTCGGGGGCTGGAATCTGCTCAACCTCATTATCGCCGGATGCGCGCTGGGTGTGGTCTCCGAACGGGGAGAGCGCGCGGCCACCAGACGCGTCAAGGTCAGCCGTCGCTGTGATTTCCAGGTCGCCGGGAAATGGCTTCAGGGGACAATCGAGAATGTGTCGGCAAACGGCGCCCGCGTGCTGGTCTTCGGCGCCGAGCTCGAGGATCTCGTGATCGATGCCAAGACTGGAATTCGGTTCAAATTGTTCTCCGACGGGACTGAAGCCGTCTTGCCGGTGTCGATACGAAACTTCGAGCGAACAACGGACAGCATTGCCATCGGATGCCTCTACCTGCCGACCGAAGCCGTTCATCATCGGCTTGTCGCCGACCTGATCTTCGCGAACTCAAAGCAGTGGGAACAGTTCCAGCTGTCGCGCAGAGGCAATCCGGGGTTGCTGCGGGGGACGTTCTGGTTCCTGAGGCTGGCGATCTACCAGACCTACCGCGGCCTGGTTTACTTCTGGCGTGACCTGCGCGGACGGGACAACATAAAGCCCATCGGACAACTCGCGGAGAAGCGGCCATGAGAGCCGTTTTCGCGTCGGTTGCATTGCTTCTGCTGGCGGTATCGCCGGCAGTCTCCCAAACCAGCCCGTTCGACATGTCCTCCGAAAAGCCGGCTGTTCCCGCGCCTGCTCAACCGACAGGAGCGGCGCCAGCCCAAAATGACAGCGCGCCGATTGCAGCGGCGACGCCGCAGCCGGCCGCGTCGCTGGCACGGCGCTATATCGCGCCATTCACCGAGCTGGTGCTTTCGGGGGAGTATTCGCAGCGCTCCTGGTCACTCTTTCTCACGCCGGAACAGGCTGCCGCGAAGGCGGAGCTGCATCTCGTCTATCAAAATGCCGTTGTCATCGCCCCCGAGGCGTCGCGTCTGAAAATATCCATCAATGGCAGCGAGCTGGTCGATGCGCCGATCGCCTCGTCGGAGAATGCCTCCGACATCTCGGTGAACATCCCGGCGAACCTCCTGCACGCCGGGATGAACGATATTGCGATATCCGCGCAGCAGAGGCACCGTACGGATTGCACGATTGAATCGACTTACGAACTGTGGACGCAGATCGACACAGCCAAGACCTTTCTTTCATTCGATGGTCCAGACGCCGGACGTTGGAAGCGCGTCGACGATCTGCGCGCGATCGGCGTGGACGAAAGTGGCGCAACGACCTTCAACCTGATTGTTCCGTCAATGGGACAAACAATCTCGACGTCACCGGCGGTGCGCCTGGGTGAGGCACTGGCGCTGATGGCCAGTATGCCGAACCAGTCCTTCGACGTCAGCGAGACCGGATCGTCGGCCGCCAAACCCGGCATGGCGACCATAGTCCTGGGGCCAGCATCGGAGCTTTCCAATGTGCTGGCGACAGTCCCCCCTGCCGCCGAAACCGGTCCGGTGGCAACATTGATCGACGATCCCAGGCTTGGTCCTTCCATCCTGGTGGTGAGCGGCCCAACCTGGCAGGCAGTCGATATGGCGATCGACGATATTGCCAAGCAAGTCGACCGGCCTGCAGGCAGCCTGCGGACGAGCCTGTCGACCCGGACGTGGCGGATGCCGGATGTGCCATTGCTGTCGAGTGCCAGCCGATTGAAGTTTTCCGAGCTTGGCATGAACACGCTGGAATTCTCGGGACGAAGGGTACGCACCGATTTTGCGGTCGGGGTTCCCTCCGACTTCTATGCCAACGCCTATGGCGAAGCGACCATCCTGCTGGATGCGGCCTACTCGCAGGACGTACTGCCCGGGAGCCACATCGACGTCTATGTCAATGACAATATTGCCGCCACGGTGCCGATCACGACCTCCGGCGGTGAGATTCTGCGGCATCTGCCGATCAAGGTCACGATGCGACACTTCAGACCGGGCGACAACGTCATTGCGCTTGAAGCCGTTCTCATGACCCGGGCCGACGCAATATGCGCGCCCGGCGCGACGGCGCAAGGCGGCCAGCGCTTCGTGATTTTCGACAGCTCCGAGTTCGCCGTCCCCGACTTCGCGCGAGTGGCCAGGACGCCCGATCTTGCAGGTGTCAGCGGCACCGGTTTCCCCTATAACCGTTCGGAATACACGTTGCCGCTGATCATGGACCGTACTCAACCGGAGAGCGTTTCCGCCGGGGTCACGCTCCTGGCGCGCATGTCGGTCGCAGCCGGACGCCTCATCGCCGTGGACTCCCTGACCGCGGCCACCGCCGTGGCGGACAGGAACGCTCTGTTCATCAGCGCGATCTCGCAAGTCCCCCCGGCAGTGCTGGCGCAGGTCGGCGTTTCGAATGATGCCTCCTCGACATGGGGGGAAACCGTCGCATCGATTCGTCCGAATACCGAGGCGACATTCGACCGATGGCGCGAAAGGCTACGCGACAGCGGGTGGCGCGGCCAGATCGGCTCGCTTCAGGATTGGCTGACAAGGACCTTCAACATATCCATGAATTCATTTCGGATCTTCCCAGGCCCGGCAGCCGAATTCACGCCGCAAGGCAGCGCCAGCCTGGTCGTCGCGCAGGAAGCCAGCCCTGCGGGTTCCGGCACATGGACGCTCGTTACCGCTCCGACGGTCGGTGCTCTGCGGGATGGTGTCCGCTCGCTGACGGAACAGGGTACCTGGCGGCAGATGGAAGGACACATCACAACCGTCGACGCCAGCGACGACAAGGTTGCCACCGTGCCAGTCACGCGTTTCAATTTCGTCGAAACGCAACCATTTTCAATCTGGAACTATCGCCTGATCGTCGCCAACTGGCTATCCGCCAATGCGCTGTCCTATGCTGTCGTGCTGACCTTGCTGTCGATCTTGCTGGGCTTTGCAACCGCCGGACTGCTTGGCGCGCTGGGACGGCGCAGGTGACACGTTCTGCGCGGGCGTTGCTTGTTGTTCTTGCCGGCGCCCTGCTTGTCGTGATGGCGCAATCCAGGGATGTTCGAGCGGCTGGAGCAATTACGGCGAAGGAATGGACCCTTTACAAGGAAAAGTTTCTCGACCCGAGCGGAAGAATCATTGACAACGCCAATGGAAAGATCAGTCACAGCGAAGGTCAGGGGTACGGGCTGCTATTGTCCTATCTTGCCGATAACAGGGGTGATTTCGATCGCATCTGGGCATTCACCCGCACGGAGATGCTGGTGCGGGACGATGGATTGGCTGCCTGGAAATGGGACCCGGCGGCGGCCCCGCACGTAGCCGACACCAACAATGCCAGCGATGGCGACGTGCTGATCGCTTACGGTCTGGCGCTCGCAGGGGCTGCCTGGCAGCGCCCTGACCTCAGCGCTTCCGCACGCAATATCGCGGTCGCGCTGGCTGCCGGTGGATTGGAAACGGTGGGCGATCTTGTTCTGCTGAAGCCGGGCAATTCGGGCTTCGCCGCCAGTGACCGCAAGGACGGCCCCGTCGTCAACCCGTCCTACTGGGTGTTCGAAGCGTTTCCGGTGTTGGCCGAATTGATGCCGGACGGGCCGTGGCGGGAAGTCGATGACAGTGGCAAGGCCTTGCTGGCGGCTTCCATGAAAATCGGGGTATCAAGCCTGCCGCCGGATTGGGTGTCCCTGAAGGCCAAACCTCGTCCAGCGGATGGGTTTCCCCAGGAATTCAGCTACAATGCCGTGCGAATCCCGCTTTACCTTGTCCGTTCAGGCAATCGCGACCGGGCGTTGCTGGAACCATTCATGACCCAAATGCCCGATCAGAATGGGCGCGTGCGTATCGTCAACATTGCCACGGGCCAAACACGTCAATTGCTTGACGATACAGGCTACCGCATCATCCCCGCTTTGGTCGCCTGCGTCCTCGACGGGACACCGCTGCCCGACGACATGCGGTCGTTCACGCCGACCGACTACTACCCTTCGACCTTGCAGTTGCTGGCGTTGTCCTATGCAAGGCGCCACAAGCCGGATTGCCTATGAAACCGGTGGTGTTCATAGCCGCCGGCGTGGCGCTGCTTGGCGCGGTCGTTCTCCGAGACGCCGGCTATTTCGGTGGTGGGGCTTCGATTCGCGATGCCGGTCGTCCCGCTACCGGCAATGCTCAATCCGAGGCGGGATATTCGTCTGTTGCGCAGCAAGCGCCCGCAACGACAGGTCCTGCCAAGCCCAACGGTGCGCGGGCTGCGTCGCCGAAGGTCGACGAGACGGCGCTCCGCTATTTTGCCTCCAAGGGCGATACCAAGCGGTTGGAGGCTGAAATTGCCCGGCTGAGAGCCCTCTACCCGCAATGGACGCCGCCGGAAAATCCCTTGGCCGTGCAGGAAGTGGGCGACCTGCAACTCGACCAGATGTGGAAGCTCTATTCCGAAGGCAAACTCGCCGAGGTACGAAAGGCGATAGCCGACAGGCAAACCGCGCAGGCTGGCTGGCAACCCCCAGCGGACCTGCTCGACCGGCTGGCGGTCGCGGAAGCCAGGGAACAACTCATCAACGCCTCCAATTTAAAGCAATACGAGGCCGTCATCCGGATTGGCTCAACCAGCTCAAGTCTGCTGACATGCGGCGATGTCGATGTACTCTGGCGCGTGGCCGAAGCCTTCGCGCACACGCAACGCGAGGACCGGGCGCGCGACGCCTACCTCTATGTGCTGAACAATTGCAAGAAACCCGAGGAACGCATAGCCACAGTACAGAAGGCGTTGCCGCTGCTGTCGCGGCCAAATCTCGAGCAGCTGCTGGCCACGGAGCAGAAGACGGCCGACGGCAAGGGAGAATTTTCCGCGATACGCGGCGATATTGCCAGGCAGAGCCTTGCCGACGCCGATGCGGACCCGAAGCTGGTTGTCCCACCGGCCGATATTGCGACCGTGAAAGCGCTGGCGACCGAGGGCGGATTGCCGTCCGACGCTCTTTTGCTGGGCTGGTACTACGTCCGCCGTGACAACCCGAAAGATGCGGAAGAATGGTTTCGAAAGGCCCGTGACAAGGAAGACACGGCCGGTGCCTCGCAAGGGCTGGCGCTTGCGTTGATCAACCAGAATCGCCCCGCCGAAGCCGAGCAAATCCTCTATTCGTGGCGCGATACGAACGATGATGTGCGACGCGTCTATCTGGCTGCGATAGCGAACCTCCTGGCTGTCACGCCGCCCCCGCCCCTCGACACTGAAGTCCTGCAGCGGATGGTTCAGGAAGTCTACGCCGCCAAGGATGCCGCGTCCGCGCAACAGCTCGGCTGGTACGCCGACGGGTTGGACCAGTGGCAGACAGCCGCGCAATGGTTCAAGCTCGCACTCGACTGGAAGCCCGACGATGAGCCTTCCGCCTACGGTCTCGCGCTGACCCGCTGGAAAATCGGCGACAAGGCCGGTGCGCGGGAAATACAGGCGGCTTGGGCGGGACGCTCCGAACGCATACCGACGGTCGGCGAGCGCAGCATCGAGACGGCGGCTGTCGGAAAAGACGCGGGGACAGAGCCGCGCGCGCGACAGCCGGTGACGCAGAGCCGCCCTGAGGATCAGGCGAAAACATATCAATCCGGGGATCAGCCAAGATCCAATCGAAATGACGCACAAGCGAGCTCTCGTGCCGGAGCCAAGCGGCAGAATCGAGGCTGCTTGAGCACCATCGATCCAGCGTCATTGGCTCCCGACGCGGCGCTAACGCGCGGCTGGTGCCTCATGGAGGCAAACAGGCCGGTTGAAGCCGCGGCGGCCTTTGAAATCGCGCTAGGCGGTTCCGGCAAAACCCGCTCCGACGCAGCGTACGGGCAAAGCCTGGCCTATTTGCGTGCCGGGCTTTCCGACATGGCGGCAGTGGCTGCCTCCAAGGCCCCTTTGGATGCCGACCGCAAGGTCCAAGTACAGACCGCGCTTCTGGAAGCCCAAGCGACAACCGCTTTCGACCAGGGGCGATATGTCGAAGTCCTCATGGCATTGGATGAAAGGTCGCGCATTGCGCCCGAACGCACCGGCCTGATGGTGCTGCGCGGCTATGCATATTTGAAACTTAGGCGGTTCGGCGACGCGGAACAGGTTTTCCGCGCTGCCGCAGGCACCGGGAATCGGGACGCTTTGAAGGGGCTGAACGATGTACGGGTGACACGCGCCGCTAAAATTCAGTGACGAGCCATAAGAGAGTTCGGTTCTCGTGGCCAGCCTTCGGGGTGTTCGTCGCTGAGGAATTCCTCCGCGATGCGACGTGAAAGAGAGGTCGCACCTCGCTGACACAGGTGGCACTACCCGTGGGATTCAGCTCGTCAATGTGCAAGTCATCGGCATCAGCCTGGTGAAAGCTTGCAGGTCGGCCATCAAGGCTAGGACGGGATGCGTTTGGCAAGCCGTCCATCTTCGAGCGACGCCCAAAGGGTGAAAGTGTTGGCGCAACCACTTGGTGACAAGCGCGTTTGTGGACAATGGCTGCAACGATATCGGAGGGGTTTTGTTCGCCCACGTTTGCACACATAGAGGCCCAAATTGCGAAACGCGCTGCGGTAGGTTGCTTTCCAGTGTCAATATGCTTGGGCTAATCGGGCATCCAATCGGTGCTTGATCCGGCCGGAGAGGAAGCGCGCCAGGTCGCTTACCTTTTCTGGCTCATGGCAATTGCTGGCGGTGTTATCTGGCTGACGGTCGTCGGTCTTCTCGTTCATGCGATGCGTCATGAGCGCGCCGCCATAAGCGAGCGTATTGCAAGTCGGCTGATTTTCTGGGGCGGGGCGGCCATTCCCTCGCTGCTCCTCTTTCTATTGCTAGGCTATGCGCTTTGGCTGATGCCTGGACTGAGACCTTTCGCACGCGCGGGCGAAGCCAACGGTCTCAGGATCGAAGTGACTGGTGAACAATTCTGGTGGAGGGTCGCCTACCGCCCGGCAGATGGCGGGGTTCCTATTCTTTCCGCCAACGAGATCAGGCTGCCGGTTGGCGTGCGCGTCGAGTTCTTGCTGAAGAGCACCGACGTCATCCATTCCTTCTGGATTCCCGCCCTCGGTGGCAAGATGGATATGATTCCGGGCCGGGTGAACCGGCTCTCGTTGCTGGCGACCAAACCTGGCACTTACCGTGGTCCTTGCGCGGAATATTGCGGAACCTCGCACGCGCTGATGACCTTCACCGCCGTCGCCATGGAACCAACTGCCTTCCGGGAGTGGTTAGCTGTGCGGGCGAACCCTTCGCCCGGAACATCCTTGCCGGGACGTGAGCCCTTTCTTCGCAACGGCTGCGGCGCATGCCATCGCGTTGCGGGCACGGAAGCTGATGGCCGTGTCGGGCCGGATCTCTCGCATGTGGGTTCGCGCGAAACGATCGGTGCCGGGATCTTGCCTGCTCACGATGAGGCGATCCGCAGCTTCATCGCGCATCCGAACGCGATCAAACCCGGTTCGAAGATGCCCGACTTCAGCATGCTGCCCCAACAGGACATCGCCGAGATTGCCGCCTGGCTGAAGGGGCTCGAATGACAGCCGTCAAAGCCCGCATCAAGCCAAAGCTTTCGCCCGCCGCGAAGAAGGCCGAGGAAGGCCAACTGCGCCGCGTCTGGGAGACGCCTGCCGGCTGGCGTTACTGGACTTCGGTCAACAATACGCAGGTTGGCCTCTGGTATGGCGGTGCGGCTTTCGCCTTCATGCTGTTTGCCGGCGTGCTGGCGCTTCTGGTGCGAACGCAACTCGCGGTTCCGGGAAATGATTTCCTCTCGGCCGACTTCTATAATCAAGCCTTCACGCTGCACGGCACGGTGATGATGTTCCTGTTTGCTGTGCCCATCTTCGAGGCCGTCGCGATCTTTCTGCTGCCGCCGATGCTAGGCGCGCGCGAACTGCCATTCCCCCGTCTCGGCGCCTTCGGCTTCTGGAGCTTCTTGATCGGCGGTGTCTTCGTTTGCGGCTCGATCTTCTTCGACGCAGCTCCCTCTTCAGGCTGGTTCATGTATCCGCCTCTCGCCACCGACAAGGAATACTCCGGCATCGGCGCCGACATCTGGCTGCTGGGCCTCTCCTTTATCGAAGTCGCTTCGATCGCCGCGGCGGTCGAACTGATCGTCGGCATCATGAAATGCCGCGCGCCGGGCATGCGCATCAACCTGATGCCGCTCTTCGCTTGGTATCTGCTGATCGTCGCGGGCATGATCCTCTTCGCTTTCCCGCCGCTGATTGCCGGCGACATCCTGTTCGAGATGCAGCGCATGTTCGACTGGCCGTTCTTCGATCCGACACGCGGCGGCGACCCGCTGCTGTGGCAGCACCTGTTCTGGATCTTCGGGCACCCCGAGGTCTACATCATCTTCCTGCCCGCCATCGCGCTGATGGCGATGATCGTACCGACCTTTTCGCAACGGCCGATCGTCGGTTATTCCTGGATCGTGCTTGCCGCTGTCGGCACCGGCTTCCTGTCGTTCGGCCTTTGGGTACACCACATGTTCGCGACGGGCCTGCCGCAGATCTCGCTGGCTTTCTTCTCGGCTGCCTCGGAAGCCGTCGCAATTCCAACCGGCGTGCAGATATTCGTCTTCATCGCCACCATGCTGGCCGGACGCGTCATCTTCTCGGTGCCGATGCTGTTTGGCGCCGGCGGGCTCGCCATCTTCGTCATTGGCGGGCTGACCGGCGTTATGGTTGCGCTCGTTCCGTTCGACTGGCAGGCTCACGATACCTATTTCGTCGTTGCACATCTGCATTACGTGCTGATTGGTGGGATGCTGTTCCCGCTGATCGCCGGCATTTATTATTACTACCCGCTGATCAACGCGCGGATGCTTTCTCCCTGGCTCGGGCGCACCGCGTTCTGGCTGATGTTTGCCGGCTTCAACATCGCCTTCTTTCCGATGCATCTGAGCGGGCTGCGGGGGATGCCGCGCCGCGTCTTCACCTATCCCGAGGGGATAGGCTGGGACTGGCTGAATCTCATCTCCACGATCGGCGCCTATGTTTTCGCAGCGGGGGTGCTGGTGGTCGCATTCGATGTTGTGCGGCCGAAGCATCGCGAACCCCGCGGCGAGCAGAATCCGTGGAAGGCCGGCACGCTAGAATGGCTGAACGAACCCGAGGAGAACTGGGGCGTCCGATCCATTCCCATCATCGAGAGCCGCTATCCGCTGTGGGACCAGAACGATCTGATGCGAAAGGTCAACGAGGGCGCCTATTATCTGTCTGACGCCAGGGACAATCGCCGCGAGACGTTGATCACCTCGGTGCTCGACGGCCATCCGGTGCAGTGCCAGCGCGTGGCTGGGCCAACCACGATCACGATAATTGCGGCCGTGTTGCTCGGCGGCGTCTTCGTGGCGCTTACCTTTGAACTGTGGATTCTTGCCCTACTCTCAGGCGTCGGCACGCTCGCTGCGATCCTCTGGTGGCTCTGGACCGGCACCGGCGAAATCCCGGAAAAGAAAACCAGGGATGTCGGCCTCGGGCTGCGCTTGCCACTCTATTCGTCCGGCCCGGATTCTGTAGGCTGGTGGGCGATATTCATTACGATGGTCGGCGACGGCACCGCGTTTGCCAGCCTCATCTTCGGCTATTTCTTCTACTGGACCATCCATCCGGACTTCACTCTGGGGCAGTCAGGCCCAGGTTTGCGGTGGCCGATGATGGCTTTGACGCTCTTTCTCGTAGCGTGGGTCTCGATGCTTGGAGCGCGTCAATTGAACGCGAGCGGGTGGATCAACGGCGCACGCCTTGCGCTTGTTGCCGCTTTCCTGCTCACGCTCACCGCCTCTGCTGCCGGCCTTGCCGGGCCGTGGCTGCATGGCATGCAGCCGACCGCGCATGTCTATCCGGCGATCGTCTGGATCCTCGTCATCTGGGCCCTTGCCCATGCCGCGGTTGGAGCCATCATGCAGCTCTATTGCCTCGCGCGAAGCCTCGCCGGTCGCCTGACGCGGGAGCACGACATGGAACTGCATAACGTCGTGCTCTACTGGCACTTTATGGCGATCACCGCGGCCATTACCTTCGCCGTCATCGGTCTTTTCCCGGAAGCGATGTGAGGCGGTGATGCGCGTCATTCCCAAAGAGGTCGAAACGCTCTGGACGCTCTTCACTGCGCCCGTGGTCTGGGCCGGACATTTCCTCGCCTGCTACGCCCTGGCCGCAATCTGGTGCGCCAAGCGCGGTGACCTCGGTTTCGGTGTCGTCCAGGCTGGCATAGCGGCTGTGACGCTGGCGGCTCTGGCCATGATCGTTCTGTCCAGCTGGCTCGCCTGGCGGCAGTGGGGCTTCGGCACACACGACCCGCCGCACGACGATCCCACCGCGAAGGATCGCACGCTCTTCCAGGGATTTGCCACGCTTCTGCTTTCCGGCCTGAGCTTCGTTGCCGTGCTTTACGTGGCGCTGCCGCTGCTCTTCATCGACGGATGTGCACCATGAGGATGCAAAGCCTGGTGCTGGGCCTACTCACGCTCGCGCTGGTCTGGGCGGGGCCGCTGCTCGATTCGTGGCGAGGCTCCTTCGCGGCCCACATGCTTGCCCACATGGGCGTCGTCGCCATTGCGGCTCCGCTGATTGCAATCGGCGTTTCAAATACAATACCTCCCGTAACGACCTCCGCTCCCCTCATCGCCTCCCTCGTCGAACTGATTGTCGTCTGGGGCTGGCACGCGCCCGCGGCGCGGCAGTGGGTCGAGACTTCAACCATCGCCACCCTAATTGAGCAGGCATCCTTCCTTGGCGCCGGGCTGCTCCTCTGGCTGACGTGCATCGCACCGGGGAATTCCCATGCACCGGCTCGCGACGCTGCCGGCACCTTCGCGCTGCTCTTGACCTCCATCCACATGACGTTGCTCGGCGCGCTGCTCTCGCTTGCCTCGCGACCGCTCTATGGCACCGGCGATGTGACTTGCTTCGGTCTCGTGCTTGGCGCCGGACAGGATCAGGCACTGGGCGGCGTTATCATGTTGATGATCGGCGCGGCCGTCTATCTCGCCGGAGGCGTCTTCCTGCTTGCCAAGCTCGTTGCTCGCAGAGCCGAAGAGGTGGCCAGCTGATGCACGTCAACTGGAAACATCTGGCGATAGGCTTGGCGATCCTCCCCGTTGCAGTGCTTTTCGCGACGTGGATCGGTTTCTTCAATGTTGGCGCCTCCACCGGTCACTGGAAAGTCACCGACTGGTTCTTGCATTTCGCCATGCGCTCGGCTGTGCGAACATACGCATTCAGCGTCGAGGTGCCGGACGACCTGCCGCGCTACGCTATTCAGCCGGCCGCCGGCCATTTCGCGCGCGGCTGCGCCATCTGCCACGGCGCGCCTGGCGAACAGCGCTCGCCCTCCGTCCTCGCGATGCTGCCGCGGCCGCCGGACCTTGCCGGAAAGGTCGCCGAATGGACGGACGCCGAACTCTTCCGCATCGTCAAGCACGGCGTGCGCTTCACCGGCATGCCGGCCTGGCCGACGCAGCGGCGCGACGATGAAGTCTGGGCGATGGTCGCCTTCCTGCGCGAACTGCCGAGGATGGACGAGGCGCGATGGCGCGATCTCGCTTACGGCAGTAGCGAACCGCCAACGGGCCAAACACGAGACCTCGAACGCGCACTAGCGGATTGTACGCGCTGCCACGGCAAGGACGGGCTCGGCCGTAGCGCCGGAACGGCGGTACTGGCCGCTCAGCGCGAAACTTACCTTCTTGAAAGCACAAGGGCCTATGCTGCAGGCCACCGTCAGAGCGGCGTCATGGAAGTTGCTGCCTCGGCCGTCGATCCTTCGCTCTTTGCCGATCTAGCGCGATATTTTTCCGCGCTGCCTGCGCCCGTAGTCTCGACACAACCGGATTCTGCTGAGGTTGCCCGCGGCGACGAGATCGCGCGCCGCGGCATCCCAGAGCGCGACGTTCCTGCATGCTTGGGTTGTCACGGTCGCCCCGACCGCAACCCCATTTATCCGGAACTGTCCGGACAGCCCGCCAAATACATTGCGACACAGCTCGAGCTCTTCCGCGCGGATAAGCGCGGCGGCACGCGCTTCGCCCATCTGATGCGCAACGCTGCTAAGAACCTCTCGGACGAAGATATTGCCGCACTAGCCGGCTTTTTCGCGAAAATGCCGCGTGCCGCCGCAACCGGCGGGCCTTGATTTGCGTTAGCTCATCACCCCAACCTGCTGGACTATCTCATGCGAAACTTCTGCGCGGTCTGTTCGTCATTGTCGCCATCGCCGTCATCGCAGGGGCGGCATGTTCTGCTTTTCGCGCGAGGAGCGAGCTTTCGTCGGATGCTGAATTTTGCACAAGGGCGAACACTATAGGAACTGATACACGGTCTTGATGACGCGAGAGCTATTGCTGGTCTGGTGCATCCGCTTGCTCGCCTAGATTACGCTCGACGGTCTCCGCGCTCAATGCAGCAAGATTACCGAGCGTTTGTATTTCATTGCAAATTTCCGTGGAGTGAGAGGAAGAGGGCCCGACATATTAAGTCGAGAGTTCGCGGCGCTTGACTCTCTGCAGGTTCACTCGGATGCCTGGGCAGACCACGCATCCACCTGTCGCCGCGACGTTCTCAAGGCGAGGCTGCGCGTCACCGTCACTTTGGCGACGTGACGATCCGCCAGTTTGGGATCAGCAGACCGTTTTCCGTCACCCCAACCCGCCGTTCGCGAATAGGGTTTGCGCGTCGATCCAGGCGCCATCCTGCGAACAGAGAAGCGCGATGACGCCGGCGATGTCTTCCGGCAGGCCCAGACGACCGAGGGGGGTTTGTTCGGGAATTCCGCGGAGCGCTTCTTCGCCGTGCTGACGGAGGAGCTGCGTGTCGACGGCGCCAGGCGCCACCGCGTTGACCGAGATGTTGCGACCGGCGAGCTCCTTCGCAAGGACACTGGAAAAGAGCACCTGGGCGCTTTTTGTGGCCGCATACGCGCCCGTAGCCGGAGGTGGCGTCTTGATGATGCTTGAGGCCAGGCTGATGATCCGGCCGCCGTCACGCGTACGTCGCGCCGCCTCGCGCAGCACGTTGAAGCTGCCTTTGACATTGGTGGCCATCATTCGATCGAAGGCCTCGTCCGACATCTGGGCGAAGAGGCCGACGTTCATGACGCCAGCGTTGTTGACCACCACATCAACGCCCCCGAACGCCTGGTCATTGGCGTCGAAGAGAGCCTTGACCGCTGCGGGATCGGCGACGTCGGCCTGAAGAGCGATGGCGCGCCCCCCAGCCGCCTCGATATCGGCCACCACGCGGGCGGCCAGATCACGGTTCGTAAGGTAGTTCACGGTCACGGCAAAGCCATCGCGTGCCAGACGCTTGGCGGTGGCAGCGCCGATGCCCCGCGACGAGCCGGTGACGACGGCCGCTTTGCCGGCGCCGGGGATAGCGGTTGTGGCTGCATGGGCCGAAGCCGTGCTTCCCAAGGCGAGAGTCGCGGGAACGGCGGCCGCGAGGGCCATGAAGGTGCGGCGCGAGGTGTCAGTATCGGACATTCTGATGGTCCCTTTCTCGATACGAGCGGTTTGCTTGTGATAGGTGTGGCCCAGCCCGGCGATTGGCGGGCTGAGGCCTGTTGTCGGCCGATCGGGAGGAGGCGATAGTCACTGTCGTCCCAGCGATGCGGCGATCCGCCCGTTTGCGATCAGCAACGTGATACCTGTCAGGACGCTCGCGATCGGGACGACCAGCAGCCCGAAGCCAAGGCCATTGGGTCCCTGCGCAGCCGTCACCGCATCGCTGACCATCCCGACGATGAGAGGCCCGAGCGCTGGCCCAAGAAGGCCGGAGCCGATCATCACGAGGCTGGAGGCCTGCGCTTGCTTACCCTCGCCGGCCACGAGATGGGCTGCGCCGAAGGCCCATGGCAGCATGAACGAGAAGGACAGCATCCCCGGCACCAACAGGGCGATAGACAACCAGCCGGCCGGCGCAAACAAGGCTGCACTCGTGGTCGCGCTGGCGATCAGGAAGAGAATGGCTGGCGGTCCGAGCACTCTCCCAGTGCCTGAGCTCACCGCGCGGTCGAACCAGCGTCCGCCCAGGAGCGTGCCGACAATGCCCATCAGGCCCTGCAAGAGACCAAAGGCAAGTCCCACCTCGCTCGCGCTGAAGCCGTGCGTGCGGATGAGAAAAGGAGCGGAGAAGGCGTAGAAGGGTGCTGCGGCGAAGCCGAGGAAGATCGCTGCGATGAACAGCCAGCGAAACGCCGGGGACGCTAGCAATCGCCGGCTGGATCGCAGGAACGGTTCGCTATTGGCGGCCGTGCGCTCGAGCGTGGGGGTCGGCCCCGGGACAAGAAAGGCCAACAGACCAACCAGACCGCCGATGGCTCCGGCGCCGATCATGGCGGTGCGCCATCCCAGCGCGTCGCCGACTGCGCCCCCTGCGGCGAAGCCGACCATGGTGCCTAGAGGAATCCCCATGGCGAAAAGGCCGATCGCCAGGCCGCGACGCTCCGGTCGGATCTTGCGGGCGATCAGCGCATGGCCGGCAGGTACTGCGCCGGCTTCTCCGAACGCGACGCCGAAACGCGTAACCGCCAGCAGCAGAAAGCTTGCGGCGAAGCCACCAAGCGCCGTCATTGCGCTCCAGAGCAGAATGCACGAAACCAGGACAAAGCGAGGCGACCCTCGATCCGAGGCTCGGGCGAGAGGCAACGAAAGCAGCGAATAGCAAACTGCGAAGGCGAGACCTGTAAGCAGGCCCATCTGGGTGTCGCTCAACCCGAGGTCCGATTTTATAGACTCAGCCAAAATAAAAGGAAGTATTCTGTCGATTTGAGAGAATGCGTTTATAAGAAGAAGCGTCGTGCAAATCGCAAATACGCGCCAACCGCGCACGTATTGCTTTGAAGGATTCTTTGAAGGGATCGGAAAAGTTTGTTGTATGTCTATTGACTGCGCAGCGGCTTCTGTCATGTTTGACGCACTCCTCGCTTGGTTCGCACCCTCAAGCTAGATGGAGTGCACAATGATCAGAATGCCGGAAGCCTCAAAAAACTTGCCTAATCCTGCGGGCGACGATAGGCTGTCAGTTGAGGGCCAGGTACTGCGCTGGCCTCGCAACCCTCCGGAGGTTCGTGTGCCGCCATCGCTGTTCGGGGCAATCACCGCCTATATCGAGGCCCAGGGCGGGGGGCAGGGCGTGTTCCCGACGCCGATCGGCAGCTTCATTATCGTCCGTTCCTTCAAGGAGAGAATGCGGATGCGGCAGGTCTACAAGCCGTCGATCTGCGTCGTGCTCCAGGGGGCGAAAGAAATCATCCTGGGAGAGGACACGCTTCGCTACGGCGCGATGGAGTGTCTGGCTGTTGGCATGACGCTGCCGGCGACGGGACACATCGTCGAGGCAAGCCCAGATGCGCCATATACCGGATTGACGCTTGAGCTGGACGTAGCGATGATCCGCGACGTACTGGAACAGCTCGAAGTGCCTCCGCCACCCCCCGCCACCTCCGGTCCATGCCTGTTCGTGCGGCAGGTCGATGAGCCTCTGGCGGAGTGTGTTCTCCGCCTCCTGCGGATGTGCGAGACACCGAAGGCGATCCCGATCCTCTTTCCGTCCGTCATGCGCGAGATCTGCTACTGGCTTTTGAGCGGTCCGAATGGCGGCGAACTCTGCAAGCTGGCCGAGCCTGAGTCGAATGCCGCCCGGATCGCGAAAGCCCTCCACCTCATGCACGAGGACATCGCCCGGACGCTTCGTATGGAGGAATTGGCGGAAGTGGCGCGAATGAGCCTATCGTCGTTCCATCAGCACTTCAAGGCCATGACTTCGATGACACCGCTGCAGTTCCAGAAGCAGTTACGCCTTCTCGAGGCGCGGCGCCTGATGGTGATGGAAGATGCAAACGTAGCCGACGCGGCCTATCAGGTCGGTTACGAAAGTGCGTCGCAGTTCAGCCGCGAATATTCCCGGACGTTTGGCGTTGCTCCGAAGCGTGACGTCATGAATCAGCAGCGCCTGTACAGCGAATATGTCGGTCGCAGGGTGCAAACTGCGTAGCTGCCTCACCATGCCCTGAGAGGGACTGCTCCCGGCAATACTGCCAGGAGCAGCTCTTTTGGTGATCCTGATCGCTCGTCAGATTGCGCGGCACCTGGCGCTGGTCGTGCGAAGCGACGACTTCTCGCCCCAGACTGCACCCGTGGCGGCGCCCTCGATCTCCATCAGAGGCCCGGCTGCAAAGCCGATCATCTCGCGCAGAAGATCGGCGTCTTCTCCGCGAGCGTGCATAAGTTCATCATGCCGTCGGTGATCGGGATCTCTCGTCAAAGCTCATTGCTTCTCTTCGACACGGAATCGAGCGCTATCGGAAATCGGATTCGGGTCGGATCGAAACTCGGCGAATGCCTGTCGGGCTTCAGTCCATGGCGCCATGGTCGAGCCGGTCATTGCCGAAGTGAATCTCTTTCGACGCAGAGCGAAGGCCGGTTAATCGCCCTGACCGGCAACATGGCCTGAAACGAGCGGACTATGTTGAACCCTCGATCAGCGTTGGAACGAGCTGTGCGGCCAAAGCTGCACCTGACCGAAGGTATCCCCCATCTGCAGGATCAGGCAAATTTCTTGAAGGTTCGGGTATTCTGATCATTGTGCACTCCATCTAGCTTGGATTTCTGGTGCCAACCAGCGCGTTGCCGATTTCCTTCGAGAATGATGGCCGCCGGAACGGCAACGTCAGGCCGAACCCGTCAATGACCCCAGATCCGAGGTTGGTATGCTTACGCTCATTGAAGATGCACTCGATAGTTTCCTGAAAAAAGACGACGGACAACCCGTCGTCATGCTGAATCTCCTGCGGTTCCAGGAAGACGGCGGCAGGGAGCGATACGCCGACTACCTCGCCGTGGCCGCGCCGATCGTCGCCCGTTTCGGGGCGGAGATCCTCTATGTGGGCAATGGCCTTCCGGCCCTTTCGGCAGAACCCGGGCAGGCCTGGGACGCGATGGCTCTCGTCCGCTATCCCAACCGCCGGGCATTCGCCGATATGGCGATGGAGACCGATTACCGGGACGAGGCAGCACCGTTGCGCGAGGCGGCGCTGACTGAAGCCGTCCTGCAGCCTCTCCAGGCAGCTTCCTCCTAAAGGCGACGAGAGAATTTCCGGATGCAAAAGAATTGGACCACCCAGGACATGCCGTCCCAGAACGGCAGGACAATCGTCGTCACGGGCACCGGCGGCCTCGGCTTCCATGATGCACTTGCGCTTGCGCGCGCAGGCGGCGACGTCATTATCGCGGGGCGAAGCCCTCGCAAGGGAAGCGATGCCGTCGCCCGCATCAGACAGTTGGCGAGACATGCGCGCGTGAGCTTCGAGCCCGTCGATCTCGCTGATCTCGCTTCTGTCGCCGCGTTCGGGCAGCGGTTGCGCGAGAACCGGGAGCGGGTCGACACTCTGATCAACAATGCAGCCGTCATGACGCCGCCGCAGCGCCAGACGACGACGGATGGGTTCGAACTCCAGTTCGGGACTAACTATCTCGGCCACTTCGCGTTGAGTGCGCATCTGTTGCCTTTGCTCATGCGTGGACAGGATCCTCGTGTGGTCACGCTGTCTAGTATCGCCGTGCGCCGAAATGCAGCCATCAATTTCGATGATCTTCAGGCCGAAAAGGCCTATCGGCCGATGCCCGTCTACGCGCAATCCAAGCTCGCCTGCCTGATGTTCGCGCTCGAGCTTCAGCGCCGCAGTGACGAAGCCGGCTGGGGCCTGACGAGTATTGCTGCCCATCCCGGGATTTCGCGAACCGACCTTCTGCACAACGCCCCGGGGCGATACAGTGCCCAGGGACTTTTGCGGTCGACCCTGTGGTTTCTGTTCCAGCCGGCGGTGCAGGGAGCACTGCCCACCTTGTTCGCAGCGACGTCACCGGAGGCGCGAGGCGGCAGATACTACGGTCCCGCCAGGCTCTCGGAGACGCGCGGCCATCCGAGCGAGGCGGCAATCCCGCCAGCCGCATTGGAGTTGCACGTCGCCAGCCGGCTTTGGGACGTCTCGGAAAATCTGGCGAACGTTAATTTCGCCGCTGCGACGGCAACACCTCTCCACACCAGTCCAAGTGGGTCCAGCCTTGCCGCGGAGGCCTGAGAGATGGACCCGCTCGGGAGCCTCGTCGACTGGATTGCTCTTTACGGAGTGCTTGGTTTGTTCGCTGCGGGGCTGGGGGAACGTGTCATACCTGCCTTGCCCTCCCATGGTATGTTGGTTGCGATCGGCATGGCCGCGGCCGGAGGAAGTTGGTCGCTGCCCGCCGCTTTCGTCATGACGACCTGCGGGAGTGTAGTCGCCAGTATTGCACTGTTTCTCGTCGTCCGGACTGTCGGGCAGGATATGTCCGCCAAGCTTCTGTATGGAACCGGGCGGCTCCTGGGTCTGCCATCGACGCGCATCGACGGGATGCTCATCTCCCTGCAAGCGCGTGACCGAAGCCTGTCCCTGATTGCGCAGATCATCCCGACAGTTCGGTTCGTCGCGCCGTTGGCCGCTGCGCTTGTTCGCCTGGATGCGTGGCGCTTTGCTACCGGCACTTTGCTGGGCATCGCCCTGTGGAACGGTCTGTTCCTCACCGCGGGCTACACGGCCGCGCACTCGATCCCCGACCTTAATGCATCAGCCTTGGCGATCAAGTTTCTGGTCCTCTTTCTCGCGGTTGAGACGCTGTCCGTGTTGATCTGGCGCCTGCTTGGACGAACCAATAGGCGCCGGACCTCCTCGGAGGATCAAGCATGCTGAACAAGTCGTCAGAGACCCTCCAGTTCTTCCGCGCCTGGCTATCCGAACCGTTCAGGGTTGCGGCCGTGACGCCATCCGGACGGGCGCTGGCGGCTTTGATCGTATCGGAGGTTTCTGCGGAAACCGGGCCAATCCTCGAACTCGGTCCCGGAACGGGGGTGTTCACGCGCGCGCTGCTGGCGCGGGGGGTTACCGAGGAGAACCTCGCGCTCATCGAATTCGGTAAGGAGTTTGCCGCAAAGCTGAATGCCGATTTCCCTCGTGCGAAGACATTGTGCATGGATGCGGCGCGATTGCGCGATGTTGAGCTTTTCGATGACACGCCGGCGGGGGCCGTCATCAGCGGCCTGCCGCTTTTGTCGATGTCGCCGCGGACGGTCTATTCGATCCTGGAAGGCGCCTTCGCGCAGCTTCGCGCCAACGGTGCGTTTTATCAGTTCACATATGGCCCGCGCTGTCCGGTATCGCGTCCGTTGCTCGACCGGTTGGGCCTCAAGGCCACCTATTTGGGCGGTACCTTCGCAAACGTGCCTCCGGCGGCCGTCTACCGCATTCAGCGTCGCAAGGTCCTTCGGATACGTGACACGACCGCGGGCACCCCTGACGCAGTAAGTCCGTCGCTGCCATGAGGATCAGGCCTTGTCCTGCGTCCCGTGACCTGTCGTGGCCGTGATTTGGTCCCAGCCGGCGAGGGCGATTTCCGCGATTGCCGTGAGCTCGGCTCGATCCGCTCCGTCACGGGCGCGGATCGCCATGCCACTTTGTACGGTCTGCGCGAACCTCGCCAGCTTGGTCGTGTCTGCCGTGGCCTGGAGGTCCCCGTCGCCTCTTGCTTTGTCGAAACGGGCCTTGAGGAGATCGAAGCCACCTGCGCGGGTCGTTCGCATGAACTCGCCGAGTTCGGAATGTCCTTCGCTGCCCACTATGGCGAGCGTCGCCATGCATCCATGCGGCAGATCGCTATCTCCACCCGTCATGGCCATGGCGGAATCCTGGAGAACGCCAGCGCCGCCTCTCGTGCGGTCGGGCCTTCCGGAAACGGGCCCAGACCAACCCCTCATAGGTCGTGTAATAGTATTGGAGCGCTTCCGCGTAGAGCGCGTCCTTCGAGCCGAAGGCCGCATAGAGGCTCTTTGTTCCGATCCCCATCGCATCCGTCAGATCAGCGATTGAGGTCGCCTCGTATCCCTTGATCCAGAACAGTCTGGTCGCGGCCGCGAGGGCAGCCACGCGATCAAATTCCCGCGGTCGACCGCGCGCGGGGAGCCGGCATTGGCTGTCCGGAGGGGTTGGAGCCTTACTATGCATCGGACACTGCATAAATCAGGTCCTGCTGGTCCCGCAGCAAGCCTAATTACCGGGGCGGTTCTCAACGTGGACGCGGGCTTCAACGCCTGACGTCAGCCCCCCACCAAGGGCCAGTTGCCAAGGGGGCGCTGCGTGACGCCGCCCAGACGCAGAACCTGGTCCCCTTTGCTTGTGGTCACACCACGAAGTCGAAACGGCCGAACTGTCCGTCGCCGGTTTGCTTTATGTCGAGGAGAAGTGTCTCGTGAAAGAGCCCATCTCCGACATTTCGGGGCTCTCCGGGAAAGTAGAGCTGCGTTGTAAGGGCGCGGCCGCCCGGACGCTGGACCTTGAAATGGAAGTGACGTGTTCGGCCGGGATAAAGCGCGGGCACGATAGTGTTGAACCACCAGCGCCCCTGCACGTCGGTGAACTGGTGTCCGCGCAGGCGGAAGCCGATGCTGTCATAGGCGCCGTTTTCATCCGCATGCCAGATCTCGACGAGGCTGCCGGGGAGGGCCCGGCAGCGATGGTCGAAAACGAAACCGGCCAGGGTGATCCGTTCGCCACCGGGCGCCCCGGGGTACAAATCGCGTTCGAGTGGCGAGTTCGGCCGGAAGAAGGGGCCGGCTTCACGCTCGAGAGTGAGATCATCTCCGTCATCGCAGGAAGGGGTCGGCGGCAGTTCGGGGGCGGCCTGCGCGAATGCCCTCAGTCTATTGGCGTCGATGAGAGGCAGCATCAAAAAGGCCGTCAGAAGCGAGCGTCGGGTGGAAAGCAAAGTCGGTCTCCCGGTTCTGAGTTGATGACCGCGTGGCGCAGGAGGTTAGCGTAGCCGCCGAGCCGCATTTGCCTGGGCCTCGCGGATCAGACCGGAATACATGCTCTCCTTGCCGGGGTACCAAGGCATGGAGCCGATGGAGCCGAAGCCGGGAACTGTTTCCATGTGCGCGACCATGCGGGCGCGCATGCGCTCGTCGGGCAGCGGGCCGCTCATCGCCTGGACATTGTCGCTCATGTGATCGGGGCTAGAGGTGCCGCAAAGCACGCTGGTGACGGCGGGATGCGCCATGACCCATTTCAGGAAGAACTGAGCCCAACTCGTCGCGTCGAATTCCCGGGCGAAACCGGGAAGTGGCTGCCCTTCGACCACCTTCATCAGCCGCGCCTTTTCCAGCGGCAGGTTGATTAGCACGCCGACGCCCTTTTCGGCCGCGGCCGGAAGCAGGCGGCGCTCGGCGTCCCGGTTGAAGATCGAGTAGTTCGTCTGGATGAAATCGACATCGTCGCGCTCGACGATCGCCAGCAATTGCTCCTGTGCCGCAGACTCGTGGTGGGTCACGCCGACATGGCGTATCAGGCCGTCCCGCTTCCACGCCTTCATGAGCGGGATGACGACGGGCGCATTGGTGATGCTGTGGCATTGCATGAGATTGATCGTGTCGCGCCAGGTGCGCAGCCGCGACTGCCGCAAGCTTTCCTCGGCGTGGCTTTCATCGCCGAGATATTCTCCGGTGGCCCAGACCTTGTTGGCGAGGAACATCCTGTCGGATCCCGCGTACTCGCCCATGAACTGGCCGACGCTTACCTCAGCCGAGCCGTAGAGCGGTGAGGTGTCGACGACGCGGCCGCCTGCGGCAACATATCGCTCGAAAACCTGCCGGAGACCATCACGGCGCACGCCGGGCTTCAGATCGAAGGTCAGGAATGTGCCGAGGCCGAGAGCCGTGAGCCGCTCGCCGGTGCGCGGCAAGGCGCGGGTTAGCACATCTGGATCGGATCCCGAAGCGGGCGAGGCCACCTCCGTCCCCTGGGCCTGTGCCGTCGCCTGCGTGGCGAGGCCGAACCCCGTCGCCGCTGCGCCCATCGTGCCGAGGAAACCGCGTCGGTTGATCTTCGACTTGTCCATGAAGTCCTCCTTGTACTGAGCGTCAGAACTGCCAATTGGCGGGCACCCAGGCGTAGGCGCCATCGGTCTTGAGCAGCCGACCGAGGCCGGGGAACGGAAAGTGGAAGCCAAGCACGGGTATGCGATCGACCGCCGCCTGGTCGAAGATGCGCCGGCGGGAGGCGAGGGCTGCCTCTTTGTCGCGGTCCGGGCCCGGAACCCAGGGCCTGTCCACGTTGACGACCGGGTGATAGGCGAGATCCGCCGTCAGCAGCAGCTGGTCGTTGCCGGAATGGACGAGAAACGCCGCCATGCCCGGTGTGTGGCCGGAGGCGACGATCGTCGTGAGGCCGGGCACGATCTCGGCGTCGGCTTCATAGAGCGTGACATCGTTCTTTACCGGCTCAAGGCTATTCTTGATGGCTGCCGCGAAGCGCACGCGGAAATCCTGCGGAACGGGCATGTAGGAGAGATCCGGCTCGGTGCGGACGAAGAAATCCCAGTCCGCCTTCGGCACGAAGACCGTGGCGCGGGGGAAGGCCCTGCCGCCGTCGACCGTTCGGAGATTGCCGACATGGTCGGGATGGGTGTGCGAGATGACGATCGCGTCAATATCGGCAGGACCAAGCCCGATCGCCGCCAAGTTTTCAAGGATGCGGCCGCCATTCGGCCCCATCGTCTTGCCCGCGCCTGCCTCGATCAGGATCCGCCGCCCGCCGGTTTCGATCAGCAGCGTGTTGAGGTTGAGCGTCATGTGGTCGGTGGGAAGAAATGCGCGCCGCAGCACCGCCTGAAGCTCCGCCTCGGGCGCATCGCTCGCATAGATACGCGGCGGGCCGCCAATGACGCCGTCGCTCAAGACGGTCGCCCGGATGTCGCCGACACGGAAGCGGTAGCAGCCGGAATTGCCGCCCAGCGAGGGTGTGGATTGGGCCTTCGCGCTGCCGGATCCGCCAATAGCCGGAACGACCACGCTCGATGCGCCTGCGACGGCGGACAACATGATGGCGCGTCGGTTGAGGGTGAAGGCATTCATCGGTCTTCCCTTTCGTTTGGTCACGCGCGCTTCATCCCGATCTTGGGGGCCGAGGGCCAGTGAGAGAAAGCGCGACAGCTATCCTTGCGGCAACCATGACATAGGGTTATTCAACGGATAAGATGCACAATTGCGATCAGCTTGATTAGAACTGCTTCCCAATGAACCCCGTCCGGCTCGACAGCTTCGAAGTGTTCGTCTCGATCGTCCGGTGTGGCGGTTTCCGCGCGGCGGCGCTCGAGCGCGGAGTGTCTTCGTCGGCCTTAAGCCAGACGATGAACGCCTTGGAAGAGGTTCTGGGTATCCGGTTGCTCAATCGCACGACGAGGAGCGTGTCGCCCACCGAAGCAGGACAACGCCTCCTCGAACGTTTGGCCCCAGCGTTGAGCGATATCAGGCTCGCGATCGCAGAGGTCGACGAGTTGAGAGATACGCCGTCCGGAACGCTCCGGATCAACGCCCCGGCGCCGGCGGTCGATCATTTTCTTTGCCCGCTGGCATTCGACTTCATGGAGGCCTATCCCGAGGTGAACATTGAAATCTTCAGCGATGCCGCGGTTATCGACATCGTGGAACAGGGCTTCGATGCCGGGGTCAGATTCGGCAAGCAACTGGCGCAGGACATGATCGCGCTCCCGCTTGGCCCTGCGCTTCGCTATGCGATCGTCGCTTCACCGGGCTACATCAAGAAGCACGGCCAACCTCAGGGACCGCACGACCTCGTTAGTCATGAGTGCATCAAGCGCAGATTTCCTGGGGGCACTTTGGTCACCTGGCGGTTTGTCGACGGAAACGAAAAGATAGAGGTCACTCCCAAGGGCCGCCTGATGGTGAGCTCGGCGCACAACGAGTTGCAGGCGGCGCTGGCCGGCAGAGGAATAGCCCATGTTTTCGATGACTATGCCAAACCCCATATCCTGAATGGCAGGCTCGTTGAGCTCCTCCCCGATTGGAGCCCGACATTGCCGCACTGGTTTCTGTACTATCCGAGCCGCCGCCTCCCGAGCGCTACGATGCGCGCATTTCTCGATTACGTCAGGAGCTACGATTGGGAAGCCCGGACGGGTCCAGCTTCGCCAGTTTCCTGAGGTTTTGGGCGGTGGCGGCGAGCAGGAACGCGACGCGGGGGTCCCATGGTCCTCGGAGGCGCAGCCGATCGAGCCGCAGGATGCGCTTCAGATGCGCGAACAGCATCTCGACCTTCTTCCGCTCGCGCCGTGAGGTCGCGCCGTCTCGAACAGCTTGTGCAACAGGGTCGCTTTGGCGGAAGCGGCCGTGACGGTTCTCGAGAATGTGGAGTGATCAGGTGCGTCGCCCGATCGGCCAAGCGTGGACGTCCGTGTGATCAGACAGTCGGGACAGTGCCGCCGTCGACGACGAGCTCCGAACCGTGGATCGAAGAGGCGCGATCCGAGGCCAGGAAGGCGATGGCTTCAGCGACCTCGAATGGTTCGGCTCCGCGCCCGATGGCAATGCCGCCAAGGCCGTCCAGGACGAGCTGGCGCGCGTCCTCTAGCGTGCCGCCGTTGGCGGCTTGGATACGTTCCAAAAACACTCCGGTCCCCTCGGTCATGATCCAGCCGGGGGACACGACGTTGACCCGCACGCCCTTCGGTCCCAGTTCCCTGGAGATCGACTTGCTGTAGGTCCGAAGCGCGGCCTTGGCGGCGGCGTACGCGGTGGTCGCCTCGGGAAGCGGCAGGACCGACTGGATGGAGGTGACGTGCACCACCGCGCCGGCGCCCCGTTCGATCATCTGCGGAATCAGGAGGCGATCGAGACGCACCGTGGCCAGCAGGTTCAGGTTCAGTTCGGACAGCCAGTAGTCGTCGGTCAGCGCGACGAAGCCGCCGCCTGGGGTGGTCGAGCCGCCGATCACATGGGCCAGGATGTCGACGCCGCCCAGACGCTCGAGCGCCGCCTTGGCCAGGGCTTCTCCGCCCGCGGCGGTCGCCAGGTCCGCCTGGACGAACTCGACGCCGTCGAGGGGCTCCAGCGTTCCGCGGGCGGCGGTGATCACCCGGGCGCCGCCCGCCAGGAAGCGGTCGACGGTTGCGCGGCCCAAACCCTTGGTGCCGCCACTGATGAGTACACGCTTTCCCGCGAACTCGGTCGGATCAGCCTTGGTGGTCATGCCGTGATCTCCAAGGCCTTGATGGCGTCGTCTTCGAGCGTGAAGCGGTAGGTAAAGCGGATCGGGCTGCCCTTGAAGTCGCCATGAGCGGGACCTTCGACCACGACCTGACCGGCCTCGTGCCGGACAGTGTCCGGTGTGAAAATCGCCTTCGCGGCGACCACGGCCTCTTCAAGCAGCGACCTGATTTCGTCGTGCCCCCGGAGAACGGCGCCGTTATCGCGAAGGATGGCCTCGGCTGCGAAGGGTGCAAGCATGCCGTCAACGTCCAGGCGGGCGTTCGCGGCCACATACGCGGCGATGGAGGATGGAAGTTCGAGCGTCATTGTTTTCCCTATTTGCTGCGATCGCAGCCGCGGCGGCTGCAAGTGCGCTTGCCAGCCAAGATAGCGATAGACAGCTTCCGCGATAATGAGGATAATTCGGGATGCTTCATCACGAAGAGCGGGACAATGGTGCAGAGCAGCCTGACGGAATTGGACGCCGTGCTCATGGTCGCCCACCGGGGCAAGTTCCGCACAGCTGCGCTTGAGCTCGGGATTTCAACGACCGCACTCAGCAATGCGGTCGGAAAGCTGGAGCGCACGCTCGGCGTACGGCTCTTCAATCGGACGACGCGAAGCGTCTCCCTGACGGAGGCAGGCCAGCAGTTCGTCGCGCAAGTCGCTCCCGCCGTGCGGGACATCCATGAGGCGATGGAGGTTGCGCGGTCTCAACAGGCCACGCCTTCCGGCACCCTGCGCATCAATGCCTTTCCGACAGCGGCGCGGGAAATTTTCTCTTGGCTCGTCCTACCGTTTCTCCAAGTGCACCCTCAGGTCCACATCGACATCGTCACAGAGGGTCGCCTGGTGGATATTGTGGCGGGCGGCTTCGACCTCGGCGTCCGTAGCTCGGATCTTGTGCCAGTCGACATGATCGCACTCCCATTGGGGGTCGCGCGGCGCAATGTTGTGGTGGGCACACCGAGCTATTTGAAAGCGCGCGGGACGCCCATGATCCCTCAGGATCTCGCCGAGCACTCCTGTCTCCGCGTCCGGCTCCCCAATGGCGCAATCTACCGCTGGCCGTTCGAGAAGGACGGACAATCGGTCCATATCGACGTTGAGGGCGCCGTCACCCTCGACGAAGCGAGCCTCGCACGCACCGCGGCCCTCGCTTCCGTAGGTCTCACCCTGGCGATGGAGTCCGACGTGCGAGACGACATCGAGGCAGGCCGTCTTGTGTGCGTGCTTGAAGATTGGACGCCCACTCTGTCACCCTTGAGTCTCTACTATCCGAGCCGGCGCAATCCGACCGCCGCATTCAAGGCGTTCGTCGACTTCGCGCGGCGGCATAGTGTAGGCAGAGATGCCCTGAGGCCGTCGACAGGTTGAGATGCGCCACAAACGGACATTAGGCCGTCGTACATTTATTGTCGCCTAGGGGTCGCCGCACGAACTAAGGCCCGCGCCGATTTTCGGACATTGCTTGAGAAGCGTCAGGCCCCTGTGCCGGTGCGGCGCCGGCCCGCCAACCGCTGTCGTGGGGTCGGCAGCTCCGGCATTCGATGCGGCTGGGACCGCCCTCGAAGCCAAGGCAAAAAAGGTGCGCCCATTTGCCCGCCGCAACAACGTTGCGAGCGTGCGGGGGCAGGTGGTGCTGGCGAACGCACTGCGGCTTGCGAACCGTCGCTACGAGGTTTTAGGCAATCGCGACGGCATGGGAAGCGAGCCAGCTGCCAACGACCACATAAGTTTATTCGTTTTTGACCAATACGCGCCGGCGGATTCCTGTAATCTTCAGAAAAACACCGGGCTAACCGGGGCCAACCAGAAAGGTCGGGGAATGAAATACGTCGTCGATACGATCGGCGGTCCCGCAGGCGGTGATGCCTGGCAAGCCGCTGTTACCGAAGCCTATTTTCCGCTCGACACCGAGTATCGGAACCGTCGCGAATTTTCAGGCAAGCTGGAAACCTTCTCGCTTGGGCTCGTCAGCGTGTCTAAAATGCGCTGCGATGCCGTAAGCTATCGCCGCCATCGCCGCCACTTCCTCAACGAGCGCGACGCCAGCCTGCTCATCACCATCCCGGAGATGTCGGAAGTGAATTTCTCGCAAGGGTCGAGGACCGTCAATTGCAGTCCGGGGGGCTTTCTCGTTGAGAGGGGAGATGCGCCTTACGAATTCTGGCACGGCAAGCCAAACGCGCTGTGGGTCCTGAAGGTGCCGTCATCGAGCGTTCGGGCGCGGATCGGATCCGCCGAACGGCTCAGTGCGCTCAGTTTCGACGCGACCCAAGGGATCGCCGCGCTCTTCCTCGACACGGTGCGAACCACGATCGGTCATCTCGATGAGATCACTGAAGTCGCTCGCGAGATGATGGGCAGGCACATCCTGGAAATGCTGTGCCTGTCGATCGTAAGCGACGATCGCGTGCTCGACAGCAACATCTCGTCGATCCGGGCCGGCCATTTGCACCGTGCCGAGCAGTTTATTCGCGACAACCTGAAGAATTCCGACCTCGGCCCGCAGGCGGTGGCTGATGCCTGCGGCATCTCCCTGCGTTACCTGCAGGTTCTTTTTCAGGACAGCAACCAGTCGATCAACGGCTTCATCCGCGACGCTCGGCTTGAACTTTGCGCCGAGGAGCTGATGTCGGTGACCAACATCAGCAGCGTTGCCGAGATCGCTTACCGCTGGGGTTTCGCCGACCAGTCTCAGTTCTGCAAGCACTACCGGACGCGGTTCGGCTGCGCACCGACCGATACCCGTCGCGAAGCAGCGAACCGGGCAGGCCGCGCTTCGACCTCAAGAGAGCGGCACTAGGCCCGACGAAATCCGGGCCAATTCCATAATCTATTGCGACGTCACCCCGGCAAGGGGCGGCGGAAGCCGGGCCTTGCCCGCAAAGACACCGCGAAGGAACTGTCATGAGCAGAATAAGAGTTGCCGTCGATGTCGGAGGGACCTTCACCGACATCTGCATCATGGACGAAGATAGCGGCGCGATCCGCATCGAGAAGACCGCCTCCACGCCTGACGATCCCATGCAGGCCATCATGAGTGGCGTGGAGCAGGGCCGCATCGATCTTTCGGAGGTGACGATGTTCTCTCATGGCACGACGGTCGCCACCAATGCGCTGATCACCCGCCGCCTGCCACGCACCGCAATGGTCTGCACCGAGGGTTTCCGTGATGTTGTCGAGATCCGCCGCGCCAACAAGGAAGACCTCTGGGACACCTACAAGGATGTCGCCAAGCCCTATATCCCGCGCCGCGACCGGCTGACAGTCCGGGAACGGGTCGGTGCCGAGGGCACGATCTTGGAAGCGCTGGACGAAGAGGCTGCGCGCCGCGTCGCGGAAATTCTCGTGAAACGGCAGGTCAAGTCCATCGCCGTCTGCTTCATGAATTCCTATGTCAACGGCGCCAATGAGCGCCGCATGCGTGAGATTCTGAAGGAGGCCATGCCGGATCTGCCGGTCTCGATCTCCTCGGAGGTGATGCCGGAAATCTTCGAGCACGAGCGTTTTTCCACCACCATGGCGAACGCCGTCTGTGCCCCGGTCGTCGTCGACTACGTGTCGCGCCTTGGAGAAAAGCTTGCGGCCGCCGGATACAAACGAGATCTCCTGTTGCTGCACAGCGGTGGCGGGGTCATGACGCCCGCGAGCGTCAAGGATTTCTCGGCCCGGCTCGCGGGATCCGGCATCGCCGCCGGTGCGATTGCAAGCCGCTTCATCGGAAATCTCTGTGGCTTCCCGAACTCGATCGGCTTCGACATGGGCGGCACCAGCACCGACGTCTCGCTGGCATGGAACGGGGAGTCGCGCATCACAAAAGACTGGTACATCGAATTCGGATATCCGATTCGCTTCCCCTCCATCGAGGTGCTGACCATCGGTGCGGGCGGCGGGTCGTTGGCATGGCAGGACGAGGGCGGCAGCTTGCGCAACGGACCGCAGTCCGCCGGCGCCTTTCCAGGTCCGGCCTGCTACAAGAATGGCAACCGCATTGCCACCAACACCGATGCCAATGTCGTGCTCGGCCGTCTCGGCACCAGCCTTGCGGGCGGCAAGATCACGCTCGACCCCGCCCTGGCCGCCCAGGCGGTGCAGGAGACTGTGGCGGCACCCTTCGGCATGGAACTCCACCAGGCGGCCGAGGCGATCATCGCCGTCGCCAACGCCAATATGGGCAATGCCGTCCGGCTTCTCTCCATCAGCCGGGGCTATGACCCGCGCGACTTTGCACTGGTCGCATTCGGCGGTGCTGGCGCTTTGCACGGAGCGGCCGTGGCGAAGGAGCTTTCGATTCCGACCGTGATTGTGCCGCCCAATCCAGGCGTCACCTCCGCGCTCGGTTGCCTCCTCGTCGACGTGCAGCACGATTTCTCCGAAAGCTTCATGGCCGATGCTTCGACGGTCTCGCCCGCCGAGATGCAGTCGGCGTTTGTCCTGATGGAAAAACAGGCTGTCGAGCGCCTGGCCCATGAGGGCGTGGCGCGGGAAGACATGGCGCTGCAGCGCACGGTCGAGATGATGTACCAGGGCCAGTGGCGCTCGCTTGCGGTGTCGGCCCCGGCGCGGATCGAGAGCATCTGCTCGCTGATCGAGGCGTTCCACAACGAGCACGAACGCGAGTTCAACTACCGCCGTGAAGAGGCGCCGGTGTCGATCTTCCGCATCGCGGTCAAAGCGATCGGCATCGTCCCGAAAGCCGAGATACCGCGACACGAAGTCTTGCCTCATGTGCCCGAGCCGCTCGGCCGCCGCGGCGTCTGGTTCGACGGCGTATCTCATGATGCGGCTGTCTATGAACGCGACCAACTCAGCGCCGGCGCTGCCTTTGCGGGGCCCGCCATCGTCGAACAGTTCGATTCCACCACCGTGGTTCCGCCGGGAATGAGCGCGACCGTCGACGGCTTCCTGAACATTCTCATCGTGACGAAAGGCTGAGACATGACAAAGCTGATTGAAACGAGCCCTGGCCTCGATCCGGTAACGTTCGAGGTGCTGAAGAACTCCTTCATCACCACCGTCGACCAGATGGCCGAACAGATGCTTCGCACCTGCTATTCCTTCGTCATCTACAACCGAGACTTTTCGAATGCCCTGCACGACGCCGATGGCAACTCCGTTGCCCAGGGCAACTACGACATCGCGGTCCATGTCGGCACACTGCACAACACGTGCAAGGAGGTGATCCGGGTCTTCGAAGGCGATATGGCACCCGGCGACGTGTACGCAATCAACGATCCTTATGCCGGCGGTACGCATTTCAGCGATGTTCGGCTCGTCCGGCCGATCTTCGACGAAGACAAACTGATCGGCTTCTCCCAGTCGAACGGCCACTGGTCGGATCTTGGCGGCTCCGTGCCAGGCTCCTTCGATGTCACCGCTCGCGACATGTTCCGCGAAGGCCTGCGGATCACGCCGTTGCGCCTTTTCCAGCGCGGCCGCTTCTGCTCCGACGTCGCCAACATGATCGCGGCCAACACGCGCGATCCCGCGTCGATCATTGGCGACATCCATTCCCAGGCGCAGGCGACGCAGGCGGCCGAGCGCGAGCTGCTGCGGCTGGTCAAGAAGTACGGGCGCGGCCAGGTCATGCGCGGTATGGAGGAGGTCCAGGACTACGTCGAACGTGCCGTGCGAAAGCGTCTCGCGGAGCTGCCCGACGGCACTTGGGAGACGGTCGACTACATTGACCGGGATCTCGGTGCCGGCGAGGGCATGATCCCGATCCGCATCAAGATGACGATCAAGGGCGACACGATCCACTACGATTTTACGGGAAGCCATTCGACCATTGCCTCGATGTACAATTCCGCCCCGGGCGCGACCTTCTCGGCCGTGGTCGCCGGCATGAAGACCTTCTTTCCGGACCTCCCGCTCAACAGCGGGTTCTACCGGATGATCGAGGTGACCGCGCCAAAGAACAGCATCGTCAGCGCGGAATGGCCGGTGGCGGTGACAGGGTTCCTGATGCCGTTCGAAAAGATCATGAACGCGATCTTCGAGATGTGGTCGAAGATCATGCCCGAACGCGCTATCGCCTGCGCCTTCAACCTCGAATATCTGCTGGCCGGGGGACGGGACGCGCGCAAACCCGAAAAGCCGATCTTTATGTTTTACGAATGGCTGCCCGGTGGTTGGGGCGGGCGCAACGGCAAGGATGGCGCCGATGTCACCACCGCCTGCTTCGGAACCGGGCTGATGTCGCAGCCGAACGAAGGCAACGAGCGGGTGAATCCCACTCGGACGATCGAGTTCCAGATCAAGCAGGATTCAGCCGGGCCTGGCAAATGGCGAGGCGGCGTCGGCGTGCAGAAGACCTCGTTGCTGCTTGAGGCCGAAAACGCCGTCATGTCCTATATTTGCGACCGCGAGCGCGCTGTCGTCTGGGGCGTCGAAGGGGGGCTGCCGTCGATGCCCCACGGCTTGACCATGAAGCGCGCCGGAGAAAAGACCGAGATTTGGCTCGGCTCCGTATTCTCCGATTACTCCGTCCACACAGGCGACCAGTTCGCTCGTCCGACGGCCGGCGGCGGCGGTTTTGGCGATCCACTGCAGCGCGAGCCCCGCAAGGTGATGGAGGACGTGATCGACGACTACGTTTCCCTGGAGCGTGCCAGAACCGACTACGGCGTGGTAATCCGCGAAATCGACCGCGACTTGTGCCAGTACGAAATCGACGAGACGGCGACCGAAGCCTGCCGTGCCGACATCCGGGCGAAACGGAAGGGGTGGGCACGCATGGATCCCGAGGAGGTCGCGCGCAAATACCGCTCCGGCGAGATCGATACGCTCGATGCGGTTCGGCACTATGCCGTGATCCTCGACTGGGAGACTGGCGAACTACTCCCCAAAACCACCGCCCAGTTCCGGGAGAGTTTTGAGAAACGGACCGTTGCCCACTGGGTCTGAGCGCCAACGAGCGCGACGCAATCTTGCGGGCGCTCGCGGGATGCCTGAGTTATCTGTTTTTTCGATACGATATTCAAAGAATTATTATTTCACAGGAGCCTGAAGCTGGAGCAACAATGCTGCAGCGCCGCGAAAGTTGGCGGCTTCCGAGGGGTAAATGACAGATGGCGCCAAGCGTGGGACGATCGTTCACCGCAGCCAGCACACTTGAAGAGGCAATGGCCGCACGCCGGCAAGGTGCGGCGGTGCTTGCCGGCGGCACCTGGATGATGCGTGATCCACGGCGCGGGGTCGACCTTCCCGAGGCGGTGGTCGCACTCCATCGGATACCGGCCTTGTCGCAGGTCGAAATCGAACCGGACCATGTCGTGATCGGCGCAGCCGTTACCCACGCAGTCCTTGGCCGCGCGTTGCACGGCGCGGAGGGCTTCGAAGGCGTGGTTGCCGCGGCGGAGGGTGCGGCCAATCCCGGCATCCGAAGGGTCGCAACCGTGGGCGGCAACCTTTGTGCCCTCGACTTTGCCGCCGCCGATCTTGCCCCTGCGCTTCTCGTCTGTGAGGCGACGGTGGAGCTGGAGACGGTCGAAGGCCCAAAACTCCTCGGTATTTCGGATTTCCTCAAAGACAGGCATACGCTGCTGACCGAAGCGATTGTAACGAGAGTTCATCTGCGCCGCGACCTTGTCGCAAGTGTTCATATTCGCCTGCCGCTTCGGAAAGCTGGCGACTACCCGGTCGCCATCGTCTCCCTCGCGATGGACAAAGACAAACGATGTCGCATTGCCGTCGGCTCGGTGGAGCCTGTAGCGCGGCGCTGGACGGCGCTCGAACAGGCCATGAGGGCAGGCCCGGCCGCCGCCCTTGATCCGGAACGTGCCGCCGGGCTTGCACTGGAGCACAATGATTTTCAGGGCCGCGACGGCAAGGAAGCTGAGGGTTGGTACCGGCGGCAGGTTCTTCCGCCGCTGGTCAAGCGCGGTGTTGCCGCACTTCTCGAGACCGGGGGCCTGGCATGACTGTGACATTCCAGCTGAATGGCGAGGACTGCAGCTTTCACGGTGATCCGATGACGCCGCTCGTCGACATCTTGCGGCAGGAACAATTCCTGACGGGGACCAAAGCCGTGTGCCGCGAAGGCTTCTGCGGCGCCTGCACGGTGCATGTCGACGACGAAGCGGTGCCGTCCTGCCTGAAGCCGATTGGCCTCGTCCAGGGATGCGCGGTGACGACCATCGAGGGATTGAGCTCCGGAAACCAGCCGCTGCACCCGCTCCAGGCCGCTTTCGAGGCGGCCGATGCCGTGCAATGCGGCATGTGTTTTCCGGGAATGGTCATGAGCTTCTCGGCTTTCGTGCGTGACAAGCCGCATGCGAGCCGTCCCGAAATCAAGGCCGCGATGGTCGGCAATATCTGCCGCTGCACGGGATATGAGCGGATCGTCGACGCCGTGGCCGAATGCCTCGACCAGGCGCGGAAGGCTGGCCAGTTGGCGGGAAGCATCCATGTCTGAGCTGTCCGCCACGGTGATGGATCTTCCCCGCCGCGATGCGCAGGACAAGCTGCGCGGGCGGACGAAATACACCAACGACCGGATTCGCCCCGACATGTTGCATGCCGTGCTGCTGCGGTCGACCGTTCCCGCGGGGCGCATCCGCAAGCTCGACGTTTCGGCGGCACTTCGCTGTCCTGGCGTGCGCGCCGTGGCGACCGGCGCCGATGCGCCAGGGCTCTACGGCATCGGCATTGCCGACCATCCGCTCCTGGCCATCGACACGATCCGCTATCACGGCGAGCCAATCGCTGTCATCGCCGCCGAGACGGAGACGCAGGCGCGGGCGGCGCTTGCCGCCATCGTGCTCGAGGTTGAGCCGCTGGCACCGGTTTTCACCATGGCCGAAGCGCTCAAACCCGCCGCCCGCCTCGTCCACGAGGGCTGGCGCGGCTATGAGGTGATCACGGAGGGCGGTGCACGTGCCGGCAACATCGCATGGGAGGCAAAATCCAGCCGCGGTGACGTCGATGCGGCCTTCGCCCGTTCCGATATACGCATTGTCGAGAGCAGCTTCACCGTCGGTCGGCAGAGCCATGTGCCCTTCGAACCACGCGTTGCCATCGGCTCCTGGGAGGACGGCCGTGCTCACATCCAGACCTCGACGCAGGTGCCTTGGACCGTGCGCAACGTCACCGGAAGAGTCATGCAGCTTCCACCCGGGCGTGTGCGGGTCACTGTACCCCCTGTCGGTGGCGGGTTCGGCCTGAAATTCGATGCGTCGATCGAGCCGATCACGGCACTTCTGGCACGGATGACCGGGCGCACGGTGGTGCTGGAAAACACCCGGCAGGAAGAGATGGCAACCTGCCTGTGCCGCGAGAATGCGGAAATTCGCATTCGCTCCGCCGTCACCGCCGAAGGATACATCGCCGGGCGCGAGGCGGTCGTGCTGATGGACTGCGGTGCGTATGGCGGCGAGCAGGTCTTCCTGACGACGATGACGGCGCACACGCTGGGCGGTAATTACAGGGTTGGCGCAACGCGGCTCGTCAGCCGCGCCGTATACACCAACACACCGCCCAACGGGGCTTTCCGAGCTTGCAACGGCGTCTACAACACATTCGCGCTGGAGCGACACACCGATGAAATCTGCGATGCGCTGGGCTTCGACCCAACGGCGTTCCGGAAGAAAAATGTCCTGGGAGATGGTGATCTCGGTGCCACGGGCCAGGTTTTCGAGGCCGACGTGCTGGGTCCAATGCTCGATCGTATGGAGGCGTTGCGTGCCCGTACCGGCACATCAGAAGCGAAGGCCGATGGCAGGCTCTATGGAATTGCGGCAACGGTCGGCACATGGTTCGTGTTTGTCGGACCCTCGGCGGCAACGGTGAATTTGAACGCCGACGGCAGCGCAACGCTGGTCACGTCGGGTGTGGAGATCGGATCGGGCACGATGGTGCAATCCCTGCCGCAGATCGTGGCTGGGCAGCTCGGCCTCGCTCCCGACCAGGTGATCGTGCGCGAAGCCGATACAGATGCCGCCGGTCTCGATGTCGGGGTTGGCGGCGGGCGCACCACCGTGTCCATTGGTGCTGCGAGCATCGCCGCCTGTGTAGAGGTGCGGGAGAAGCTGCTGCGGACCGCCGGCGAGATGCTTCAGACCCGACCGGAAGACCTGGTGCTGCGGGACGGTCGTGTCGAGATCACCGGACGTCCCGGTTCCGGCATGTCGATCCCCGCCGTCATCGCTCATGCGCAGGCAACCGCCGGCCCGATCACGGGAAGCGGAGCCTTTACCGCCAGGAACACTCCGGCAATGTCCGGCTGCGCCATGGGGCATTTCATCGATGCGCTCGACATCCCCGTCTTCGTCGTTCACGAGGCCGAGGTGGCGGTTGATCCGGACACCGGTCATGTCGAGGTGCTGGCCTATCGCGTGGTTCAAGATGTCGGCCGCGCGCTCAACCCGCGCGCCATCCTGGGCCAGATACAGGGCGGTGTGGTGCAGGGGCTGGGCTATGCGTTGCATGAGGAGGTGACGCTCACCGCCGACGGACGCATCGCGCAGGACGATTTCGAGACCTATCGCCTGCCGCTGGCGCAGGACGTGGTTCCGGTCGCCGCCGATCTCTACGAGGGCGCACCGTCGATGGGGCCTCTAGGCACCAAGGGCGCGGGCGAGGTCCCGATCCTGGCCGTGGGCGCGGCGATCGGCTGTGCGGTGGCGCGCGCCATCGGCAAGCCGGTGCGGAAGCTGCCGCTGACGCCGCCGCGCGTGCTTCGGCTGCTGCACGAGCGCGAACCACCGCCGGAATTCCCGCACATCGCCCCCGGCTGGGCGTCGAGCACTCTGGGCTGAGGCAAGCAAAAATGGTCACCCTGAACTGCGACATGGGCGAAAGCTACGGCAACTGGCGCTTCGGCGACGATGTCGGCATTATGCCTCATATCGATTGCGCCAACATCGCCTGCGGCTTCCACGCCTCCGATCCATGGACGATGCTGAAGACCGTGCGGCTCGCGCTTTCGCATGGCAAGCGGGTCGGCGCGCATCCCTCCCTTCCCGATCGCGAGGGGTTCGGCCGGCGCGAAATGAAACTTCAGCCGGAGGAACTGACAGCCGCCTTCCTCTACCAAATCGGTGCTCTGACAGGGATGCTGGCCGCCGAGGGCGCGCAGCTCAGCCATGTCAAGCCGCATGGCATCATTTACGGCATGGCCGCGCACGACGTGGACACTGCCCGGGCAATTGCCGCGGCGGTCAAGCCGTTCGGCGTCCCTCTCTTCGGCATGGCGGGAACCTGTCACGAGACGGCGGCAGCCGAACTCGGCGTTGCCTTCGTGGGCGAGTTCTTTCCCGATCTTGCCTACGCTCCCGGCGGCAGCCTGATCATCCCGCGTGTCCAGTCGGCCATCGATCTGACGCTTGCCGAGCACCGCATGGTGGGGGCGCTTACCCGACGCGAACTCGTGACGACAGACGGCACGGTCCGCCCGGTCGACTTCGACACCGTCTGCATCCACTCTGATCCACCGAATGCACGCGACGTCGCCGCGCTGATGCGGCGGATCATCGACACTCATTCCAACGGCCTCCCATGATTCATTTTCCCGAATCGTGAAAGCTCCACGCACGGGATCGAGGACTATCTCGAACTCACTGCCCGATCCATTTCCACAAGCCGCTGAGGACTTCCATGGACGCGCTTTCCAACTCTCTCGCCGCCGCCGACATCGCCACCACCATGCACCCCTACACCAACCTGCGTCAGCACGAAAAAACCGGGCCGCTGATCATCAGCCGCGGCGACGGCATCCGCGTGTATGACGAGCGCGGCAAGGAATACATCGAAGGGCTCGCGGGACTGTGGTCGGTGGGCGTCGGCTTTTCGGAAAAGCGGTTGGCCGACGCTGCCTATCAGCAAATGCTGAAGCTGCCCTACTACCACACCTTCTCCTCCAAGGCGCATGAGCCGTCCATCCGGCTGGCAGAGAAACTCGTGGAGATGACGCCGGAGAACCTGACGCGTGTCTTCTTCACGTCGTCGGGGTCGGAAGCCAACGACACCATCGTCAAGATGATGTGGTTCATGAACAACGCGCTGGGCCGGCCCAGAAAGAAGAAGTTCCTGGCACGGACCAAGGGCTATCACGGCATCACCGTCGCCTCCGGCAGCCTGACGGGCCTGCCGATCAACCATCGCGACTTCGATCTGCCGGCGATTCCCGTTCGCCACCTGACCTGCCCACACTTCTATCGTTTCGGCATGGAAGGTGAAGACGAAGCCGCCTTCACGGCGCGTCTGCTCGCCGAGCTGGAAGCGGTGATCGCCGAAGAAGGGGCCGACACCATCGCAGCCTTCATAGGAGAGCCGCTTATGGCAGCCGGCGGGGTTCTGCCACCGCCGGTCGGGTACTGGGAAGGCGTGGAGAAAATCTGCCGGGCAAACGATATCATCCTGATAGCAGATGAGGTGATCTGTGGTTTCGGGCGGCTCGGCACGCCCTTTGGCTGCCGGAAATTCGGCTTCACGCCTGATATCATGACGCTTTCCAAGCAGATCACCTCCTCCTACATGCCGCTGGCCGCGGTGATGTTCTCGGAGGCGATCTATCAGGCGATTGCCGACAACACCGCAACGATCGGCAATTTCGGCCACGGCTTCACGGCGTCGGGTCATCCGGTCGCTACGGCGGTGGGTCTCGAAAACCTCGCCATCTTCGAGGAGCGGGACCTGATCGGAAACGCGGCCCGCCTCGAGACCTCGTTTCAGGCCGGCATCCGCTCGTTCGCCGATCACCCGCTTGTCGGCGAAGCGCGGGGCACCGGTCTTATCGGCGCTGTTGAGCTGGTGGCGGACAAGGCGACGAAACGCCCCTTCGCCAAGGTAGGGCGAGCAGGGAGTATCGCATCAGGGATCGGCCACGAGGAAGGCCTCATCTTCCGCGCCATCGGCGACCAGCTCGCGCTCTGTCCGCCGATGATCTCGACAGAAGACGATGTGAAGGAAATCATGACGCGCATGGGCCGGACGCTTGAGCGCCTGACCGGTGCTGTTGCCAAGGAGGGACTTGAATGACCCGTATGAAAGCCGAACCGGTCGTCCATATCGACGACGAACGTTTCCGGGTCACCGAATGGCGCTTTGCCACCGGGGCCGAGACAGGCTGGCACATCCATGGCCATGACTACGTCATCGTGCCACTTACCGACGGGAAGCTCGGTCTCGAAGGCCCAGACGGCGCGCAATCGCAAGCCGCTCTCACCCAAGGCTTGCCCTATTCGCGACGGACAGGTGTGGCTCATAACGTCATCAATGCCGGCGATGCGCCGCTGGCCTTCCTGGAGGTCGAGGTGGTTGAGGCTGGCGACCTCGCAGCCAGGCGGCTTGCCGTGCTCGACCGGTTCCTCGCGGCCTGGAACGCCCGCGACGTGGGCGCGCTGATGGACTGCATGGCGGAGAATTGCGCTTTCCATGGATCGGTCGGCCCCGACGTCGAAGGGCGCAAGCATGTGGGACGTGACCCCGTGCGCGCCGCCTATGCAGCGCTGTTCGATGCCTTCCCGAAAGCCGCCTGGACCAGGGGACGGCACGTCGTGACGGGCGACACCGGACTTTCTTCATGGCGCTTCGTCGGCACCACGGCAGCGGGGCAGCAAATCGAAGTCGACGGCTGCGATATCTTCGCTTTCTCGGGGGAGCTCATAGCGCTTAAGGATTCCTACCGCAAAGCGCGAGGGTAGCGAAAATCTGAATTCATCGGGCGACGAGGGCGGTCCAAGCGGGCCGCCCTCGTTTTTGTCCAAAGGCAAGATCCTCAAAAGACGAAAGGCCCGGTCGTCCCATAGGAACAGGGCCTTTCGCATGTGAAGGGCCGGGTTTATCCGGCCCATCTTCTCCTACTTGAGCAAGGCTTCCATCGGTACCGGCTCGGAAATCGTCCAGTTGCCTACAACACCCGGCGTGCCGGCCTTGGTCTCGACGATCAGGTACCGAGTCTGGTTCTGGTGATGCAGTTCCGGCGTGAAGGTGCGAGGCCCGAACAGCGTCGGCTCATTCTTCATCTTCTCCAGTTCCGCGACCACCGCGTCGGCATCGGTCGTGCCTGCACGCTCCACCGCCTTGGCCCAGACGTCGACCATGACGTAACCCGGAAAGACATACTGGCTCGAGGGATCGGCGCCTGTCTTCGCCTTGTATGTGGCATTGAACTTCAGCACGTCCGGATTGGGATCGTCGCCATAGATCGATCCCTGAACGGGGACGTAGAAGTTCGTCAGATCGGGCACAGCCGAGAGCCAATAGCTACCGTCGACGCCCGAGCCATTCAGGATCATGGAGTTGATACCCGCGGCGCGAAGCTGCTTGATGGCCGAGACAGCGCCTGGCATCATCGTGCAAAGCATGATCGCGTCCGGCTCCTTCGGCAGAGACTTGATGCGGGTGATCTGCGCGGCGATGGAGGCGTCCTCGTTCTTGAAGGTGTCTTCACCGACAAGCTTCGCGCCCTGGGCTTCGAGCTTCGGCATCATCCAGTCGAAGCCGTCGCAGATGCCCTTGTTGTAGGCCGTCCAGGTATCGAGCAGACGGTAGAAGTCCTTTGCGCCCTTTTCCTTGAATGCCCACTCGGCCATGGTTGCGCCCTGCACGGCCGCCAGCACCGACGCCGAGAAGCTGTGCGGGCCGACACCCTGGATACCGGCCTTGACCGATTCCGCGCACAGGAAGAAGGAGATACGGCTCGCGTCCTCGGCCGCGAGCGCAGCCGGCGATCCGAAGTCGTAGTCGCAGGAGACGACCACGAGATCGGCATCCTGGTCGAGCACGGAGAGGCCCGCCTTGGCGCCTTCGGCTCGGTCGGACTTGGTGTCGGCCTTGACGACCTTGATCTGCTTCCCAAGCAGACCGCCAGCCGCATTGATCTCCTCGATGCGGATCAAGGCTGCCTCCTGCGCAGGCTTGTCATAGGCTTCCATGAAGCCCGACTCCGCAGTGGCGAAGCCGACGACGATAGTCTCGTCATCGGCCAGGGCCGGGTATGCGATGGACATCGAGGCCAAAGCGGTTGCGACAATTCTTATTTTGTATGACATGCACGTCTCCTTTTTTGTTTTCCGGTCGGGCTTGTGCCGCCGGTCACTTGTTGCGACTGCTGCGAGGTAACGTGAGCTCGCGGTTGCCCATGAGTCCGGATGGGCGAAGCGCGAGGATCACGATCATGATGACGCCGAGGGCTATTTCCTGAACCCCTTTCGGGAGGGCGAAAGTGGACTCGCCGAGCGATACGCCTGCCTCCAGCCAGCGCAGCGCCTGGATGAGGGCGGACAGCAGGACGACACCCACCACACCCCCCGACAGGCTGCCCATGCCGCCGACGACGAGCATGGAAAGGGTGATGAAGGTGAGACCGAGATAGAATGTGTCGGGTGTGACGACGCCGATGGAATGAGCCATGAGCGCACCGCCCAGCCCCATCACCGCGCCTGATACGACGAACGCCACCAGTCTTTCCCTGGGAATGTCGATACCGGAAGCGGCGGCGGCGGTGGGCTCGTCGCGGGCAGCACGAAGCGCCAGGCCGGACCGGGAGATCGCGTGCGCCCAGGCGATGAAGATTGCGACCACGGCGCCGATGAGATACGGCCAGATCACGCGCACGATCGGAATGCCGACGACAGATGAGGTTGCACCGGTCACGCTTTCCCAGTTGGAATAAATTGTGTTGATCATGGCGAGCATCGCGAAGGTCGCGATCGATGCCGCGATGCCCGATAGCCGCATCAGCACCCGCCCGAAAATGAGAGCGGCGAGGGCGGCGAACAATGCCGCCAGCACAGCCGATTGCCAGTACGGCAAACGGGTCGCCAGCAGCCATTCGGGCAGTCCCGGCAGCGAACCGCGCTTCATCATCGGATTGATGGTGAGCCACGCGGCCGCGTAGGCGCCAAGGCAGGTGAAGCCGATATGTCCGAAGCTGAGAACGCCCGAATTTCCGATAAATATGTATAGGCCCACGACGAGGATGACACGGACGAACACGTCGATCACCGTTTGGTTGAAGGGCCGCGATCCGGTCATCACCGTGATCAGCGCGATGGCCAGCAGCAGCAGAGAAAGCAGGACCGGCGTCAGGATTGTGCGGCGGGCAAGCGCGAAGCGGGCTGGCTTTCGCTCGGCAGCCGCGGCACCGGCAGCGGTAGAGTTGGCAAGGGAGGCGGCGACAGCCATGAAATCAGACCCTTTCCTTGGTGCCGCGCGCGGCAATGAGCCCTTGCGGGCGGAAGAGGAGAACGAGGATGACCGCTCCATAGACAAAGGCATCGCGGAATGGCCGGGCGTCGATGGGCAGCATGACCTGCATGATCACCGAGGCGGCACCCAGCAGGAAGCCGGCGAGCACGGCCCCCCCGAGGCTGCCGAGGCCGCCAATGACTGTGGCGATGAAGGCCATCAACATGATCGAGGCGCCCATCTGGATGTCCAGCGTGCCTGTCTGGGCGCCAAAGATCAGCGCAATGGCGGCGGCCAACGCGCCGGAGAGGGCGAACGCGCCCATGATAACCCGGTTCGCACGCACACCCAGCATGCGGGCCATCGAGAAGTTCTCGGCCGCCGCCCGCATCTCCAGGCCGAAGCGGGTTTGACGCAGGAACAGCGTCAGGCCAATCAGGATGACCATTGTGGCGACGATCGTTATCAGTTGGAGGAGGGGAAGCCGGGCACCGAGGATCTCCACCGGTTGGGATAGTTCGGGCAGCAGCGAGATCGATTTCGGCCGACTGGAGAAAAGCATGAGCAGGAAGTAGCGAATTACGAAACCGAGCGCGAAGGAGGCGATCATCATCGTTGCCGGATTTGCCTTGCGGAACCGCCTGAAGACGACGATTTCGCACAGCACCGACAGCCCGGCTCCGCATAGGAGCACGAAGGGCACCAGCAGATACCACGGCAATTGACCAGCGAAGACGATGGCCATGGCGTCTGTTGACGGCCACAGCAGGGCGAAGACGCAGAAGGCGATGACGTCGCCATGCGCGAAGTTCACGAGCCGCATGACGCCGAAGATGAGGGCAATGCCAAGCGCCCCGAGCGCGTAGAGCGAACCAAGCGAGAGTGCGTCGAACAGGATCTGGAGCATCTCAGTGGTCCTCGTAACCGAAATAAGCAGCCTGGATCGCCTCGCCGTTGCCGAGCGTCCGGGCGTCGCCATCGAGCACGATCTGTCCGCCACGCATCAGGATCATCCGCCCGCCCACCATCATCGCCCGGGCCGAGCTCTGCTCAACGATCAGGAGCGTGAGCTGGCGCTGCGCACGCAGCGCGATCAGCCGCTCATAGACCTGGTCGTTGATGTTGGGGGCGAGGCCCAGCGAAGGCTCGTCGATGGCTACAAGCCGCGGATTGGTCATCAGCGCGCGTCCGATGACCAGCATTTGCTGCTGCCCACCGGACAGCAATCCCGCCTGCCCGTGCCGCCTCTCTTTCAGCATCGGGAAGGTTGCGTAGACGGCTTCAAGTTCGTCGGCAGCTCGGCTGCGCCAGCCACGTTCGCGGGCGTGCATGCCGGTTCCGACCAGAAGGTTCTCTTCGGTCGTCAGCGAGCCGAAGACATCGCGCCCCTCCGGCACCATGGAGAATCCGAGCCTGGCGATGTTCTCCGGCGCCTGGCCGGTGATCTCATGACCCGCGAGGTCGATCCGGCCGCCCGCCACCGGCGTAACACCGGCGATCGCGCGCAGCAGCGAAGACTTTCCGGCACCGTTCGGGCCGGTGATGAACAGGATTTCTCCTTCGTCCATGGAGAAGGAGACGTCGCGGACCGCCGTGAGACGGCTATAGCGGATGGTGATATCGGAAAGGGCGAGCAGGCTCATTCCATCACCTCCAGCACTGGCAGGTCGGTGTTTGAGGCCGTTCCCATATAGGCGTGGCGCACCTTCTCGCTATCGCGGATGGCCGCGGGCGGGCCTTCTTCGATGATCGCTCCGGAATCGAGCACGACGATATGCTCGCAAAGGCCGAGCACCAGCCCGACATTGTGCTCGATGAGCAGGACACCACAGCCGAGATCGGCGGCGATGTGTCTTATCAGGGCCGAAAGCTCCCGCGCCTCTGGCGAACTCATGCCAGCCGCTGGCTCGTCGAGCAGGATGTATGCGGGCCGTCCCATCAGGGCACGGCCAATGGCTACACGGCGCTCATCCGTATAAGGCAAGGTTCCGGCGATGCGGGAGCCCAACGCGCCGATGCCTATCCAGTCGAGCATCGCTTCCGCTTCGGCGATGGCAGCGCGCCGGCTCATCCCCAGGCCAACGCCGGTTACCTCCAAATTGTCCAGCACAGGCAGGTCGCGGAAGAGCCGCCCACCCTGGAAGGTGCGGGCGATGCCGCGCCGCCGGACCTGGTGCGGCTTGAGACCCGCGAGTGCTGCCCCGTCGAGCTTGATAGTGCCTTCCGTCGGTGCCTGGAAGCCGGTCAACACGTTGACGAGCGTGGTCTTGCCGGCGCCATTCGGGCCGATGAGGCCACTGATGCGGCCGGGCGTAATTTGGAGGTCTACCGATGACAGGGCCTTCAGCCCCGCAAACGATACCGAGACGTTCTCCGCGCTCAGATGACTCATGTCCCTTTCCTTCTTTCTACCGACGGAAAGGCGCGAAGCATCCGGCCTTGCGGCCAGCCACGTTGCAAATGTCTTCCCCTGTCGGTTCCGGCGGTCTCTAGCGGACTGCTCGGGTGCCAAATTCACGCCGTTGCCCGGCGTCGTCTTGTCGTTTCGCGCACCGGATTTTGTCTTCCGCTACGCGCGGTCGGTTTTGGCCGACCGATCTCCTCGCCTCCGGCTCCTCCGCCCGGCTGACGTCAGCCGGCCAGATGCCCTTCAGCACGCGCCAGCGCGGCGCGCTGTTCGGTTCGCGCGGCAAGCGCGTCTTCCAGCGTCACCGGAACGAAGCGCGCCGGGGTGTGCGGCTGGAGCTGGGCGATCAGGTCCATGTCGGCTGATATTACCACGCCCAGCATCATGTACCCGCCACCCGAAACCGCGTCCCGGTGAAGAACGATCGGCTCCGTGCCACTTGGCACCTGGACGGATCCATAGGGATAGCAGGCATCGACGATGTTCGAGGGGTCGGAGCCCGCACCGAAAGGCTGCTCGCGCTCGACAAACTCCAGCGGCGTCCCGCCGCGGAAACGATAGCCGATGCGGTCGGCTTCGGGCGCGACCTTCCAGGTTTCCTCGAAGAACCGATTGCCGGCGGCTTCGGTAATCCGATGCCAGTATAAGCCTGGCAGCATTCTGAGTTCCGCCGGACTATTGCGCTCGCGGCGCAGATTTGCAGGCAGTGAGAGACCGGCTTTGCCGGGACCTTCGCCGAGGGGAAGCTCATCGCCCGCCTTCAGCGTGCGGCCCTCATGCCCGCCGAGCGCGCCCAGAATGTAAGTCGAGCGCGAGCCGAGAACCACGGGTACGTCGATGCCGCCGGAGATGGCCAGATAAGCGCGCGCGCCGCCCTTGAGGAAGCCGAAGGAAAGCCGGTCACCGGCCTTCACCGGAAAACTTTCCCAGGTCGGCCGTTCCTCGCCATTGAGTTTGGGTGGGAGCTCTCCACCCGTGACGGCGACGACCGCGGATTGGGTGAATTCGAGTTCGGGGCCCATGAAGGTGGCTTCGAGCACCGCGGCACCCGGATCGTTGCCGACAAGCAGGTTTGCGATGCGTGTCGCAAAGCGGTCCATGCCGCCGCCTTCTGGAATGCCGACATGATAGTGGCCTGGTCGGCCAAGGTCCTGCACGGACGTGGAGAGGCCGGGAGAGATTACCTTAACGGCCATTGATAAGCTCCATCAGCTTTGCATTGGTGCCGTAAATATCGCTGTTGAAGTCCTTCAGGCTGAAGGTGCACTCGCGAACCGTCGGCTGCCACCGATTGGCTTCGATTTCCTCCAGCGTGGCGTCGTAGTCATCGCGGCCAATGGCCTTGAACTTGACGATGTCGCCTGGCTTGAACAGGCACATGTCATCGGAGAGGTAGCGCACCTTCCTGGTCGGGTCGTAGATCGGGGCCGGGGTTATGCCATACATCTGGTAGCCGCCAGCGCCGCGCACCGAATAGATCGCTGCAAAGCAACCGCCATGGCCAATGGTGAGCTTGGGAGTGTCGGTGCGTGGGCGCAAGTATTTCGGCGCCTGAATCTGTTTCTTGCGCTCAACCATCTGGTACAGGAAGGGCAGTCCAGCGACGAAGCCGACCATGGATACGAACCAGGGCTGGCCGGAATAGGCCGCAATAAACTCTTCCACCGTGGCGTAGCCGTTGATGCGTGCCGAATATTCAAGATCGGTGGAGGAGGGGTCCTGATGGCGCTCGCGAAAGCGCAAGCAGGTTTCACGCGTCCATGGATCCTGGAAATAAACCGGCAGTTCGATGATCCGGGTCTTCAGCACAGGGTCCGCCTTTGAGGCCGCCTCTTCCATCGACTTCAGTTCGCTGAGCAAATCCTGCGGCTTGACGATGTCGGGGTTGAAGCGAATCTGGAAGCTGGCGTTGGCTGGGCAGATCTCGGTGACACCTCGGATGCCTGCCGTACGCACCGCATTGGTCATCGAAAGGCCGGTAAAGAAGGAGGTGAGCGACATTTCTTCGGACACCTCACCGAAGATATGCTCGTCACCGCCGAAGTTGAATCGTATCGACATCGGTCCTCCTTTAGCCCGCCAAAGCTGCGGCGTTTTCGATGAGCCAGCCTTCCAGCCAGCGGGTATGCACGTCTCCCGTCCGCACCGCAGGATCTGCGGCGAGCGCAAGAAACAGCGGCTTGGTGGTCTTGAGCCCGCCGATCTTCAACTCGTTGAGCGCGCGGATCAGGCGCACTATCGCCGCCTCGCGCGTCTCTGCATGCACGATCAGCTTGGCAAGCAGCGAGTCATAAAAGGGCGGCACTTGATAGCCTTGGTAGAGCATGGAATCGAAACGTACGCCCGGACCGCCGGGAATGCGAAGCTCGGCCACCTGCCCGGGGAATGGAGCGAACTCCCTCGCCGGATCTTCGGCATTGAGCCGGACTTCGATCGCATGCCCCTTGACGGAGACATCGCCCTGCCGAATCCGCAGCTTCTCGCCGCCGGCGATGCGAAGCATCTCCGCAACGAGGTCGACGCCGGTGATCGCCTCGGTGACCGGGTGCTCAACCTGGATGCGGGTGTTCATCTCTATGAAGTAAAAGCGGTCTGCTTCATCGTCATAAAGATACTCTACCGTGCCGGCACCAGAGTATTTGACCGCCTTGGCTAAAGCGACCGCCGAAGCGCAGAGCTCCTCGCGCAGCCTTGGGGAAAGTGCGCGCGACGGCGCCTCCTCCCAAACCTTCTGGCGTCGCCGCTGCAGCGAGCACTCCCGCTCGTAGCAGTGGATGGCATCGCTTCCGTCCGCCAGCACCTGCACCTCGATATGGCGGGCCTTGCCGATCACCTTTTCCATGTAGAGACCACCGTCGCCAAAGGCGGCGAGGGCTTCTGCTTCGGCCTGAGGAAAGGCTTGTTCGAACTCGGCGAGCGAGTTCGCAATGCGGATGCCGCGCCCGCCGCCGCCCGCCGCAGCCTTGATCATCACCGGAAAACCGGTTTCCGTCAGCACCTCGCGGCCAGCCTTGAGGCCCTCGACCCGGCCAGCCGAGCCAGGCACCACAGCGACACCTGCAGCGGCAGCGGCCGATCGCGCAGAGACCTTGTCTCCCATCATTCGGATTGCATTTCCCGACGGGCCGACGAAGACCAATCCAGCGCCTGTGACCGCGTCGGAAAACGCGGCATTCTCGGCAAGGAACCCATAGCCAGGATGAACGCTGTCGCAACCGGTGTCGCGGGCAGCCTTCAGAATTGCTTCGCCATTGAGATAGGACTTCTTTGCTGCTGGTGGGCCGATGTTGACCGCTTCGTCCGCAAGCTGGACGTGGAGCGACTCGGCGTCTGCGGCCGAATACACCGCCACGGTGGCGATCCCCAAATCTTGCGCGGCCCGGATGATCCTGACCGCTATCTCGCCCCGGTTGGCAACCAGAAGCTTTTTCAGCATCAGTCGAGATCCGCAATGGGTGCGCCGGCCATGATGGGGTCCTCATTGTCGGCAATGAAGCGGATGTTCGTACCAGCCGTCTCGGCCCTCACTTCGTGGAACGACTTCATCACTTCGATGAGACCGATTACGTCTCCGGCGGAAACTGCGTCGCCATCCGCCTTATAGGGCGGCTGGTCCGGCGAAGCGCTCCGATAAAAAGTGCCGGGAAGAGGCGAAAGAATCTGGGCCATAAAAAGCTCCGGAAAACTGCAGGCAAACTATTTTGGAACCGCCTGCGCAGGCGGGTTCGGTCGAGTTCAGTGCCAAGGGGCGATTGCGGCGCGCACGGCCCTGGCTATTTCGATGGCGTTCGGCGTATCGGAATGCACGCAGATGGTTTCGCAGCGTACGGGGAAGAAACTGCCGTCCTCTGCCGTGCCCTCGCCCTCGCTAATGGCGCGTACGCAACGCTCGGCCATCTCTGCGGGGTCCTTGGCGTCATGAACGCGTGTCAAGATCAGCTTGCCGGAGGCATCGTAGTCGAGATCGGCATAGAACTCGGCGACGAATGGGATACCGCGCTCTTGATAGATCTTCTCGTGCAGGGTGCCCGTCATGCCAAAGAGGGGTACGCCGAAAACCTCTGCCGCGTCGCACACGCCATGGGCGATTGCCTCCTGCTGCATGGCCATGAAGTAAAGGCTGCCATGCGGCTTGATATGGTGGAGTTCCACACCCTCGGCCTTGAGGAAGCCGGCAAGCGCTCCCACCTGGTAAATGATGGTGTTCCTGACTTCGTCGCGGGTCATCCGCATCTCGCGCCGGCCGAAACCCTGAATGTCCGGCAAGCCTGGATGGGCGCCGATCTTTACGCCACTCGCCTTGGCGCTGCGGACGGCGGCGTGCATGTGATCCGGATCGGAGGCATGAAAACCACATGCGACATTGGCAACGTCGATGATCGGCATCATGCCCACATCATCGCCAACCTTGTAGAGGCCAAAGCTTTCGCCCATGTCACAGTTTAGCGTCACCGCCATCGCATTGTTACCCCTCGAAGCTGCCGTCTCTGCGGCGTTGCAGCATTTTTTGCGCATGCGAGGGCATTTGTGAAATAGTAGTTTATTGATTGTGATATCAAAAAAACAGATAATGGTTTTGGGCCGGAGCGCACCATGACCATCACCTTGAAACAGCTTGATTATTTTATCGCGACCGCCGAGAGCGGACAGGTCAGTCATGCCGCGGTGGAACTCAACATCTCTCAATCGGCGGTCACTGCTGCGATAAAGACGCTTGAGGCTGATCTGGGCGTACGGCTTTTGGAGCGTAACCACGCTGGCGTAAGATTGACGATGGAGGGCGCGCGGTTTCTTGAACACGCGCGTGTTATCACCGGGGCCGTCGCAGCCGCCGTCCGAAGCCCGTTGCGCGATAGGAAAGGACTGGCGGGCAAGCTGCGGCTGGGCATGACCTACACGGTCGTCGGCTACTACATGTCGCGCCACTACGCGCGGTTTCGAAAGACCTATCCCGAGATCGAGGTCGAGGTGCTGGAACTGCCCCGAGACGCCCTCGAAAGCGGCTTGATGTGCGGAGACATCGACATGGCCGTTATGCTGGTGTCCAACCTGGAGCACACCGAGGAATTGGCGCAGGAGGTCTTGATGCGATCGAACCGCCGGCTCTGGCTTTCGGCTGATCATCATCTGCTCGCGCGGCAGGAAATCAGACTCGCCGATGTGGCGGCGGAAGATTATGTCATGCTGACGGTGGACGAGGCGCGCACGACGGCTGCCCGTTACTGGGATGCCGCGGGCCTTTCGCTCCGCGCCGTACTTACCACCAGTTCGGTCGAGGCCGTGCGATCGCTCGTGGCTGCCGGCATGGGGGTCACTGTCCTGTCCGACATGGTTTACCGCCCCTGGTCCTTGGAGGGGCAGCGCATAGAAGTGCGCGGGCTTGTCGAGCCGATCCCCACTATGGATGTCGGCCTGGCCTGGTCGCGTGACAGACCAATCGACCCGGCGGCGGCGGCCTTCCGGGCCTTCATGTCCGTAACCATGGGCGGCGGCGGCTAACCGTCTTTCCTACTCCGTTGTGCTGGCTTTTTTTCTGCGCCGATCGGTGTGCGACTGTGCGACGGCCATTTTCAGTTCGGGTGTGATTTCCAACGGCGCATTCTCTGCCTCATGCGGGTTCTGCAGCCCCTGGACATGGACGGTCGGAAATGGGAGTTCGATGCCCTGCTCCTTGAAGACCTGGCGCAGGCGTATATAGAATTTGCGTTTCATGCCGAAGGCGCCCCCCGGCCTGGTTGTGGCCTTGACCCTCAAGACGATGCCGTACTCGCCGAACTCCTGTACACCCTGCATCTTGATCGGCTCGAGCACCCAGTGTTTGAACTCGGGATCTTCCGCCAGTTCGAGGCCGATCCGCTTGATCAGCTTGCGGGCGAAGTCGATATCGGTGTCATAGCCGACGGTGATGTTGAATTTATCGATAACCCAGTCACGGCTCTGGTTCTGGACTGCCCCGAGTTCACCGAACGGTATCGTGAACAACGGACCACGGTGGTGGCGCAGCTTCACCGAACGCAGCGAAAAGCTTTCCACCGTACCCTTGTAATTGCCCGACGAAATGTATTCGCCGACACGAAACGCATCATCGAGCAGAAAAAACACGCCTGAGATGACGTCCTTGACGACGGTTTGCGCGCCAAAGCCGACGGCGACGCCGACGACGCCAGCGCCAGCGATCAGGGGGCCGATCTGGATACCCATGGAGGCGAGCATCATCAGCACCGCCATCACGACGATCAATGCCAGCAGCATGTTCTGGAGGATCGGTAAGAGCGTGTGCAGCCGCGCCTGCTGTGGATCGAGGATCGGGACCTCCTCCTCGCTGATCACGGGGTGCGGTACTTCGACACCCAGCTTTCGTTCGATCAAAGCCTTGATGATCGACCAGCCGAAATCGGCTGCGAGGGCAATGACCACGACATTGATCAAGCCGCGCAATATGAACGTCGTCGTCGTATCGCTGTCCCGCATGGATTGCATGTCCAGACCCCAGACACGCGCGAGAAAATAAGCCGCCGCCAGGATCAAAATCATCCGGATTGCGCGATCGATGACAGCGATCGTCACCGCAGGGATCGTAGGCCGACCGGCGTCTTCCGAACCTGGCCGCAGGACGAAATTAACCCCGCGCTGCGTCAGCACGATTGCCAAAGGCAGGAAGAATGCGGCGAAGGTAAACCAGAAGTATATATAAGAGCCGGCGACACGCTGAAGGAACAGGACGACAAAATAAGCAGTCAATAGCCATGTCGCTTCCGTGTGACCGCTGTGGCGCGCGCCGTCTCGCTGCGTCCTTGGCCGACGCCAAATGGCAAGCAGCAAGAGCAACAGCAGCACGAAATCGGCGCCCAGCGACAGGACCATCATTCCGTCCTGGTCGACGCCGAGGCCCGGCAAGAGGATAAACGCGGCGCCGAAGAAGGCGAAGACGCCGACGATCCGGGGTAGCCATAAGGACCAATGGTCAGCCGCTTCGTTGGTAATCGGCAAAGCGCGAACCTCGACGGCGTTCTCGACGTTCATGTAGGACGGGAGGAGCATGGCCATGACGTACATGCGCACACCCCATGTAACGACCGCCGCCATCAGAAATGTCAGGACAATCTCGCGGATGAGCATTGGCCAGTCGAACAACATGAACGCACCGGCGCTGCCCAGTGCGAACGAGACGATCAGCATGCTGGAATAAAGCGCGCGACCGCCAATCTTCTTGGCTCGCCCGATGGGCGTATCCTTCGGTAGCGCGATAATCCAAAGACGAAATGGACGGGTGACTTTGTACGTTGCCCAGGTGAGTGCCAGGCCGGCGGCGATGAACATCGCAATCAACATAAATACGCCGGCAGACCCCTTGCTCGACATATCCTGCATGGTCTCAGCCCGAACGCGCGCGAACTGGCCCGGCAGCAGGGGCAAAGTTCGCACGATTCGTTCGATATGGTGCCTGATCCGATCGAGCGTCGAGGATGCCATCGTATTCATCTGGCCCGGTGCGGCCCCGGCGCCGGACGAGGTGTCGGCCGGCGGAGCGCCTGCCGCGGCAGGCGCTCCCGTCGACCCGGCGTCCTGGTTTCGTTGTTCGGCCACCCAGGCCTTCACGGACGGATCGTCGAGAAGCTCAAACAGCTGTTTGACCCTTTCCGGCGGGACGGTCGCCGGCGCTTGCGCCTGTGCCGGACCGGCCAACAGGAGGGCGATCCAAAAGACGAGCGGCCCGGCGACAAGGACAAACATCGCCGTCAGATCTCCGAGACGTCGTGCCGGGTGCGCCAGGTATCTGGCTCCCAATCGTCGAATCTTCAGTGGCATCGTGCTGTCAACCTTCCGGCCAAATCGGCGAGCAACGACATCCGTCGTTGCCCCACCTTGGAGAAACCGATGTTGCAGTGCAAGGCATCATCGTTCCGAGCCAGCCGTTGCGCCGGGTAACTGGAGATGGTTCATTGAGCCGCCCGGGCAGCAGCCTGAGAGGCGACGAAAGTGCATCGGTACGTAGGCGGCTGACCAAGTCTCGCGGGACCATGACAGGTGGTCGACTGACATTCGAAACCGCGATTTTTGACTGCTTGAGATGCAATGCGCTCCAGGGTCGGCGACGCCGAGCGGCAAATCAGGCCGGAAGCCGCCACATTCGCACACGACCTGTACCACGCAATTCTGTTTCCGCGAGTGGGTCGCAAGCAAAGTCTGGTCCAAGCAGTTTGTGAGTTGCATCCGAAATACGGATTTCATCGGGCTCCGCGGACGTCTGAATACGTGCGGCGAGATTAACGGTCTCGCCCCACAGGTCATAGGCAAACCGCCTTTTGCCTATGACGCCCGCAACGATTGGTCCCGAGTGAATTCCAATCCTGAGTCTTAGCGGTTGTCCCGCGAAGCGTTCGCGCTTAACCGCCTCCCGCAGTTCAAATGCATAGTGCGCAAGGGCTTCTGCATGATCGGATCGGGCGACGGGCAGGCCAGCGACCACCATCACGCAATCGCCGATTGTCTTGATTTTTTCGCAGCCGTATCGTTCCGAGAGCAGATCCGCCGCCTTGAAGAAGTAGTTTAACATTGCGAGCGTCGTCTCGGCTCCGACGCTCCGCGCTCTTTCCGTAAAGCCGACGATGTCGGCAAAAAGCACACTCACCTCTGCGTGGCTGTCTGCAATCTGTTCGTCCGCTTTTAACCGCTCCGCGATCGACGCCGGAAGAATGTTGAGGAGGAGGCTTTCGGCGCGCTGGTATTCACGCGACAATCCCTCTTGGCTCTCCCTCAACGCCTCGTTCGTCGACTGTAATTTCTCGTTGAGTTGACGCTCCCTCTCTTGCAGGAGCGTCATTTCATAAGCCTTCTGTTGAAGCCGCTGCCTGTTGTCGCGTTCGGCAGTGGCGTCAAGAAAGAGCAGCCACACGCAACCATTGTCAGCAAAAAGATGAAGGTCCGCGACACGCCCGCTGGGCAGTTCGACCATGGCCATATGAAATGGAAGCTCCGGGCAAGGCAGCAAACCTTCCATGAACGCAAGCTGCTCGGCAACTGGCTTACCAATGCAAAGTGATGACAGTCCGTAATGTTTGATATTACCGCCCTTCGCAACTATGCAGAGCTGGGCGTCAATTTTCAGATATGCGACGGAGTGCTCAATGTTGAAGAAATTGTAAATCCAGCTTCTGACTTCTTTTGGAAATCCATGCATGGCCTATTCGGTGACCATCGAAGCAAGCTGACGAAATGCATCGTCAACATATTCACCTGAAAGCGCGCTTGTTAGATAGATCTGCCATCCAAGTTGCCTCAGTTGGTCAATCTCACTATCCGGTATTGCCCACCGATCGGCCAGATCGGATTTGTTGAACAGCAATATAAACGGCATGGCGCCGAATTCGGCCTCGGCCCGCTCGCGCAGCGTGAGCGCCACGGCAAGAGTAGCGGCGCGGGTTCCGTCGACGACAAGCACGAGCCCGGTCGCACCTCGCACATAGCTGACCCGGAATGAGCCGATATCGTCTTCGCCGGCCAAATCCCACAAAATCAGATCCACGGTTTTGTCTGGGAGTGCGACACTCTTCTTGTCGATTTTCACCCCCACCGTGGTCAAGTAGGTTTCCGAAAAGATGCTTTGCACGAACCTGCGAACCAGGCTCGTCTTTCCGACACCGAACCCGCCTAACATGCAGATCTTTTTTTGCAACATTCCTGGGGCTCCGGACTAGTCTAGGTTTACCGTAACCGAAACCCGGCGATTGGCGGAGCTCCCAGTTCGACTATCTTCTGGCACCGCCGGCTCAAAGGTTCCCGCGCCCCGAACCAGCAGCAGTTCCGGAGCGACGCCGCGCTTGTTGAGAAGCGCACGAACTGTCTCGGCGCGGGCGGCGCTGATCGACGCGTTGGCCGTCTCACGGCCCGTGGCGTCCGAATGCCCGGTCAACATGAACCGAGCTGTTACGCCTGACTTTCGGGCATTTTGGGCGAATTCCTTCAATTGATCCGCCAATTTGTCGAGAACCGGCGTCTGTTCAGGTCCCGGCACAACCTTGCCGGAATAGAAGAGAATATCGGTCGCCTGGATGACCTCTCTCAAATGATTGAGTTCCGCAAGGCTCAGCTCACGAAGCTGCGAGACATCCAGAGCCACTCCGTCCGCGGACAGCTGTTGAGCGGCGGCCTGCGCCCGGTTGATCCAGGCGGCCGGAGCCTCACCCACGACAACGATGCGATCCTGGATGATCGAAAGCTGAACCGATTTCGGAGGGGTCAGCGACGCTATCAGCCGCTTCACCACGAACTTCGGATCAAGGCTCTGATAAAATTGCCACTGCGAATGAACGCGGGCAGGATCGACCTCCGTTCCGGACAACAGCTCCTGCGGGTCGGCGGCAAGCGGGTCTCTCAGGCCGGAAATGTAGAAATGTCCGCCCCTCGCCGTTTGTTGGGCGACGATGATTCCCGGTTGGGCCTCAAGCCGCGACACATAATGCTGCCAGTGCTCCGCCGCGCGTGCTTCGGGGCTCACATCACGAACCTTGGAGATGTCGAATTCCGGTCCGCCTGCCGAGAGCTGTCGGGCCGCTGCGCGCGCCCGATCTATCCAGGTGTCGGGAGCCTCACCCTCGGCAACGATGCGGTCCTCGACGATCGAAAGCCGGACCGATTTCGGTGGGGTCAGCGACGCCGTCAGCCGCTTCAGCACGAACTCCGGATCAAGACTTTGATAGAATTGCCACTGTGAATGAACGCGGACGGGATCGATCTCCGTTCCGGACAACAGCGCCTGCGGGTCGGCGGCAAGCGGGTCTCTCAGGCCGGCAATATGGAATTGGCCATCGCGCACTGTTTGTTCCGCAACGATGATGCCTGGCTGGCTCTCCAGTTTCGACACATAGGCCTGCCAGCGCTCCGCGGCGCGTGCCTCGGGGCTCACATCACGAACCTTGGAGATGTCGAATTCCGGCCCGCCTGCCGTCAGCTGTCGGGCCGCTGCACGCGCCCGATCTATCCAGGTGTCGGTAGCCTCACCCTCGGCAACGATACGATCCGCGACGATCGAAAGTCGGACTGAATCCGGCGGAGCGAGCGAAGCCGTTAGCCGCTTCAACACGAACTCCGGCTCAAGGCTCTGATAGAATTGCCACTGTGAATGAACGCGGGCGGGATCGACCTCCGTTCCGGACAGCAGAGCCTGCGGGTCGGCGGCAAGCGGGTCTCTCAGGCCGGCGATATGGAATTGGCCGTCGCGCACTGTTTGTTCGGCAACGATGATACCCGGCTGGGTTTCCAGTCGTGACACATAGGCCTGCCAGCGCTCCGCGGCGCGTGCCTCGGGGCTCACATCACGAAGCTTGGAGATGTCGAATTCCGGTCCGCCTGCCGACAGCTGTCGGGCCGCTGCGCGCGCCCGATCTATCCAGGTGTCGGGAGCCTCGCCCTCGGCAACGATGCGATCCTTGACGATCGAAAGTCGGACTGAATCCGGCGGAGCCAGCGACGCCGTTAGCCGCTTCAGCACGAACTCTGGATCAAGGCTCTGATAGAATTGCCACTGTGAATGAACGCGGGCGGGATCGACCTCCGTTCCGGACAACAGAGCCTGCGGGTCGGCGGCAAGCGGGTCTCTCAGGCCGGCAATATAGAATTGGCCGCCGCGCATTTTTTGTTCGGCAACGATGATGCCCGGTTGGCTCCCCAGTCGCGACACATAGGCCTGCCAGCGCTGCCCGGATTGCCAGGAAAGAAAGAACCAACCGCCTGCTGGAATCAAAATCAGCAGGACCGCTGCCACCACCAGCCACGGAAATCCCTGGTCTGATTCCTCCTGCTTCAGTTCAACGCAGGTCTGCAACTGCGTGTTTACGCCGAGCAACTGCGAACTGTCGCCGTCGAACTGCTCTAAAGCCTGTGAGCATTCATCATGGATGCGAAGCAAGACGTCGCGAATTACTTCATGTAATTCCTCTGGCGGATTTCCCCGGATCACCGCAACCAAGGTCGCAAACCGTCCAACTTCCGACCAGAGACGAAGCTCCCCGAAACGGATAGTGTCCAGGCCGCTCTGTTCTTTCTCGTTAAATGAGTCCTTAACAAAATCCTGAATTGCGCTAATCATCGAAGAAATTAGTTGAGGGTCTTCACTCGTTGCGTTCTCGGCAGCTACATGCGCAATCAAAAGCCCGGAATTGCGGTTGATGAGAAAGACGTGTTCTACTCGATAGACGAGAGAATGCTTAAGAACAACTTCCGAGAAGCTTGCACCTGTTCTCCAGGATTCAAATCTCCACTTAAGCCCATGCCAGGTAAATATATGCCTCAGAGATTCATTCAGCGACTGAAAGGTCTGGTCGATCTTTTCGCCGATCGACTTGCGAATAGCCGGCAGAAACACCGGGTATAATATATCCGTGAGCGTGCGCGGGTTCTTCTGGATGGACCGTTGCACAGCCCTCTCGACCACTGGCGCAAAGGCCTCGCCGAGCTGCGCATGAGACGCACGTGCGGTTGCACTGGGGAGAACTCCGCCCACCGCAGCCGCAAGCTGCTCGGGTTCGTCGAGCAGTTGGGTTACTCGTGAAAGTTCCGAAATTTCGCGGCTGACCAGCAACTGGCGCAGCGTTTCCATGCGAGGATCGGCGGTTGGAACTCCGTCGAAACGCGCACGATAGTCCGGATCGACATTCCGGGCAATTTCGACCAAAAGACTAGCCAGAGCCTCGCGATCAATCTCTGTATCGTTCGAAGCTGTTCTTTGAGGAAGGCTGATTGGGTCGACGGTCGACGTCAAGTCCGATCAACTCACTTTCCAGCTACGCTCCGAGTTGCTCTTGCTGCCGACGGGATCCTGATTCAGACATTTCGCGACCTCGACAAACAGGCCAGCCAAAAGATTTCGGTCGGTCTTGACGTTACTGAGATCGGAGAACATTTTCTCAATCAGCATCTGAATGCTTTCATTCTTTTGCTTGATTTCCTCCCGCAGCAATTGATCGCTTCGATTTACCCGGTCCGCAACTTCGCGCTCGAGCTCGCTTAATTGATCCGACAACGCGCGCACCTGCTTTTCAAGCGCCTGATTTTGTTCGCGAAGATTCCGGTCGATCTCCTTGTCGGCCTCGGCTCGTGCATCTTTTTCGTTCCGCAATTGCGCCGCGAGCGATTCGACCTGCTTCTTTGCATTCGACTCGTACATTTCCAGATTGCGCTTGGCCTCGGATTCGACATCCTTGAAGCGCTGCAAGAACCGTTCTTCAAGCTTGGAAAAACGGCGGTCATAGTCCTGCATCTGGTTGCCGAACAGCAGATCACGTATCTTGTCGACACCTACGGCTTCGCCGGAACCCCCGCTCTCGCGAGCCTGGACCGCCATGAAGTTCAGCCCGTTTCCCTCTGCATTACTTATCAGATTTCCGTCCGCTTTATTTGCTGAAGAAGCGGTACTCGCAGATTCCTTGGCCATCTCTATACCCCAATTGCCACAACCCAGAAACATATCAGAATGTCAGCAAATTACCCGGCCCGCAAGCTGGAATCTTCTTAATTTGGGCCGATTCAAGCGTCAATTTTACATCCCTTGGACTAGTAACAAAAGCAAGCGTTCAGATTGGTTCCGCTATAGTACTTATTTGTGACAGCAGCCATAGCGGGATAAACTAATTGACAATCGTATTAAATCTACTGAATAAATGAATAATACAATATCCGGCTATAGCTACTGGAGCGCAAATAAGTATCGCAGGATAATTAGAAATCTCTAAATTAGCTTGCCGTGGCGGTGAACATACTGCTTCGCACCGGCTGTATACTGCGACGATCGGCTTCCGACGCGGCCCCAACGGTAGAAGGAAGGTCTCCTTTCGAACGGAGAATGGCTGTTCGATAATGCCCCCCCCCGCAATCGAGGAGTCTCGGTCGCTGGAAGGGGAGCAATAGTCCCAATAACTGGGGTCATTCACACCAAGCTTCAGTGGGCTTGCATTTATTGCGCCCCCGATTGCAAAAGACGTCGGTTTGCCATAGCCATTGCACTCACCCGGTGCCGGAGACCGCAGCTTGTGGTCATGGTGCCGATCCCGGGAATCGACATGAGTATGCTTGGCTTTGACGTACATCTGCGACAGCTGGCGCCCAAACTCGGCGGCACGGGTGCGAATGCTGCGCCAGGCTTCCAATATCGGTAGCACGGCAGGAGCAAGCTCGCTCTGCAGCCAAATGGTGGCGTCGCGGCGGCCCGGAAGAATTCGCGGAAAACTGTTTGGACGCAATGTCCCTGAGGACCGTTTCCTTTGGCAGGAAATCGCCGGCTATGTTTCGGGACTCTTGTTCTACCTTCGAACCAGGCGCGGGTAAGACGGCGTGGCGCATGATCCCTTGGTTTCAATCGTGGTTCCTGCGCACAACGCGGAGGCAACGCTGGCGCGCGCACTCGATTGCCTTCTCGATCAGGAAATAGTGGATTGGGAGGCGATCGTCGTCGACGACGCCTCCACGGACCGTACTCCAGCGATCATCGCCGGTTATGTGGAGCGCGATGCCCGATTTCGCACGTTAAGCTCTTGCGCCTATAGCGCCGCCGGCGCGCGCAATAGCGGGATTTCGACAGCGCGCGGCCGCTGGCTCATGTTTCTGGATGCGGACGATTGGGTGGATGCCGGCTTCCTTGCGAAAATGCTGGCCGCACTGAAAACCGCTCCCGGGGCAGTGGCCGCCTATTGCGGGTCCCGGCGCGTGATGCCCGATGGCGGACTCACCCCGCCGAGCATCGCCATGGAGGTCGCGGCCCAGCCATTCGAAACATTCGCCCGCCGGTGCGCCATCGCCACTCACGCGCTGCTGGTCGACCGGGAGACAATTGTCGGGCTGGGCGGTTTCGATGTGTCGCTGCGCACCTGCGAGGACTGGGACCTGTGGCAGCGCCTCGCGCGTCTGGGCAAAGATTGGGTGATGGTCGACGAGCCGCTCGCTTTCTATCGTATCGGCCCCAACGCGCTCTCCCGCAATTCGACGCAGATGCTGGCAGATGCGGAAATCGTGATCGCCCGCGGCTTTTCTCCTGATCCCAGGGTCAAACACCCGGCTTCGGCTCATGCCAATGGAGCGATCGAGGCGAACGGCGGCACCGCCTCCGAGGCACTCGCATGGTTCGCGTTGTGGAACGCCGCGTCGGATTGCGGCAGCGGCTCGCGCTCGGTCGACCCGCACGCCCTGCGCGCGCTCCCGGCAGGACGTAAATGGGCGCGTGAGATCGCCAAGGTGGCCGTCGATGGCCTGATGGTCGGAAGCCTGTCGGTGCCAGCGCAATTGGCTGCCAGGTGGGACCGGTTCGGCGGCCCCGTCACCGAGTTGATCGGCAGGGTCTGGGAGAATCCCGCAACCGGTCGTCGCGTCCAGTATCAACTCGAGCAAATGCTTCTCGACGTCGACGACCTTGCCGCGCCGCGGAGGCTGGCGCACACACTTGGAATTCGCGTCGACGCTCGAAATCCGACTACGCTCGAACTTCCGCAAGGAATCGATCAAATCTACGCCTACCTGGTGACGGATGGCCAGATCGAGTCTGTCGTGCAATTCGGTGCACTCGGGACAGTGACAAGGGATTATTGGATCGAATTGATCCAGAATGTCGTGCCCCCTGAGCGGCTTGACCGCCGGTCCGATCCAGACAGTCACTTCGGCAAACTCGCCCAATTGGCCGAGGAAGCGCGGGAGCTGGTTCGATCGAGCGCCGAACCTGCGGAGCCTCCCGCCGCGCCGCGCCGCGCACGGGCCCGGCACGGCAAGGATCGCACGTCGTTCTGGAATGGCTATTTCGCGACCGAGGATCCCTGGAACTACGGTTCGTCCTATGAGCAGGAAAAGTACGAGCGGCAGCTCGAAATTTTGCCTGCCGGTCCCATCGGACGGGCGCTTGAGCTGGCTTGTGCGGAGGGCCACTTCACGCGGCAGCTGGCGCCGCGAGTGGGCCATTTGACCGCAACTGACATCTCCGCCATAGCCGTCGAACGGGCCCGCGCGCGATGCGGCGATCAGCCGAATGTTGAGTTCGGCGTCTTGGATTTCTCCGCGGACACGCTGCCGGGCGAGATGGATCTGATCGTCTGTTCGGAGGTCTTCTACTATCTGGACGATCTCGACGAGTTGCGGCGCATCGCCAAAAAATTTGTTGAGGCGTTGGCGCCTGGCGGCAGTTTCATCAGCGCGCACGCATTCGTGCTGCGTGACAATGTTGAGAGGACGGGCTTCGACTGGAATACATTCGGTGCACAAGCGATCTCGCAGACGCTGGCCGCGACCGAAGGCCTCGTCCTCGAGCAATCGATCCAGACCGAGCTCTATCGCGTAGACCGCTTCCGCCGCCTGTCACCAGGCGAGGTGGCGGCGGGACCGATGATAGATCATGTGCCAATCCGCGCGCCCGTCGCAATCGGGGTCGCGCGAAATATCGTCTGGGGCGGGGCGCGGGCCTTGCGCCGCGACGTCGCACGTAGCGAGCGGCGGCAGCGTATCCCTGTCCTCATGTATCACAGCGTCGCCGATGATGGTCCGGCCGCGCTCGCCCGTTTTCGGCTGACACCCGCCGCATTCGCCAGCCAGATGGCATGGCTGCGCGCCAATGGCTTTCACGCGATTGGCTCCGAAAAGCTGGAAGGGTCCATCGCCAACCGTCAACCTTTCGTCGGCCGCCCGGTGCTCATCACCTTCGATGACGGCTTTCAGAACTTTGCCGACCATGCCTGGCCGATCTTGCGCGCGAACGACCTGACCGCGGAAGTGTTCCTGGTGACGGATCTCGTGGGTGAGAGTGCGCAGTGGGATGCCGACAGCGGTCCACCGGCGCCGCTTATGGACGCCGGCACGGTGCGACGCCTCGCCGCCGAAGGTGCGTTCTTCGGTAGCCATCTGGCGACCCATAGCGCGATCGATGGTCTGTCGAGCTCGGATCTGGCCGCCGAGCTCCTGCGCTCTCGTATGTTCATCGAACGGTGGACCGGTCGGCCGACCACGGCGTTCGCGGCACCCTTTTCTGTCACCGACCGACGGATTGGCCGGTTGGCCAAGGAGTGCGGCTATCGGATCGGCTTCGGCGGCAGACACGGGCCGGCGGATCTCGACTGCGATCCCATCGACCTTCCGCGCATCGAGATTCGCGGGGATCGCTCGCTCGATGACTTTGTTGCCAAAGTCGAGGCCGTGCTCGAAGAGCGGTGAACTTGTCAGGGTGATTATTAAGACTGAAATAAGGTCAGGTCGCCTTGATCTCTGCCCGGCCGATCCTGCGCCATCGGGCGTTCTCGCGAACCAGTTTCAGGTCGTCGGTCGTCTCGGCAAGTGTCCGCAAACGGTATTGCCGGAGCAGGTCCGGGAAGAGCGCCCCTTCCGGCAGGCCGGCAAGCTGCTCGCGGACCGAGATCTTTTCATCGATGACCCGCATGCCCCAGGCATTTTCCCGAACCTCAAGCTCCGCGGCCAGGTCGCGCTCTTCCGGCGCGTTTTCATCCAGCGCAGCCAGCAGGATCGAGTGGAAAAGCGCTACATAGCCAATCTGTCTCAGGCCGCCCACAACCCGTACGCGCGGCAATATGGCAAGGACGAGGAACATCAGGAACAAGTTCGGCAGCAGCACGCCGTCCAGCAGCGCCTGCCTGAGATGCGACCGCTCGAACGGTATGGAAAGACCATGCGGCCTGTCAGGTTCGATCAGGTGCCCGCTCTCAAGGACGAGCTTGCGCACGCGCTCCTCGCGGATGCCCCAGAAATAGGCTGTGGCATTGGGCAGGAATCTGCCAAATGGGCTCGATTCGGCTTCTTGCAAGGCACGTTCGAGACGCTGGCGTCTTGCGGGCTCAATGAGCAGCCTGGAAAGAAGGCTGCCGTCATGGTCTAGATGCCGCGCCACGGCAGAAGCGGCGAGCCGATCATCGATGAAAACCGGCAGGGCCATGCCGGAACGATCCCAATTGGCGACCAGATCTTCGTTGAGGGCCGTCAGCGCATCGGCGGCGGTCCCAAACACCTTGCCCTGGCTGGCACGCAGCGTGCTCAGCCAGCGGCTGGCATCAGTTTCGTCGCCCACCGCTTCGAGCGCACGCTTGTTGAGGGTGACGGGACCGGCCGCGCAGGCGCTTTTGCGGCAAAGTTTGTGGCGCCCCATGCCAAACAGGTTGACCTTGTCGCCACCGACATCGAGCCATCCCGGCCCCTCCCGGCCAATTGTCTCCATGGTCATCGTCGTTCCCATGAAGCTGAAGAAGGCCGACAGCCCGTTTTCGACCGCGCCGAGCCAGGCAAGCAGGAGGGCATCGAAGGTGATCCGGTCCATCAGAAGCAGGCAGTGCAGGCCGGACTGAATCACCGGTCTATGCTCGAACTCGTCCAGGGCTTTGCCGATCTCTTCAGGCTGCATGATCGCACCAAGGCGCTGATGCAGAACTTCGCGCAGGATCGAACGGGCAGCGATCGCTGGGCCCGATACGGGCTTTGCCACCGGCCGCCACAGATGGCGGGCGTAATCGGAAACCGGTGCGTTCCAATTCTGCTCGATATCACGCACGACTTCCGGGCAGAGCAGCGACAGCACAGCCAGAATTTCCGCCGGAGGCGCAGGGGTTGGGTCAAAGACGGCTGTCATTGGTCTCGTCTAGCCGCTTGCGGTGCGAACGCCAAGGGCGAGCGGATTGCTGGATCCGGCCGGCCCACACATGGATTGTCAGCTCGATCAAGATGGTGTGACAGCGCTTCTCAGAACCGCAGCCGGGCCATGCTCAGGAGGTCATGGTACTGCCCGTCGGTAAAACCGGCCTTCACATGCCGGCCTTCGACTTCGAAGCCGTGGCTTGTGTAGAGACGGATGGCCGGTTCGTTGTCGGCATAGACGGTCAATTCGACCCGCTTCAGGGCGCGCCAGTTGTCGGCCACGTCAAGCAGCGCGCCAAGTATGGCAGAGCCGATGCCCTTGCCGACAAACGCATCGTCAAGTCCGATATTGATCTCGCCGATATGCGAACGGCGCGGCGAACCCTGCACGACCAGGCTGCCATGGCCGACGACCTTGCCGTCCAACTCGGCAACGATCCAGGTGGTTTCATGGCCGGACTTGGCGATGCGCCGCTCCACCTGCTCCACCCTCTCGAAGGGCATCCTGAGCGTGCCCCAGCGGAAGCCCGGCATGTTGAAGATGGCGCAAAGCGCCTCCGCATCGCTTGCCCGGACGGCCCGGAGCTGCGGTTGGATTTTCTCTTGGGATAACGAGGTCATGGCTTTCCCGGCAAGGCATCGGTCCTGCACGATGCATCGGACGTCACCTGAAAATCCAGCTGTCTGTGCAATCTATGATGCCGATTGCGGGCTGAAAACCCCGGAGGCGGCGTAGAGTTTGAAGGCGCCGCTGATGCCGATCCAGCCGAAAAGGGCGAGCCAGCACAATGTCCCTGTCGCCGTCCAGCCGATCCGGTGCACCGCGGCGTCGGTGATGACGAGGCCAAGGATGGCAAGCAGGCCCACCAGAAACTGCGCCAGGCCGAGCACCAGCAGTTCCTCGCGCGGCGCGCTTTTCCAGACGAGATATACACCACCCGCGCCGGCGAGGAAGATGGCGCTGTAGACCTGAGCGTGAAAGGCATCGATCGGCCATGGCCAAAAGCTGCTGGATGTCAGGGGCAACAGCAACAGGCCGACGCCGTAGAGCCCGAGAATTGTCGCTTCCGCCGCCATGTAGCCGCGCCATGCGGGGTTTAAGATCACGCCTTTTGCAGGAGGACGGGCCCTAGCCCGCCACAGGAACAGCCCGGATACCGCGACCGAACCAAGATAGACCAAAAACCAGAGCCAGGGTGCTTTGCGCCCGAAGTTGAAATAGCCGAGATTGATGAACGAAGCCACCGACACGATGACGGTGAAGATGAAGGCCATGACGAGCACGAGCCTGCCGGGCGACCAGCGATTCCAGACCAGCAGCGCCGCCATCACGGCCATTTCGGCGGTGTAAAAGCCGCCGAGGAAGCGGGCATTGAACGGCGTGACGGCCCAAGGCCAGCGCGGCCTGACCAGCACCGGAGCGAAAAACAGGGCGGCGCCTACGATCAGCACGATGAGGACCATTACCGAGAAAAGGCGCAGGGCCGCGGGAAATGGCGGGTTGTTGGCTGTCGGCATGGGAGAAAGTCCCAAAGATGAATGGCCCATGGAGCCATCATAGTGCCGCTAGGGGCCGGTGAAAATCCGCCGAATGGAAATTGAACTGTCACCGGCTTGTCTATTCGAATGGCCGTACGGTCCGTTTCGGAGTAAGATGAAGCGCTCGGACCGGTGACCGGTCCGGTCAACACGCCTCCGGGGCGCATCTTTCCGGAGCCTGCACGATGAACGAAGCTCAGGATCTGTTCTCGCTTCTGCTGCAATCGACCGATGTCGATCCGCGGGCAATCGATGCGATCAAGCAAACCATCGCGGAGGGCAAGGACCGCGAACTTTGCCGCATCAATGTGCCAGCCTTCGCCAGCAAGCATGGCCTCGACGAGGAACGCGCCATAAGCGCCTTTCTCCATGCGGCACGGGTAGGCATCTTCGACATTTCCTGGAATGTTCTGTGCCCCGGTTGTGGCGGCGTGCTCGATACCAACGCCACGCTGAAAACCGTGCAGAAGGACGAATACACCTGCGCGCTGTGCTCCGAGGGCTATTCGCCGACCCTTGACGAGATGGTCGAGGTGACATTCACCGTCAGTCCCCGCGTGCGCAGGATTGCCGCCCACAATCCACACGAGCTGTCGTTGATGGAATATTTCCGCCAGATCTACTGGGCGTCCGGTGTCGATCTGCCGGAAGAGGATTTCGCGAAAAAGATAGAAGCGTTCTCGCTGGAGGATATCGAGCTTGCCCCCGGTGAAAAGGCGGTTCTGCCGATACAGCTTCCGTCTGAATTCGTCATCGTCTTTGAGCCGGTCACCCATTCAGTGCAGTTCATCGACGGGAAGGGCGAACCGACAAAAGAGCGCCGAAGCCTTTCTTTGGTCTTCGACCGCGACCATGTCCAGAACCAGACGCTGGAGATGCAACCCGGCCCGTTGCGCATTTCGCTGGAGAACAGGACCGACGCCCGCGTGCTGCCGACGGTCTTCATCGCCGGCCAGCTATTGCATGATTTCCTGGGCAAACGCCGGCCCTTCCTGACCGCCAAGCGCCTGCTCACCAACCAGACGTTCCGCAATCTGTATCGCACCGATACACTCGACATTAACCAGCGCCTGAAGATCACCAGCCTGACCTTTCTGTTCACCGACCTGCGCGGATCGACCGAGCTTTACGAGCGGGTGGGCGATCTTTCGGCTTTCGATCTCGTGCGCGAGCATTTCCAGGTTCTGCACGAGATCGTCGCGGCCGAGGCAGGCGCGGTGGTGAAGACGATCGGTGATGCGGTTATGGCGACCTTCGCGACGCCTGATCGTGCGATTGCCGCGGCCCTCAGGATGCGCGATGCCATGCGTGAGCTCAACGACAAGAGCGGGCGCGAGGATCTGCTGCTCAAGATCGGAGTCCATGCCGGTCCCTGCATCGCCGTGTCCATGAACGAGCGGCAGGACTATTTCGGCCAGACGGTCAACATTGCTTCACGAGTCCAGAACCTTGCCAAGGCACAGGCGATCTTCGCCACGCGTGCGGTGGTCGAAGATAATCTCACCGCCGATCTGTTGCACAGGAACGCGCTGACGCCGGTGCCTCATGAGGTCTCGCTGCGCGGCATTGAGCGGGAGATAGCAGTCTATACGATCCCCTGAAGATTTCCTGGCGCGCTCACACGCGCTTGCAGAGGAAATAACGATCGGCGGGCTCCGAAGTCGGCGCCGGGAGGCGTTGCAATAGCGGGTGATCGAGTGGCGTGCCACTGACCGCGAAGCCGCCGACGCGAAGCAGGCGCGCAATCAGATCGGGAAGCCAGGTAGCGGTCACTGCGTCGCGATCGTCATAGCCGGTGCCGATGTCGGCATGAACAAGAGCGGCGTCGATGCCAATGAACTTGCGGGCCGTCTCGCGTATTTCGCCGAGCACGAGGTTTTCAGTATCGGGAATTGAGCTGGCGTGTGCACCAACTTCGCGGTCGAACACCACGATCCGACGCCCGGGCAGAAGCTCGCGCAGATGGTGGAACGTCCGGCCATTGCCGAGGCCGAGCTCGAGCACAAGCCCCTCCATCTTCGCCACCTCGGGGCAGATTTGATTGAGAATGTCGCGCTGTGCGGTCATCCTGCTGATGAAATTATCGAGGCGACTCATATGCGATTGTATGTCCTGAACCAGCAGCCTCGATCGAGGCCTGCCGCATATAGAGGCGAACGACGAACCTTGCAATAACGCAACCATCCGCCGAGAACCGTCATACCGGGTGGAGTCGTTCGGCAGCCCGCGCGCGGAACAGCGATCTCACTTGTAGGGATCCGCGGCGTCCCGCAAGCCGTCGCCGAGGAAGTTGAACGCCATGATGACGAGAATGACGGGGAGCATCGGCAAAAGCAGCCATGGATAGAAAGCGATGACGCTGACGCTGCGCGCCTCGGTAAGCAGGATGCCCCAGCTGGTTATCGGAGCCCTCAGGCCGAGCCCGAGGAAGCTCAGCGCCGTCTCGCCCAGGATCATGCCGGGTATGGAGATCGTCGCCGTCGCGATCAGGTGCGACATGAAACCCGGAATGAGATGCCGCCCGATGATGCGGCTGCTTCTGGCGCCCATCAATTGCGCGGCCAGAACGTAATCCTCCTCGCGCAAGGCTAGAAGCTTTGAACGCACGGCGCGCGCCAGTCCGGTCCAGTCGAGCAGCCCGAGGATGACGGTGATGCCGAAATAGATCAGGATCGGACTCCAGGTTATCGGCATGATCGCCGCCAGAGCCAGCCATAGCGGAATGCTGGGGATCGATTGCAGAACTTCGATTATCCGTTGAACGATCAGATCGAAGATACCGCCGTGATAGCCGGCCAGTCCGCCGATGACAATGCCGAGCAGGAAGCTGAAACTGATGCCGACGAGGCCGATTGTCAGTGAAATGCGTGCGCCATAGATGATGCGCGAGAGCACATCGCGCCCCAGCCTGTCGGTGCCGGCCAGGAAAAGCTGGCCGTTTTCGGCGGGGCAGACAAAATGCCTGTCACCTTCGATCAGGCCCCAGAACTGGTAACTGTCGCCCTTGCAGAAGAAACGGATCCGCTGAACATCATCCTGTTGTTCGATGTAGTTCCGCTTGAGCGTGTCCATATCCAGCGTCATCTTGCGGCCATAGACGAACGGACCGACGAACTGGCCGTCGTGGAACAGGTGCACCCGCTGCGGCGGCGAATAGATGTAGTCCATGTTGCGCGTGTGCAGATTGTAGGGCGCCAGGAACTCGCAGATCAGTATTCCGAAATAAAGCGCCGCCAGGAATATGCCGGATACAACGGCAAGCCGGTGCTTCCGGAATTTCCACCACATCAGCCGCAACTGCGACGCCTGAAAGACCTTCGACTGCTCCGGCGTCATCGCCTCGACCGACTGCAGGTCAAAGGGCGCGGTGGAAACGTAGTGCTGCAGTGGAGCACCCGGAGCGGGCAGGGGCGAATGCGTGTTCATTTGGTGCTGCCGCCCTGCAAACGAATTCGTGGATCAAGCAGCGCCAGCGCAAGATCGGAAATCAGGACGCCGATGACTGTCAGGAAGGCGAGGAACATTAGGAACGACCCTGCCAGGTACATGTCCTGGCTTTGCAGCGCCTTGATCAGCATAGGCCCGGTCGTCTCCAGGGACAGCACGATCGCCGTGATTTCGGCACCGGAGATGATGGCCGGCAGGATAGAGCCGATGTCGGAAATGAAGAAATTGAGCGCCATGCGCAGCGGATATTTGACCAGCGCCTTGAACGGATGAAGTCCTTTGGCGCGCGCGGTCACGACATATTGCTTGTGTAGCTCGTCGAGAAGATTGGCGCGCAGCCGCCGGATCATGCTTGCCGTGCCTCCGGTGCCGATGATCAAGACCGGAATCCAGAGATGGGCGAGGATCGACTTCGCCTTGGCCCAGCTCATCGGCTCGCCGAGATATTGCTGGTCCATGAGATGGCCGATGGATGTGCCGAACCAGATGTTGGCGAAATACATCAGGATCAGCGCCAGCATGAAGTTCGGAATGGCAAGGCCGAGAAGGCCGAAGAAAGTCAGGCCGTAGTCGCCCCAGCTGTATTGATGGGTGGCGGAGTACATGCCGATCGGAAAGGCTATGAGCCAGGTGAAGATGATCGTGACGAAGGAAACCAGCACGGTCAGCCACATTCGGTCCCCGACGACGTCGCGAACCGGCAGCTCATATTCGAAGGAATAGCCGAAATCGCCGTGCAGCATCCCCCCGACCCAGTAGAAGTAGCGAATGACCGGTGGCTGGTCGAAACCATATTCCTTGCGCATCATCTCGATGCGATCGGAATCCACCGCTTCGCCCTGGGCCCGAAGCTCGGCGACATAGCTGTCGAAATAGTCGCCCGGTGGAAGTTCGATGATCGTGAACACCAGTGCCGATATGACCAGCAGCGTTGGAACCATCACGGCGATGCGCCAGACAAGATATCGAAGCACGCTCAGGTGTCTCCAAGCCAGAATGTATCCGGCATGTAGACACCGAAATAAGCGGTCGGGTCGTAGCCGTAGAGCGCCTTGTCAGGCAGGTTGCGCAGCCGCGAGGACGCCAGAATCGGCTGATGCGTTGCGTTCACCGTGCCGATCGAAAACACCTGGTCGGTGTAGATCGACAGCATTGAATTCCAGATTTCGGCGCGCTCGGTGGCTTCGGTCGATCCGTTCCAGCGCTTGAGCAAAGCCATCAACTCGACCACCTCAGGAAGATCGGGCGCCTCACCCATCTTGCCATGGGACAGATAGTGAGCGCCCCAGAGCGGCCATTGCAGCTGGTCGTCGACGGTGGGGGCCAGCTGGTACGGGTTCATGTCGGCGGTCGGCACGCCATTGTCGATGCCCGACCACATCGACATCATGATCTGGCCGCCAAGCGCGCGGCTGCGGAAGATGTCGCGCTGCGAAGTCCGGATGAACAGGGCGATCCCGATCTTGCGCCAGTGATCGGTGATGAGTTCGAGTGCGTCGGTTTCCAGCGTGCTTTCGCCGGCCGTTTCCACGATGACCTGCGCAGAGCGCCCATCGGGAAGCATCCGCAGGCCGTCATCGTCACGCGTCTGGAGCCCGACCTCGTCGAGCAGGGCATTGGCCTGGTCGGGATCATGGGCAACCCAGGCTTTCGCGAATTCCGGCCGGTAGAGCGGGCTCTCCGGCAATACCGTATCGGCACTTTCCTGCGCCAAACCGTAGAACACAGCCATGTTGATCTCGCGCCTGTCCACGGCGAGCGACAGGGCGCGGCGCACGCGCACGTCACGAAGAAGGCCACGCCACACCTGGTCGGAACAATTCAGATTGGGCAGCAGCGCCAGCCGCGAACCCTGTGTGCGTTTCCACAGATGCATCTTCACCGGGTAGCGCTTCTCCGCATCCTTCAGGAAGGAGTAATCGGTGAAGTCGATTCCCATACATTGCAGGTCGCTCTCGCCCGCACCGGTCTTGGCGGAGATGATCGCCGACGAGCTGACATTCATGACGATCCGGTCGATATAGGGCAGTTGCCGGCCATTCTCGTCCATTCGATGAAAGAACGGGTTTCGCTCGAAGACGAATTGCTCGGCCGGCGGTTTGGTCCGGTTCTGCCAGGGATCGAGTGTCGGCAGTTCCGGATTCTCCGGGCGATACTGCCGCGACATGCGGATATGCAGGAGCGTCCATTTCTTGGCCCGGTTCTCCTTCATCAGGCCGGCGAGCCGGAATGGATCCTGGTATTTCTTGTGGAACTGCTTGAGATAGGTGGCCGGCAGAACAAGCGAGAGCGGCGAAGCAGCAGCGAGCTTGGGCAGGAAGTCGGGATTGGGCGCATCCCAACTATAGCGGACCGTCAACGGGTCGACGATCTCGAAACGTGGCGGCTTGCCGTCCGCCAAAAGGGCCGGGGCGAGCCCGCCTTGCGAAAGCTCGTCGTTCAGCCAGACATCTTCCCAGCAATAGCGGAAATCCTCCGGCGTCAGCAGGCTACCGTCAGACCATTTATGCCCTTCCCGTATCTTGAACGTGAAGACGCGGTCATCCGCCACGTCATAACTTTCGAGAATGTCGGGTTGCAAGTTGAGCTTTTCGTCATAGCCGACTAGGCGGGCATACCCGTAGATCGTCATCATCCGGATATCTTTCTGGCTGCCGATGATGGTGCGCAGCGTGCCGCCATACTGGCCGGGCTGCCGGCCCATTGCGGCGAGGTTCAACGCGCGCGGGCTCTTGGGCAAGCGTTCGGCGAGTGCCGGCAGCGCCCGGGCCGTCAGCTGCGGCTGAAGAAATTCCGGCTCCAGATCGCCGGCGCGCGACGTGCCCGGCAGAAATGCCGAAGCCATGAGCCCAAGGACGGTGCGCCGGCTGATCAATGGCGTAACTCGCTGACATCGGCCGTACGCCGGGCCAGCACGAGGTGACCGCCGCCGAGGTCGAGCGGCGACAGCATATCCTCGTCGCCTTCGTCGCGGAATTGCGGTCCCCATGCGCTGGTGTCGGAAGCGCCGCCGAGCTTCAGCGTCTTGAAGTCCATCGGTCGGTCGAGGTCGGGGAAAGGGACTGCGGCCAGCAGTGAGCGCGTGTAGGGGTGGATCGGTTTCCTGAGCAGAATTTCGCGCGGCGCAAGCTCGACGATACGCCCGCCGCACATCACCGCGATGCGGTCCGCCATGTAGTCAACCACCGCCAGATTGTGGGATATGAACAGGTAGGTCAGGCCCAGTTCCTTCTGCAGGTCCTTCAGGAGGTTCAGGATCTGCGCCTGGACAGAGACATCGAGCGCCGAAACCGGCTCGTCGCAGATCAGCAGTTCAGGCCCCAGCGCCAATGCGCGCGCGATGCCGATACGCTGACGCTGCCCGCCGGAGAAACTGTGGGGATAGCGCTTGATGAAGCGCGGATCGAGCCCGATTGCCTGCATCAGGCTCTTGACCGTGGCGAGTCGGGACGCGCCATTGCCACGTTGATGGATTTCCAGCGGCTCGCTCAAGATGTTCTCCACCGTCATGCGAGGTGAGAGCGACGAAACCGGATCCTGGAAGACCATCTGGATTTTCGCGCGCAGCAATCGCAGGGCGTCTCCCTCGGCTTCCAGCACGTCGATCGGTCCCTCGCGGCCATTGAAGACCACAGAGCCGCCGCTAGGGGTGATAGCCCGCATGAGGATCTTGCTGACGGTGGTTTTGCCGCAGCCGCTTTCGCCGACCAGACCCAGGCACTCACCCCGCCTGATATCGAAGCTCACGCCGTCCACGGCGCGAACAGAAGTTTGATGATCCCCGCCGAACCATCCGGACTTGCGGATGGTGAAGGTCTTTGTCAGATCCCTGACCGACAGCAGGATGTCGTCCGGCCCCTTCGATACCGGCGCCGTCTGCTTGCCGAGCAGGTTCCCGACATTCACCGGCACCTCGCGCAGCGCCTTCAGCCTTTCGCCAGGCTTCAGGTCGAAATGCGGAACGGCCGCCATCAGGCCCTTCAGGTAAGGGTGGCCTGGCCGGCGGAATATCGCCTCCACAGGTCCCGCTTCCATGATCTCGCCATGGTACATGACCACCACCTCGTCGGCGACATTGGCGACCACGCCAAGGTCGTGTGTGATCAGCAGCATCGCCATGTTCAGCTTGGTCTGAAGCCCGCGCAGCAATTGCAGGATTTGCGCTTGGATGGTGACGTCCAACGCCGTCGTCGGCTCGTCGGCGATCAACAAAGCGGGCCGACAGATGAGCGCCATGGCGATCATGGCGCGTTGACGCAATCCTCCCGAAAGTTCAAAGGGATACATGTCATAGGCGCGCTTGGGGTTGGGAAAGCCGACAAGGCCGAGCATTTCCTCGGTCCGCGCCTTGCGCTCCACCCGAGCCATGGGCGTATGAATCTGCAGGGACTCGCTGACCTGGTTGCCGATCGTGTGCAACGGCGACAGCGATGTCATCGGCTCCTGAAAGATCTTGCCGATGCGGCTGCCTCTCAACGCCCGGATTTCGGGTCCGTCGCGCGGCATCTGCAGGATATCCTGCGTCGTGCCGGGTTTTTCAGGATCGGAAAACAGGATGCGGCCGCGAACATGGGCTGTGTTCGGCAAAATGCCCATCACTGCCTGGCTGAGAACCGACTTTCCGGAACCGGACTCGCCCACAAGCGCGGTAACCCTGCCGGGCAGGACGCGAAGATTTGCACGCCTGACGGCATGCAACGGTCCCCCGACAATGGCAAAAGAGATGCCAACATCCTCGATCCGCAGCAGATCAACGCCCGAATTCATTCTCACACCAGCCCCACTCTGGTAGGTCCAGAAGGCGAGACTAGCGTATTGCGCGCCTAGAGCAACTTGGATTCGAAACAGTCGCCAGTTCCCTGGCGGAACCGGCGACCGGACTGCATCCCAAAGGCGTTCGGATCAGATCGTGGCGGTTACTGGAGCTTCCTCCGGTCGCCCCCCGACAGCCGCGCGGCATCGCGATGAAGCAGCATAACCTGCTCGGCGTCCGATATCCGGTCGTGAATCGGCGCAGCGTCTTCATCGAGTGCGAGGTCACCCGACAGATCGGGTGAAAGCACCGTCAGCTTCTGCTTGATCCCAGCCAGTTCCTCCTTGCCGAGCGTCAGCCAGCTGTCGGCGTCGCAATAGCCAGCGAAGTCTTTGCTGGCGAGAACGCTGTGCGGATATTTCTTGGTCAGGGTCTGGAGGCGCTGGACCTCGTTTACGGCCGCGCCGAAGACAGAGAATGTGAGCCGGTCGGTAAGCCCGACATTGCCGAACATCACATTGCCGACATGCAGGCCGATACCGAATTTTATGTCGTCCAACCCTTGCTCCTTTCTGCGCAGATTGAGCTCCATCATACGCGCGGTGGCCTTGTGCGCTGCCGCAAGAGCGGCCTGGCAGGCGATCTCGGACTGCGAGCGGTGCCTTTCGCAAGGGTAGACGGCAATGAAGCCATCCCCCAGGAAACTCATGATCTGCCCGCCGTTGCGATTGAAAGGTGCGGCAATGGCATCGAAAAACTGGTTCAGCGTATCGATATAGATTTCGCGGCCGGCGGTTTCGGCAAGCCTTGACGACCCGCGCATATCGGCCATGACCAGTGCGGCCCGGATTGTATCGCCGTCGCCGCGCTTGATCTGGCCGTCCAGCACGCGCCTGCCGGCGTCGCCGCCGAGATAAGTGGTCATCATGTTGTCGGCGAGCTTGGTGAGCACCGCCATCTTGGTTGCGATAGCGAGATGGTTCTGGATGTGCAGCAGCGCCGAAATCATGCTGTCGCTGAAGCCTGAAGCACTGTCGGTCGACCAAGACCCCATCATGCCCTGACTGGTATCGACGCTGAAGGGATGGACGAAAGCCATGTAATCGGTGACGCCCATTTGGCTGAGCTCATCGAAAACAGGAAACTCTGACCGCACCGACGGGTCGAGCCGGCGCCGCAGATGGTCGAGCTTGTTGCTGAGCAGATGGTAGTATGGACTGGTCAGGAATCTGTCAGAATGAACGCCGTTCTCACTGCGGAAGCCTTCCACTTCCAGGCCTTGGCCGCGAAGCCAGGTGAAGCCAAGCGCGTCATAAAGCGGATGAAGCATCGAAAAGCTCAAATGCACCCGCTTCAGCGGCAGACCGGCAGCAGCCAGCCGTTCACAAAAGCCTTTTACCAATGTTTCCAGGTCGTTGCCCGCCAGCGCCGATTGGGTCAGCCAATCCGCAACCTTATCTACGAGAATGGTGGAAATTTCGGATTGCGCTGTGCTCATGCTATCTGGAAGCCCGTCGAGACGAGCCATTCTCCTTTGATCCGCCACGACAAAAGCCGGTAAAGAATTTCCGGAATGACTGTTCTTGCAGGCAACTGGCGCACTATGTGGCGAGGCTGCCGGCGGAGTGCAACCACGATCCTGACATCCGGGCAAAAAATTTGCCGGCTCGAACACCGTCAGGCCTTCACCACCGTCTCTCGGGCCAGCCCGAGGCGGCCAAAAACATTGCGTGTGTCGATGATCAGAAGAGCGTGATCAGCGATCGCCTGATAATCGATCGTGTCGTGGTCGGTTGCAACGACGACAGCATCGAAATCCTTCAAGGCCGACTCGGTCAATTCGACCGAGCGACGCCCCTTGATCGCCATATGCTCCCGTGTGGTCGGGATCTCGGTAACATGCGGGTCGTGGAATTCCGCCTTGCCGCCCCATTCCTCGATGAGTTCAATGAGCCGCAATGAGGGGCTCTCGCGGATGTCGGGCACATTCTTCTTATAGGCGAGCCCGATGATGAGAATGCGCGAGCGGCTCAGCGCCTTGCCGCAGCGCCGGTCCAGCGCCTTCGCCAGTTCATCGACCACATGACGCGGCATGGCCGTGTTGATCTCTGCCGCCAGTTCGATGAAGCGGGTCGGCAGTTCGTATTCGCGCGCCTTCCATGTCAGGTAGAAGGGATCGATCGGAACGCAGTGCCCGCCAAGTCCGGGGCCAGGATAGAAAGGCATGTAGCCGAAGGGCTTGGTCTTTGCCGCCTCGATCACCTCCCAGATGTCGATGCCCATCGCACCGAGCACGATCTTCAACTCGTTGACGAGGGCTATGTTGACCGAGCGGAAGATGTTTTCGGTCAGCTTGACCGCTTCGGCGGTCGCCGTGGTGGAAACCGGAACGACGGTCTTGACCACGCCCTGGTAGAAAGCCTGCACGAGCGTCGCTGCTTCAATGCCGTCACCTGCCACGATCTTGGGGATCGTCGCGACTTCAAAGCTGCGGTTGCCGGGATCCTCGCGTTCGGGCGAGAAACCGAGGAAGAAGTCCCTCTTCGACTGCAAGCCGGTTATTTCCAGTATGGGCTTGATCACGTCGTCGGTGGTGCCGGGATAGGTGGTCGATTCCAGCACGATCAGCTGGCCGAGACGTAAATGCTTCGCGATGGTGCCTGCCGTGTTCCTGACAAAAGAGAGATCCGGCTCTCGGTGTTTCGTCAGCGGTGTCGGAACGCAGATGATGATGATATCGCAGACGGCCAGTTCGGCAAAATCCGCAGTGGCGCGGAACCGTCCGCTCGCCACCTGGCCGGCAAGGGCTGTCGACGTCACCGCCTCAATGTAGGATTGGCCGCTGTTCAGGCTCTCGACCTTCTGGGCTTCGATGTCGAAGCCGGAAACCGGGAAGCCGGCGCGTGCGATCGCGACCGCCAGCGGCAATCCGACATAGCCCAGCCCGATCACGCCGACTTGCGCAGCCCGCGTCGAGATACGGTTCAGAAGACGGTCATATGTCGATCGTGAGGCGTCCAAAAATCTGCTTTCCCGTCAATTCGGACAGGCTGTCCGCGCCCATGGCGAGGCTCATCATGATCCCGAGACCCATAGCCGAGGCATATTGCGGAAAATCGGTTTCCGCAAGCCGTCATCAGACCGGCGCCTTCGCCTTCAGGCTTGCGGCAGCAATCGCATAGCCGCCGGCGGCGCCATCGATGAAATGAACGTGATCGCGTTGCAGCGGCGATGCGACGAGGCATGTCATCAAGGCCGATTTCTGGCGGTGCAGGCCATAGTTGCTGATGCCCGCCTCTTCCGCCTGTTTCAGCCGGTTCTCGATCCGCTGCAACACATCCGCGTCGACGTCGATGGTCATCTTCAAGCCGTCGTCGAACTTCCGGAAATCCGAATTGCTGGCCACGTCGCGTTTGTAGATCTTCGGATCGAAACCGCCAATCGTCCAGCCATATCTATCCGTAACAGCCGTAAGCGTCATCAGGAACACTACCCACAGCTTCGACAGCCACCGCCATCCTGCTGGTGCCATGGCCCGCGCTTCGATATCGAGGCCGGCGGGCAGAAAACTGTAGCCCGGCCCATTCACCGGCACCGGATGGCCATCGCGTTCCTGCCTGCCGGCCAAGGCGATGATGTCGGAAGCCAGAAACTGAAAACCGCGCAGGTCGCGCGACGCCCCCGGTACGGCTATGATCGAGACGATTTCGCCATGCCGGGCTTCGATAGGGTTCCAGCGGCAGGAGAGGCCGGTCAGATCCGGCCGCGCGCCGGCCGGCGCAGGATCGATGCGGTAGCGCCCCGCTTTCATCTCGGCTTCCGCCCAACTGCCGCCGCCGCCGGCGAACATGGCATAGAAGACCGCTTCGGAGGCCTGGAACCTCGCCACGCGAACGTCGAGGCCTTGCGCCCTTACATCCTTTATCGGCACGATTGCGGCGCGCAAGGTCAGGTCCAGTTCGTCCGCCACCCATCTCTGGACAGCCGCCAGCGCGTCGCGGGCAATCTCCAGTGCCGAGCCGGGAAACGCCACGAGCGCGCCGTCGCCGCCGAAGACGAAGGGAAGATCTTGCCGGCCCAGCGCATTGAGCAGCGCCGAAATGACGCTGGCGCCGGCCATATTGACGGTTTTATAGCGCCCGGCCTCGATCGCCTTGGTCGAGCCGACGATGTCGGCGGTGGCAAGCGCCCAGTCATCGGGGAGAGGCCGATAGTTATCGATATCGGCAACGCTCTCGAACTTTGCGAAGACCGGCAAGGAAGCGACAAACGGGTCGGACGCGGCAGCTGTTTCCATGAGCATCAGATAGCACATTCCACTGCTCGAAGGAGAAGTCGATCATGCTTCGAAATTGACTTGCGCAGGCTTTCCGATGATAGGATCCGGCGATGCGAATTGCCTTCCACGCGCCGCTGAAGTCGCCCAATCATCCCGTTGTCTCCGGCGACCGCCAGATGGCACGGATGCTGGTCAAGGCGCTGGAGCATGGAGGGCATAGTGTCGAACTGGCATCGGAATTGCGCTTCTATCTACGCCAACCGGAACAGAAAAGTTTCGATGCGCTCAAGGTCGAGGCCCGAGAAGAGGCGGCGCGGCTGACAAAGCTCTGGGATCGTGACGGCAAGCCTGATCTCTGGTTCTCCTACCATCCCTATTACAAGGCGCCCGACCTGATCGGCCCCGAGCTGGCGTCGGCCTTTGCTGTCCCCTATGTGACAGCGGAAGCCTCCTATTCGAGGCGGCGCGACGCCGGCTTATGGGCCGATACGCAAGCGTTGGTGGTGCGAGCCATCGAACAGGCAGCACTGAACATCTGCTTCACGCAAAGGGATCGCCAGGGACTGACAGATGCGATTCCCGACGCCGCTCTCGGTATGCTTTCGCCCTTCATCGACACGTCGGTATTCCGGGAAACGCCGGCACGGGGTTGTCCGACACGCCTCGTTACCGTCGCCATGATGCGCGCGGGCGACAAAGTCGAAAGCTATCGCATGCTGGCGCAAGCACTCGGTTCGATCGGTCACCTGCGCTGGACCATGTCGGTCGTCGGGGACGGGCCTGCTCGTGACCAGGTCAAAGCGCAATTCGCCGGCTTGCCCGCCGAGCGTATCGAATGGCTTGGCGCGATTGAGCCAGCCGCCGTGCCGGATGTCCTCTACAGCGGGGGGATCTATGTCTGGCCGGGTTACGGCGAGGCCTATGGCGTTGCCTATCTTGAAGCACAGGCCGCCGGCCTTCCGGTCGTGGCCCAGGAGATCGCCGGCGTGCCGGAGGTCGTGCGGGATGGCCAAACCGGGTTTCTCACCCCGCCGGGCGATGTGGCGGCGTTCGCTTCTGCCATCGAAAGGCTTCTGGCCAGCAACGACGAAAGAACCATCATGGGAGCGGGAGCCAGGCGTTTTGTCCTCGAGGAACGTTCCCTCGGTGGCGCGGCGGCGCGTCTGGCCGAACTTCTTGCGAAGATCCCGGTTTCATGACCTCCGATCAGATATGGCAGCCCTTGGTGGCAGAACTGGCGCGCTGGCAACGGGCGGATCGCAAGGCAGAGTTCTGGCTGCGCGACGATGACGCCGTGGATCCGACGCCTGCGCTTGATCGGCTGCTCGACCTCACCGGTGAATTCGCGGTTCCGGTCACTCTGGCCGTCATTCCGGCCCTGACTGATGAGAAGCTTGTCGTCCGGCTTGACGAGGCGCCGCATGCCACGGTCGCCATCCATGGCTGGGCGCACCGAAATCATGCGCCCGAGCACCAGAAAAAGCAGGAACTCGGCGCGCATCGGCCACGCGAGGCGGTGCTCGATGATCTGGCTCGCGGACTGTCGCACATAACCGGCCTGCACGGCGCACGTGCCGTTCCGATGCTGGTCCCACCCTGGAACAGGATCGACGCCGGCCTGCTATCCGACCTTGGATCGATAGGATTTGCGGCATTGTCGGTCTATGGGCCGCCGAAGCCGGCTTCCCTGGCGGTCATCAACAGCAATGTCGACATCATGGATTGGCATGGGACACGCGGCTGCCGCGATCATGGCCTGTTGGTTCAGGCTATCATCGCGCAATTGCGGCATGCATTCGACGGCGAAGAACCGGTCGGCCTGCTCACCCACCATCTCGTACATGACGAATCGGCCTGGCTTTTCCTCGAACGGCTGTTCACAGTCACCGCACGGACTGAAGCCTGCGCATGGCTTCCGATCAGGACATTGATTGCGGGTAGAGGAAAATAGCTCAGCGCTTTTTGTGCAATGAGACTGGAAATTTGAGCGTCTGGCCATCCCGCGCGGCAAAAGCGCCGGCAAACCTGTCTTTGGCCAGTTTCTCGATCTCGTCCAGTTCCTCGTCGGTGCGTGTCGGATCGTGGTGAAATAGCGCAAGCCCGCGCGCACCGGCCGCCTCACAGAGCTTGACGCCCTGTTGCCATGTCGAGTGCCCGTTACCGCGGCGGCGTTCCATTTCCTCCTCGGTGTAGGCGCAATCGTAAATGACGAGGTCGGCATCGTCGATCAGGCCGAGCACCGCCTGATCGAGTCTGTCCGGCTCGTGCTCAGTGTCTGTGATCACCGCCACGGCGCGGCCGCCCCATTCGACCCGGTAGCCTATGCAGCCGCCCGGATGGATAAGGCTGCCGGTTCGGACGACCACCCCTTCGCGCGGCCGAAGCACGTCTCCGGACACGAAATCGCGGCAGTCGAGGCTTGCCTTGCAGACGTCCATTTTTACCGGAAACCACGGCGGCCGCATGAACTCATCGATCATCTGCCGGGTCGTCATGCGTCCTGCAAGATGCCCGGACCAAAGCGTAACCTTGACGCTCCGGTCATAGATCGGCGTAAACGCCGGCAGCCCGATGATGTGATCGTAATGGCAATGGGTGAAAAGCAGGTCGAAATCGGTTACGCCCGACGCCCGAAGGGCCCTGCCGGCAGGCCGCAGGCCAGAGCCCGCGTCGAACAGAAGCGTATGCCTACCGCATCGCATTTCGATGCAGATCGTGTTGCCGCCATAGCGAGAGAATTCAGGGCCCGATACCGAAATGCTGCCGCGCACGCCCCAAAACCTGACCAGGAAAACGTCGTCGTCCATGCTAGCCCTTCGCGGTCTCCGTCGCCCATCGTAGCCAAACAACTGCTGCCAGAGCAATTCCAGGAAAAGTGTTAACCGGTTTTCCCGGGAAAAGCGCGTAGCGCTTTCCCTTGGGAATTGCGTCAAAACAAAGAGGCGAGGCCGGTTTTCTCCGGGAGATATTCTCGGCAAGAAGCCAGTGCCATCACGACGGCGAGGATCGAGCGCACGTCTATTTGGCGCTTCGTGCGTCGATCAGATCCGCGGTCGTATGGCTTAGGCGATCGGCAAGAACCCGCAATATCTCGATGGTCATTTCCGGGAACTCTCTCATAAGCCTCAGGAAATGATCCTTGCGGATTCTCAAGGCTTCCAGCGGACTTGCCGCTCTGACGGTGGCAGTGCGGGAGCTGTTGCACAATATGGCGATCTCGCCAACAATCGAATTTGGCACCAGTTCGGCAACTTTTATCGGCCCGGCGTCGGAATCGACCAGAATATCCGCCCTGCCTGAAAGGATGACATAGGCGGCGTCTCCCTCGTCGCCCTGCCGAAAAAGAATCTGGCCGGCGCTGTAGCTCACGCGGTCGGATGTGAACGCAAGCAGTTTGAGCTTTGTCGGCTCGATGCCAGAGAACAAGGGAACGCGTTGCAGCATTCCAACTTCATCCTTGAGCAGCATTGTCGCAAACCTTCCCGCGTTTGCTATGATAGCAGTTCTTTGAAGATACCGTTCCCTGCCAAAAGTGTCTCGTATGTTCCGTCTTCCACCAATTGACCCGAGTCGAAGACGACAACGCGATCGAACATCGCCGCCATAGCCGGATTCGTCACGACCCATACAATTGCCGGCGAACGCCCGTCGCGTCTGGCTTCTTCGAGCACGTTTCGCAGCACCTTATTCTGCATGCGCTGATCGAGCGCTGACAGCGGCCGGTTGAAAATGAGAAAATCGGGACGCTTGAGCAGGGCTCGGGCAACATCGAGCTTCTGTCGCTGTCCTCCGGTCAGCCGCCTGCCGCCGGAGCCGACATTGAAGTCCAGGCCGACATCCAGAAGCTCGGCATAAAGCCCGAGTTCGTCAAGAATGTCGTAGACGATGGAGCGTATGCGGTCCGGCGCGTCGGGGTGGTTGGTGCCCACACGCCCGAACAGGACATTATCCATGACGGTGGCCGCGGCAATGTATTTGGCAGGATCATACCGTTCGACTGCATTTTGCAGCTCGGGCGGCAGGTTTTCATAGAACCGGTTGCGTGCAGCGACGATCTTGCTCATCAGTTCGTCGCTCAGCAGGCCGAAGCGGTGCCGGGGTTCGATATAGGCAAAGCTCAAGGCGACGATCATGGCGCGGTCGTTCTCCGAAACCGCCTCGTGGGGACGATTCTTGAGCCGTTGCAGCAAGGTTTCGTAGGCGGGTATCTCCTCGGCGGTCATGAAGGCGAGCTGCTGGAAGAACTGGTGATCGGGCGGCAGGTCGGCAAACAGCTCGATCGCCTGTTCGGCGATCTCCATGCCCATTTCGTAGAGCGTGTGGTCGAGGCCGGCTTGCTTCAGCACGGAAGCAAAATAGGGATTGGCCGCCAGAGCCTTGTCGGCCAGTTCGGGGCCGGCGGCAGCGCCGAAGAGCAGATTTTGGCCGATTGTTGCTTCCTTGTTGTAGGCGCCCGGTTCGAAAGGAACCACCAGTCCGCTCAGTCCTTCGTGTTCCAGCCGGGTTCGCAGCGCCGCACGCAGTTCGACGATTCGCCTGGCAAGCTCCGTGTGACGCGTAAGGTCGGCTGTAGAGCGTAAGCCAAGATCCAGAATGTCGCGCGACAGAACAACTGCGTCGAGCACCCGGCGCACGGCTTCAAAGAGATCGTGCGGGCCGGTAGCGCCGACGGAAGCATAGTTGATCCAGTCGCTGTGGATATCAAGATCCGAATTGCCCGACCGGCGTGCCTCGTCGATGTTCCAGCGGTGCTGGTCTGCCGCGGGACCGTCATAAGGCACCGTTGTCAGCGGCGCATGCTTCAACCCGTAGAGCAAGTTATCACGGAGGCTTGCCTGGAACAGGAAAACATCCGATGAGGCATAGGACATGCGCCGGCCGGTCACTGCTTCGGGGAGTTCAAGCAGGTCATCGGCGCCCGAAGTGACCCTTCCGCTGTCCGGCCGGTTCAGCCGCGCGAAGGCTTCTGCAAGCGCCTCCGCTCCACCTGTTGCTGTACTGACCAGCGCCACCGTCTCGCCCGGCTTGACCTGGAGGGAGACACGGTTGAGGAGCATTGCACCGCCATCGTCTGCTATGGACAGACTGATCGCCGACAGAGGACCGGTTATCGGAGCGGGGTCTTCGATCGTCAACGCCCCGATTGTCGGCGCGATGAGACCCTCGACGGTGAACTGTTCAACGACCTGCTGATATTTGACCTGGACGTCCTGCCGATCCTGATCCCAGTCGATCAGTTCCTTCATCGGTCCGGGCAGGTCCTTGTAGGCGCCGATCACGGCCACGAGCTGGCCGACGTCCAGCCGCCCCTGGATGACCAGATACCCGCCGATCATGTAGAATAGAAAGGGCGTGAGCTGCGCGAGAAAATTGTTGAGGAACTTCACCATGAATTTCCATTGGTAAAGATCGAAGCGGATCTTGAAGATGAGTCCGAGCCGGGCAGCTATGTCGGCGCGCTCGTAATTTGATGTATCGTGGACGTGAACCGCGCCGATGCCGTCGACGATTTCGCCAACCCGGCCCGAAAGCGCGCGCGCCGTCAACTGCCGTTGACGCCCGAGCACGATCAGCCGCCGCCGCATTCGCGGGATGAGCACGATCTGGATCGCCACGATCACCACCGCTATCATTCCGAGCCAGAAGTTCTGGACCACGATGAACAGCATGGCCGTCAGCGCCTGGCCGCCGAGCAACACCGGTTGCAGGAAGGCATCGCCGATGAAGCCGCCCAGCGGCTCCACCTCGTCCTTCACCATGGTCGCCACTTCGGCGGATTTCACCCGCTTGAAGTAAAGCGGCGGAAACCGCAGTACACGATCGATCAGATCGAAGCGGATACGCCGCAGCATGCGTTCGCCGAGGCGACCCTTGTAGGTGTTGATGTAGAGTTTGAACAGGCCGTTGATGATGACCAGCAGAAGGAACACAAGGCTCAGGGCAAGCAGCGTCTCCTTGCGGTCGAGCTGAAAACCGGAGAAGAACTGGACCTCTCCAATGAACGGCAGGTTGTAGTGCAGCCTCATGAATGGCTGGGTCGCGCCCGGTTGCTCGAAGCCCTTACCTTGGATCGGGCCGTTGACGATCAGCTTCGGCAGGTCGAAGGACATGAAATACGGGATCATCGAAAGCACGACGATCATCAATATCCAGAGTTGCTGCTTCTTGGTGTGCGTCCAGATATAGCGGGCTAGGCTGGGTTCCATATGCGACTGCGGGCCCTTCAGTTGGAAGGATGCGGGATGTAAAAGCACCTGCTGGCGAGTGGCGTATCAGCAATTTCTTCGTCGCCAACGACCAGCTCGAAGCTGCAGTGCCGGGGGATTGTCCTGCGCTCAAGCAGTTCGCGGCTTCCGTAGGGTTTTGGCGAATAGCCGAGCACGAGGCCGCAGCTGCGCGGCTGGTGCTGGCGGATGCACGCCGATGGCCCGGATAGATGCAACAGGCTCTCTCCGGCACCGGGCAATGGCGAAGCGGCTTGCAGCATAATCACGTCCGCGGATCAAACAGCCTTGCGGGAGGCAAGATTGCGTCGCCCGAAATCCCAACATACAAGACGAATATGATGGATGTCACGCAACCACGCAATGCCGGCACGGACGGGCACGAGCAAGCCCTGGACCTCACACGAGGAATTGCTGCCTATGTCAAATGCCCTCTCGTGGCAGGGCTGGCGCGCGTCATCGCCAAACATCCGAAGGCCGATATCGCCAACGCCTTCAACCACAAGCAGGTCGCCTGCAAGATGTGGGCGCTCGACAGGCTGTTCGAAAGCTGCGGCGGCCGGTTCGGGCGCATATGGATTCTGGGTGGATGGTACGGCGTATTGCCGGCAATGCTGTTCAACGACGCCCGCTTCGACATCGCGGCGGTCGATAGCATCGACATCGATCCCGAGGTCGCGCCGGTCGCCCGGACCCTCAACCGGGAAGCCGGCGACCGGTTCCGGGCGCTGACGGCAGACATGTATGCACTCGACTATGCGGCCGAGCGGCCCGACCTTGTCGTAAATACGAGCTGCGAGCACATAGCCGATCTGGGAGCCTGGCTTGCTCTGCTTCCGCGGGGCACGAATGTACTGCTGCAATCGAACGATTACTTCAGCGAGCCGACGCACATAAACTGCGTGGCTTCACTTGCAGCCTTCGAAGCCATGGCGACGCTGCGGGAGGTGCGTTTCTCAGGCGAACTGCCGACAAAAAATTATACGCGCTTCATGCTGATTGGAACTGTCTGACGCATTTCGCCTAAAAGCCTGCCCCACCTTTTTGGGACCATGTTCGGTACCGCTCGCGCAGAATTTGCGCCGAGCGACGCGCGCCTTCCAGATCGAGACGATGCGCGGATGGCGTCGGTCCCACCAGCGCCTGTTCGATCGCTTGCGCCAAACCTTCAGGCGTCAGGTTCTTTTCCATCAGCACCGTCGCAAGACCGAGCTCTTCGAGCATCAGGGCGCGAAACGTCTGTTCGGTTTCCCCGCCGGCTGCAAATGGAACGAGCAGGGAGCGACAGCCCGCGCGCAGGACGTCGCAGACCGTATTGTAACCCGCCTGCGAGACTGACAGGCGGGCGCCGGTCAGCAGGCTGGCGAAATCCTCGCGGAACCGGAAGATGGACAGGCCTGGCGTGGCATCGCATGCGATCGCGTCAAACTCGTCCTTCGGCAGGTTTGGGCCGGTTATCAAACACCATTTCCAGGCGTTGTTGGCATTCCGCGCCGCTGTGACGGTGGAACTGACAAGGCTCTTTCCGGCAGCCCCGCCGCCAACCGACACCACAACGTCGAAGCGTTCGGAGACCGGGAATGATGGCGGCGCGGCAACCAGCCCCGTGTAGGTGACCTCGGCCCTGATCGCCGCAGCCAGCGGAAATGTCTTGTCGATGGTTGCGAAAGCCGGATCGCCGTGGACCATGACAAGGTCGAAATGCCTGTTGATCAGATCGACCGTTTCCTCGTTTCGGCCCGGCTTGACGCGTTCCTGAAGGATATCACGCACGGACGTCACCAGCAGCGGTCTGGGCGACGTCGCGTCGATGACCTCGATCAGCGGCAACAGTTCGAAACGCATCTGCCGGCGTCCAAATGGAAACGCCTCGACAATGACGATATCAGGCCTGCAATCCCGGAATGCTTGCAGCAGCATCTCTGAACGCGATTTCTTGAAATCATCGTCGATGGGTTTGCCCTGCAGGTCGACAAGTCCGGAAAATCCTTCATCACCGGAGGTGACCGGTGGCAGGGTTACAGATTTTACACCCGGTCCCGGAAACCCCGCGATGGGCGCTCCGCCGGTCACGACGGTTACGTCAAACCCGTCATCGATCAGAGCCGCCGCAATGCGGCTGGCGCGCGCGAGATGGCCGATACCGAGCAGGTGCTGAACATAGAAGAAAGCGCGCAGCCGCTTCATTCGGCGGCCCGCCACTCCCGCTCGAACAGTTCCTTGAGCTGTCCAATGCTTGCCATATGATCGAAATTGCCGCGCACGCGCCGCTCTGCGGCGTCGCCGAGGCGGGCGCGTAGCACGGGATCACGGATCAGGCGCTCCAGCGCCTGTGCCAAGGCAATTGGGTTTTCCGTCGGAACCAGCAGCCCGGTTTCATCCGGCGACAAAAGCTCCGGCACGCCGGAAATATCGGTCGACACGCAGGCAAGCCGCTGGCTAGCCGCCTCCACCAGAACGTTCGGCAGACCGTCCCGGTCGCCATTTGCGGTGATCCTGCAGGCCAGGGCGAAGATGTCGGCGCGGCGGTAGTGCTCAAGCACCTCCTCCTGCGCAAGCGCGCCTTTCCAAGAGACGCGACCATCCAGGCCGAGCTTTTGCGCCAGCGCCTTGATCCGTTCCAGTTCCTCGCCACCGCCGATATGCTCGAAACGCCACGCCAGATCACCAGGCAACAGCGCAAGGGCCTCCAGCAAGGTATCGTAACCTTTCTTTTCAACGGCGCGCCCGACACTCAGAACGACAACCGGTTCGTCCGGCGCCAAGCCGTCATGCTGTTTTCGCGCCTCGCCAAAACTGCCGAAGCGATCAAGGTCGAGCCCATGATAGCTCAGATGCACGGACGAGTTGCCGTTAGCGAGTTTTTGCAGCCGGTCGAAGCCGGTTTTTGTGCAAGTGACCGTCCAGCATGCCGAGGAAAGCTTGCCGGCCAGATCCCAGTCCGCCGAAGTCCAGATGTCCTTGGCGTGGGCTGAGCAGCTCCAGGGCAGGCCACGAAGCTGGCTTGCATAGCGCGTCACCGATGCCGGCGTGTGGGCGAAATGTGCATGCAGCCAGCCCGCGTCTTCCGGCCATTCGGCCGCCAGCACGAGCGCTTGTCCGAAGCGGCGCACGCGATTGCGCGTAAAGTCGCGGCGGATATCGGTAGCCAGCGATCCGAGCGCGCGCCAGAAGCCCGGCCGCAGCAGACAAGCAAACAGCGAGCGCACCACGCGCAGCGGCTCTTCATGCAGATATTCCGGCAGATAATGGATGGGCGCTTTGATCTCGTCATGCACGGGATGGCGTTTTGCGTCGGTCGGCCGCCTGAGCGCGACGAGTATCAGCTCGAACCCCGCACGCTCCAGACCGAGCAGTTCCTGGGCAATGAAGGTTTCCGACAGCCGCGGATAGCCCTTCAGAACCACGACGATCTTGCGATGTTGCAACTCAGTTCATGCCTTCGATGACCGAAAGGTGATGGCCGGCCCGCCGTTCGAGCAGTTCCGCGACGATCTCGGATATATGAGGCAGCCCTTCCAGCGTCAGATGCGGATTGCTCTGCGATGGGCGGGGCCGGTCCGGCAGCGCCTCCAGTGCATCGGCAAACCGCTGGGTGTCCTCGGCTTCTTCCGGCAAAAGCATCTCGATGAGGCCGAGTTCGGCCGCGCGCCGCGCGCGGATCAGTTGTTCCTCGCGGGGCTTGACGCGCGGCACGATCAGCGCCGGCTTATCGAAAGACAGTATCTCGCAATAGGTGTTGTAACCCCCCATCGCCACCACCGCCTTGGCGCCGGCAATCAGCTCTTCCATGCGGTTGTCGAACTCGATCATCTTGATATAGGGGATCTTGGACCCCTTCTTGAGCAACTTGTTGCGCTTGCGCGCCGGCATGTAAGGCCCAAGCACGATCAGCGCCCTATGCCGCAAGTGCGGATCCTGCTGATAGGCATCGATGACGTTGTGGATCAAGTCGCCGCCGTCACCGCCACCACCGGTGGTAACGAGAATATAGTCGCCCTCGGGCCGGTGGCCGGGCAACTCGTTCTTCTGCAGGCTCCGTTGCAGGAAACCGACGAACTTCATCTTTGCCCTGACAGCCGGTGGCACATCCAAGCCGGTCAACGGGTCATAGAAATCCGGCGGACCATAGGCCCAGACCTTGTCGTAGAACAGGCCTATCTTGCGCATCACATCCCTGCGTGCCCATTCAGCTTCGAGCAGATGCGGCGCGTCCATCACCTCGCGCAGGCCAAGCACTAGCGTGGTGCCCCGCGTCTTGAGGTAGGACAGAGTGTCCTCGATTTCACCACGCAGGCCGAGCGGTTCCTTGTCGACGATGAAGATATCCGGCCGAAAGGTCTCGGCTGTGTGGCGGATGATCGACTGGCGCATCCTCAGCGTCTCATGCAGATCGATATCCTTCTCCAGCGAGGTGTATTCGCCGTTGCGCAACTTGATGACGCTGGGGATCTTCACGAAGTCGACACGGGCGCGGTAGTCGAAGGCGCCAGCGATAGTCGCACCCGAAATGATGAGAACCTGAAGTCCGCGGAAATCCTCGACCAGCGAATGCGCGATCGTCCGGCAGCGCTGCAAGTGGCCGAGCCCGAACGTGTCGTGGCTGTACATGAGAATTCGAGCGTTTTGTACGTGCTGGGTCATTGTTGAACGTCTTCTAGAATTCTCGCCTTGAGGACCAAGGGCGACCCCGCACGAAACCATCCTCGCGGGCTACCGGCCTGTTTTGAAACATGGGGGCGCAATTTACAATCCATATTACCCAAGAGGATCCCAAGGATGACGCTCTTCTTAATAGTGCAAGCCGATCGTCGTTCGCTATGGAAGCCACCCCTCTTGATTCCAGTAGGCTCGGATCTCTCCTGTAGAACCCACGTCGCGCATCATTGCTCTCGGTCTCGGCGTACCAAGGGTGCTGCCCATCGATTTCGTGACGCGCGCTCTGATTATGATTCGACATGTTCGACACCCGGGTAGAAGCTCGGCCAGGTGGCGGTATCCACGCGCAGCGACCAGATCGTTTCGGGAGATACCGCGTTCGCTTGGCCCCCCGCCTCTTCAATCCGCGAACTCCGAGAGTTCCCGGTTAAAGCGGTCTGGATCCGCGATGAATGGAGCGCCCTACGTCCTCGTGGGCCGCAAAATCCTTGAAACCATGTCCGGTCACGATGCAGACCACGGTATCGGTCGATCCGATCGCGCCGTTCATGAACAGATCCCGGACCGAGGCAAGAGAGGCCGCCCCCGTTGGTTCACAGAAAAGACCGGCCTTGCGCGCCAGGTCGATCATCGCCTCGCGAATGCCCTCATCGCCGACGGCATAAGCAATGCCCTTGCTTGCGCGGACAAGCGGAAGCGTCAGACTGCCTTCCTCGGGATAGCCCAGCAACGGGTCCGAAATGCCGGACGCGATCGTTTTGGGGTTCTCCCAGCCGTCAACGTCGATCTTTCCGTCCGCGAAGGCCCTCGCTATCGGAGCACAGCCTTCGGACTGCGCCGCGATCAGACGCGGCACTTCGCCAACCCTGTCCATGAAGCCCTGAAAGACGCCTTTGACCAACGGGCCGGAGCTCGTCGGGATGGCGATCCAGTCGGGCACGATGCGTCCCATCTGCTCATGGAGTTCCTGCCCGACCAGCCGCAAGGCATCCACGCCATAAGGATTGAGATAGGTCGTGGTCAGGTTTGCATAGCCGGTCTCGGCGCAGAGTCGTTTGGCATGCTCAAACGAGTTTCCGTAATGGCCGGGCACCTGCTCAAGCGTGGCGCCATAGGCGGCAATCTGCGCCAGCTTGCCACGCGGGGTCGCCTCCGGGCAGACGATGATAGCGGGAATTCCCGCATTCGCGGCATAGCAGGCGGCGGCGGCGCCGGCGTTGCCGCTCGACGCGCTGACGATACCAGTCGCGCCAAGCGCGATCGCCCGGCTCAGCGACGCCGCCACGAGACGATCCTTGAAGGAGCCAGATGGATTGCGGGTTTCGTCCTTCACCAGAAGTCGCCCTTTGAAGCCGGCATGGAGGAGATCGGGTCTGAGTTCCCGAAGCGGCGTGCCACCCTCTCCAAGCGTAATGTCATCCGCGACGAAGTCGGCCCTGAGCCAGCCGCGGCCCTCCGGTTTTTGGCGTACAACCTCCAATATGCCGCCGCAGTCGGGGCAGCGGTAGACCAGTGTTGGCGCCAGGGTGGCATCGCAGGCGATACAGCGCAGGCTCAGGTCCTGGGGCTTCGTTTCGGTCTTCAGAGGAACAGCAAGCGTCATTGCATCATTCCGCGCGCCGCGACAGGAAAGACGCATTCGACCCGCTTGCCGCGCATGCCGACATACCAGTCGTAGCGGTCGACCGTTGGATCGCAATGGCCCGGAATGAGGCGCAGCGTTTCGCCGATGGCAAGGCTGCCGGGATCCGAACGCAGGACGAGCGAACCGTGCTCATCGGATGCGCCGACATAGTCGATATCCTGTCTGGCGTGAATGAGAGGAAGCCCGCTGTCGACGGCAATCCCCTTGTGGCCGCAATCCAGAACCGCGATGCCGTGACGGGCGGCACTCATGACCGTGCTCAACACGAACAGCGATTGTTCGAAATCGGGAGCGGGACGATTTCGTGCATAGTCGGCATCCATGAACACATAGGAGCCGGCCTGCAACTCGTTGTAGACGCCGCTGGCTGCCTCGTGGGCAAAGGTGCCCGTGCCTGCGCCGCCGACGACAGCGCATTCCAGCTTTTGCTTCCTGATTGCGGCGACCGTATCCGCCGTTCGCGCCGCAGCCTGGCCGATCGCGTCGCGCCGTTCCTCTTCGGTGCGCAGGTGCTGGGCGCGCCCTTGATAGGATTGCAGGCCGCCGAACACCAGATGGCGGCTTCTCGCTATGCGTACCGCCAGTGCCGTGGCCGGCTCGCCGGGCTCCACACCGCAGCGGCCGCCGCTGACGTCGATCTCGACCAGCACGGTCAACCGCGTGGCCAAGGATTCGGCAACTGCCTCGATCTGGTCGACCACGATCGCGCTATCGGCACAAAGCGAAATCTTCGACATCCTGGTCAGCGCGGCCAGACGCGCCAGCTTGCGGGAGGAAACGACCTCGTTAGAAACGAGGATGTCGCTGACGCCGCCCCAGGCAAGAACCTCGGCCTCCGCTGGTTTTTGCACGCACTGGCCGATGGCCCCCCTGGCGATCTGCCAGTGGGCGATGACGGGGGACTTGTGGGTTTTCGCGTGAGCGCGCAACCGTACCCCCGCGTCGCGGCAGAATGCGCCCATGCGGTCGAGATTGCCTTCCATTGCATCGAGATCGATGATGAGGGCAGGCGTATCGATATCGGCTTCGCTCATTCCGGGTTCGGCAGGGGGGCGTTGGAGCATTTTGTCTTTCTCTGATCCGCACGGCTCCCGTCATAGCCATTTCGGCGGGACCCCGATGGCTTTACCGGGCTTGCGATGGACTACCCGCGTCGTCCGCGTCAGGCGGCTATCGACGACCGCGTCTGCTGCGACAGGGTTTCGAAATTGTCGCGGATATAGGCCGCGGCACGCAAAGCGAGCGCCGAGATGGTCGCCGTCGGATTGACGACACCGCCGGTCGCCAGCACGCTTCCATCGACAATGAAAAGGTTGGGAACCTCCCAGGTCTGATTCCACCGGTTGACGACGGATGTCGCCGGGTCGCTGCCCATGCGGCAGGTGCCGATCATATGCCAGGCGGGTGTGCGATAAACGCCGTCCTTGTCGCGATAGTCATGCAGCCGATATTCGAAAGCGCCGCAGGCCTTTGCAAGCTCCTCGAGGCGATCGAGCATGTAGTTCATCATGCGCTTGTCGTTTTCACCTGGCGCATAATGGGTCTTTGCCGCAGGCACGCCATCGGAATCCTTCAGAACAGGATCCAGCGTCACGCGATTCTCCGGATTCGGCAAATCGTCGCCAATGGCGAAAACGCCGATGGAATGGCCGAAGTGGCGCTCGAACCATGAGTGATGGTCGCGGCCCCATGGCGCGCGGGCCGGCGTGAACCAACCTGCCGCAAGCTCTCCCGCCGAGGGCGTGGAGGTGATGCAGTTGAAATTGAAACCGTTGACGAAACCGCGCGACACGTCGGTTTCGGCAAACTGCCGCGACAGCAGGGATGCGACGTAACCGATATGACCATCGACCGGCTCGTCGACCCACATCTCGCAGGCAACCAGCGTGTGGTGAAGGAGATGGCGTCCGACCTGATCGTTGGCGTTGGCGAGATTGTCGGATGCGAGAAGGAGCCGTGGCGTTCCGATGCCGTTCGCGGCCACGATAACCAGCTTCGCTTTCTGGAAATGCTGCTTCCCGGTGTTGCGGTCGACATAGAGCGCGCCGCTTGCGCGACCGTCCGGGTCTCTCTCGATTTTCAACACGCGGGCGTTGATGCGCAGTTCGCAGCCGGCATTCAATGCCTTCGGCCAGATGGACAGTGAATATTTGCTCATCGATCCGCGCGGGCAGCCGTTGCAGGTACCGCAATTGTTACAGGCCGGTCGGCCGTCATAATCCTCCGAGATCGCCGCGGCCTCGACGGGCCACCAGTGCCAGTCAAGCGCATCGAAACCGGAAGCAAGGCGCTTCGCCACCTTGGACACGGGCATTGGCGGGGTCGGACAACGGTCTCGCGGGGGCATGGCCGGATCGCCGGCAAGTCCCGACACGCCGACGAGCTTGTCGGCTTGCTCGTAAAAGGAGGCGAGATCCTCATAGGCGATCGGCCAGTCCGGCTGAAGACCATGCTCCGTGCCCTTGCGGAAATCGGAGGGACGGTAGCGTGGCCAGATTGCGCCATAGACGTTGGTCGACCCGCCAACGGCGTTCCACATCAGGATTTGCGAGGAGTCCGAATTGACGGGGAAATCGTCCGGATGGCTGCGCTTGTTGACGTCCGGGCTCCAGTTGGTCCGGCGCTGCCAAGACCAGTCGGCATGGAGATGCGGATGATCTTGCGCTTCCACCCAGGAACCCTGTTCGAGGCAGACGACATCGAGGCCGGCTTCCGCCAGTGTCAGTGCCACCAGGGATCCCGTCGCGCCGGCGCCCACGATCAATACGTCACAGATGCGCTCTGTCGTCATCTTTCCAGTCCCCAATGATCTGTCTTTACCGTGTCCAGGCCGAGCGACGACGTATCGACGGGCCTGACGTTTTCTGTTTTCAGGTAGCGGCCGCGGCGATGGGCGGGCTGGTCCCGGTTGAAATCGAAGGGCGCCATGTCGTAGCCGGTGAGATGAGGCCGGTAGGAGTATGGGCGCCCCGTGTTTCGAATGGCTTCGATGACGAAAGGCGTTTCGTAGTAGGCAAGCGTCACCGCCGCGTAGATCCTGTCGAAAAGCTCCGGGTCAGCGTGCTCGAAGGCCTTGACGGACGCGATGCGGGTCTCGCCATCGGCGCTTGAAAGTCCGTCCCTTTCCCAGCCCAGCAGATCGGCCAGTGCCGTAAACCGCACATCGCTCCAGTCCGCAAGGAGACGCATCGCCACGATGCCGTGCACACCCGCCTCGGATGCGGAGGGCCAGCCCTCGGCGCCGGGGATCAGTTCATCGACGAGCGCGCGGATCATCCGCGCTCTCTCCGGCGGAGAAAGCAGCGAATTCCGTTCGCTAGCAAAGGCAAGCGGTTGGGGGCTCATGCCGCACCTGCCTTTTTATCCATCGTGACCGTTATCATCTTCAGTTCCGTCATGGCTTCCATCGTGTGCACGCCGCCCAGCCGGCCGATGCCGCTCCTGGTGCCGGTCCCGCCGCCGAAGGGCAGGTGAATTTCCCACCAGGTGCTGCCGGCATTGACGTTGACGATCCCGGCGGGGATCGCCTTGGCGATCGAAACACCTCGCGCCACATCCGCCGTGAAGACGCCGACCGACAGGCCATAGTCGCTGTCGAGCGCCAGATCGAGCGCTTCGGCCTCGTCCTTGAACGCGAGAACGGGAACGACGGGGCCGAAAGTCTCCTCCCGGTTGATTTTCATCTCGCGCGTGACACCGGCGATGATCGTCGGTTCAAAAAACAGTCCGCTGCCGAGATCGGGGCGCGGCTTGCCGCCATAAAGCACCTTGGCGCCTTGGGCGACCGCGTCATCGACATGCTCCTTGACCTTGGCCGCGACCTTGGCGTTGTTCAGCGGCCCCATGGTGGTCCCCTGGTGGAAGGGATCGCCGAGCACATGTTTTTTCGCATGGGCGACAAGTTTCTCGCACAGGCTTTCGGCAATCGACCGATGCGCGAGAACACGCCCCGTCGCGGCGCAGACCTGACCGGCATTGAAGAATGCGCCGCCGGCCGCGGCCGCGGCGGCCGCGTCAAGATCGGCATCCTCGAAAACGATCACGGGGCCATTGCCGCCCAGCTCCAGGAGCAGCGGCTTGCCGGCGCCGCGCTCGGCGATTTTTCTGCCGGTCGCCGCACTCCCGGTAAAGCCGATGGCCGCCACGTCGGGATGAACCACGACGGCGTCGCCCGCGGTCGCGCCTTCCCCGATGACCAGATTGATGACGCCGGCGGGAAGACCGGCGCTGTCGATTGCCTCCATCAAGGCACAGGCGACCAGCGAGGTGGAAGGAGCGGGCACCCAGACGATGGTGTTGCCGCTGGCAATGCCCGGGGCCAGATATTCCACGGGGATGTTGACCGGAAAATTCCACGGGGTGATGACGCCGTAAACGCCACGCGGCTGGCGGATCGTCATGACAAGCTTCGTCGGATCCTCGGCCGGCAAGGTCTGCCCGCCCATTTGCTTGACGAGCTCGGATGCCAGCCGGAAGCCGTCGGCGGCCTTGCCGACCTCACCCATGGCCTCCGTAAGAACCTTGCCTTGCTCGGCCGAGAGGATGCGAGCGATCTTTTCCTGAGCGGCGTCGATTGCCGAGGCGATGGCAACGCAGATCGCGGCGCGCTTGAAAACCGGCGTGTCGGCCCATGCCGGCGCGGCGGCCTTTGCCGCGGCGACAGCCCGTTCTGCCGTCTCGCGGCTCGATCGCGGGAGCTGGGCAATGGTCTCTCCTGTTGCCGGATTGACCGCCGCCATGGTCTCCGGCTCCGTCTGCCATTCGCCGCCTATGAAATTGGCCGGCGCGTCTTTCATTGCGTAGCCACTGTCCATTTTCAGATCTCCCTATTCAGCCGCTGCTGCGAGCGTTTGATCGTCGGTGCCGATATCCTGGCCGGCAATGACCAGACCGGCGGCAAAGATACGTTCAGGCGCGACGACGATCTCGCCACGCGTGTCTTCGAGGGAAAACGCACCGCTGCGCAATTCGAGGATGCTCGCGTCCCCGGCCGAGCCGATCTTGAACGTTCCAAGCTCAGGGCGCCGCAACGCCTTGGCCGCATTGACGGTCGAGGCTGCGATGATGTCGTTGATCGACATGCCGAGCGCCAGGAATTTCGAAAGCGTCGTGACCTGGTCGTAGGCCGGGCCTTCGATGCACAGCGCATGGACATCGGAGGAGATGGTGTCCGGCTGGAAACCTTGCGCCAGCATTGCGCGTGCGGACTTCCAGGAGAAGGAGCCCATCCCGTGGCCGATATCGAAAAGAACGCCGCGTTGCCTTGCCTCAAGGATTTCCGGCTTGATCTTGCCCCTGCCGTCGACGGGTGCATTGGGGAAGGGTCGGAAACAATGGGTCAGCACGTCGCCGGCGCGCAGGCGCGAGACAACGGCCTCGTAGGATGGCGGCGGCTCATCGATATGGGCCATCAGCGGCAGGCCCGTCTCATCGGCGACCTGCAGGGCGACATCGAGAGGCTGGATGCCGGCAGGGCCGGAAGCATGGCGCCCGATGCGCACTTTCACGCCGATGATGACGTCGCGGTTGGCGTTGATGATCTCGACCGCTTCGCGGCTTGCAAGAAGCCGCATGTCATGGCTTTCGCCGATCATGAAATTCTTTGCGAACCCATAGATGCCGGCGAAGGAGATATGCAGATAAACGAGAATACGGGCGGTGCTGCGCTCGATCACATGCTTGCGAAATCCCGGAAAATTTCCTGGTCCCGCGCTTCCTGTATCGACGCAGGTCGAAACCGCGCTCTTTCGGGCAAACGAGTCGGGGTCCACGCCAAGCGACGTTCCGCCCCAGTAGACATGCGTGTGCAGATCGATCAGGCCGGGCGTCACGATCAAGCCGGAGACGTTTCGTTCTTGCGTGCCGGAAAGGCCGTCCCCAAGCGCGGCGACCTTTCCGCCGGCGAAGGCGACGTCGGTGATGCGGTCGATGCCCTGGGAGGGATCGATCACACGGCCATTTTTTAAAACGAGCTCATACGGCATGAATTCGGCTTTCGGTTTCCAAGAATTGCTGGTTGATACGGGTGCCGTCGTCCGCGGCGAAATAACGAACGGCTTCCGCTCGCGCGCTAAGGATGACGCTTTGGCCGGCAGACAGGCCGGACGCGTCGCTACAGGTTGCCCGGACGACATGCCCGGCGATCGAAACGTCGAGGAATTGGAAAGGCCCGGCCGGTTCGATGAGCACAAGCTCGCCGGACAGCGTCAGGCCGCCATTGCCGCGAGCCGCCGGCTTCAGGTCGTGTGGACGCACGCCGAGGATCTGATCGGAACTGCCGCCACACAGATTGGCGGGCAAGAAGTTCATTTGCGGGCTGCCGATGAACCCGGCAACAAACTGGTTGGCTGGCTCGGAATAAACCTCCATCGGCGGTGCGAACTGCTGCACGACGCCGTCCTTCATCACGGCGATCCGGTCGGACAGCACCATGGCCTCCTCCTGATCGTGCGTAACGAAGATGACGGTGATGCCGAGCGCCTTCTGGAGGCGCCGGATCTCGGTGCGCATGCGCACGCGCAGCGACGCATCGAGATTGGAAAGGGGCTCGTCCATTAGAAGTACCGAAGGGTTTCTGACGATCGCGCGGCCAACGGCGACGCGCTGGCGCTGGCCGCCGGAAAGCGCCGCCGGCGGTCGGTCGAGAAGGGCCTCGATGCCCAGGACATCGGCGGCCCAGGCAACCTGCTTGTCCACGGTCGCCTCGTCCAGTTTCTGCTGGCGCAGTGGAAAAGCGATATTTTCGCGCACCGTCATGTGCGGATAGAGCGCGTAATCCTGGAAGACCAAGGCGATGTTGCGTTCGCGCGGTCCGAGATCCGAAATCTCCTTGTTGTCGAAGCGGATGGATCCCTCGTCGATATCCTCCAGGCCGGCGATGCAAAACAGCAAGGTCGATTTCCCGCATCCCGACGGTCCGAGGAAGGAGATGAACTCGCCGTCGTTGATCGAGAGATCGAGTCCTTTCAAAACAGCCATGGTCCCGAACCGCTTGTTGAGGCCGGCAATTTCGATCGATGCCATGCTCGAATCTCCTTTCAGCCCTTGACCGCGCCGGAAAGCGCACCCTGGACGAGGTAACGTTGGAAGAAGAAGGCGACCGCCACGGGCGGCAGGATGGCAAGCACGCTGGCGGCAAAAAGCGGCCCATACTCATAGAAGCGCGCCTGGTTGAGAAAGCCTGCGATGACGACCGGTATTGTCTGCGTCTTGGGGGTCGAGGTCAGGATCATTGCAAAGAGAAACTCGTTCCAGGACACCAGGAAGCAGAAGATCAGCGCCGCGACGATAGCCGGCCGCACCACAGGTACCAGAACCTTGCGGAACATCGTCCAGCGGCTGCAGCCATCGATCTGTGCCGCGCGCTCCAGGCTGAGGGGCACGGTCTCGAAACTGGTCTTCATCATCCAGGCGGCAAGCGGCATCAGGATCGTCGAATATGCGATCACCAGACCGAGATGGGTGTCGATGAGCCCGAGCGTCCGGAAAATGACGAAGAATGGCAGAACCAGCGTCAGCGCAGGAACCATACGCGTCAGAAGAAGCGCCCAGAGGCTGACGGCAAAGAAGCGATGTCCGGCGTAGCGGGCAAAACCGTAGCCAGCCAGGGTGCCGAGCGCGACATTGACGACGGAGACGACGATGCCGATGCCGAAACTGTTGAGCAGGGACAATGGCACGCGTGCGGCCTGCACGCTGGTCGTGCCTTGGGCCATGAGCACGGACCGATAGTTTTCGAAGGTGAGCGTCGAGGGCACGACGGAGGGAGGCGTTCGGATCAGGTCGGTGGCCGGCGACAGGCTGATCAGGATCAGCGCGGCGACGGGCAGGAAAGACCAGACAAGAATGGCAACAACGGCGAGCGCGAACAGGAACTTGCCCGTGTTGCGCGTGGCTATCGGGCCCATCAGCCTCTTCGGCTTCCATTCCGGCAAGACGACCATGGGGGGGCGCGGGCGGCTGGTCGTCTGCGGTCCTGGAGCGGCTATGGCCGGCACCGTCGTTCTGGCTTTCCTGGGGCTGAGGAAGGCGAAATAGGCGATCGCGAATGCAAGGCTGAGAAACGTCAGCACATATAGAAGAGCGGCCCCTTCGCCGAACTTCAGGAACTGGAAGGATTGCATGTAGCCGAGCCAGGACAGTGTGGTGGTCGCTGCGCCCGGACCGCCGCGCGTCATGATCCAGATAATGTCGAAGGCCAGGAACGCGTTGATGGTCGAGATGATGGTGGAGAAAAGCAGCGTCGGCTTGAGCCAGGGCAGCGTGATCGCGAAGAAGCGCTTGACCGGTCCCGCACCGTCGAGAATGGCTGCGCGATGCAGGTTGCCCGGCATGGATTGCAGGCTGGAAAGGAGCATCAGCGTCGTCAACGGCGTCTGGTTCCAGACTTGGGTCAACGCCACGAGGTTGAGGGCGCGGAAGCCCTCTCCGAACCATGCCCGTCCCCATGAACCGAGGCCGACGTCGTTGAGAAAGCCGTTCAACAAACCGAAATTGCCGGCATAGATGAAGGACCACAGCACTCCGATAGACACAGGCGCCATGGCCCAGGGGACAAGGACCACACTGCGCAGGAAGCCGCGGCCAGCAAATCGCTGGTTTAAGACAAGTGCGATTAGCGTTCCGAGTACGGTCGTTCCGATGACCGCAATCGCCGAGAAATAAAGCGTGCGGCCGAGCGCATACCAGAAGTCCTGGTTCTGGAAGATCTTCGTATAATTGGCGAAGCCAACGAAAACCCACCGCTTGGTGATCGGATTGGTGATGTTGAAGGACAAATAGAGACTGTAGAGGAGCGGCAGGCCGACGATCAGGACCATCAGGATCAGTGTCGGGGCGACGGAGACATACGCAAAGGCCGGAAGGCTGATCCTGCGGCGGCGCTGATGCGCCAGTGGCTCTATTCCTTGCGACGGCAGCAGCGTCGTTGTCATGCGTCCTCGCACATCATCTGGGCCAGAGCGCCGGCAATGCCGCGTCTGGCGATGTCGTTGGAGGTTGATACGGACGGGGTAGCCGTCCCGATCGCCGGCTACCCCGGATGCCTTACTGATACTGGGCCTTCAGCTCGGAAGCCTTGGCCGCAAGCGATGCCACCAACTGGTCGGTCGAGCTGCCCGAACGGATGTATTCCTGGACCTGCTGCATCATGAACATATCCCATTCCGGGAACCAGATCGCCTTGCCGATCGCACGCGACGTCGCCATGCCGAGCTGTTTGGCCGAAATATCGAGGTCGCGCCATTTCGAGAAACTGGCGACGATCTCGGGATCCTGCATGACCTCCTTGTAGCCCGAGCCGAGGCCGAACTCGAGCGCCCAGCGCTTGATCACATGATACTGGCCGTCCTTGGCTTTGCCGCCGAAGAACTGGAGCAGGTTCCACACGCGTTCCTCATCGACGGGTTGCGAGCCCATGAGATAGGCCGCCGTCCAGGCCATGGTCGAGCGGGTCGCTCCCGGCATGATCGCGTTGCGCACTTTTCCCGCGATCTTGGAAACGGCGGGATCATTGGCAACCTTGTGGTTGTAATCATGCACGACCATGAAAGTGTGGCGGCCGGAGGCGTAGCTGGGCACGCCTTCGCCGGGCAAAGTCATGATGTCCTCGACGACCAGCTTTTCCTTGTAGAAAGTCTGGTTGATTTCCAGGATCTTGCGCAAGGCCGGCTCGTCGACGAAGTTTCCGTCGGCGTCGAAGACCTTGGCACCTTCTGAATACCATGCCGCGAACATGTACCAGGACATATTAGGCCATTGTTGCTGCCACATCGCGTGGAAGGGCGCCTCGGATATGCCATCCTTCTTGAGCTTGCGGCAGACATCAAGGACGGCATCCCAGGTTTCCGGCGCCTGAACCCCGGCCTTTGCGAGATGCTCCTCGTTGTAGAGGAAGGTGTTGTAGCCGGCGTAGTAGGGGAGCCCGCACAGCGGCCCGCCGTTTGGCAGCGAAAGCGACTCCACGCTGACCGGGAACATGCCAGCCTTGATATCGGCAACGCCCGGCATGCTCTCGATGTCGCGGATCCAGTTGGCCGCGTGCCAGCGGGCGATGTAGTTCTCCTCGGAGTACAGCATGTCGATATGCTGACCGCCGGTGAGCTTCGTCTCCGCCACGGGGTGGTAGTCGCCTGATACGAGTTCGTAATTCACGTTCTCGTCGTAGAGTTTCATGAACGACTTGACGTTCTCTTCGACGATCTGCGGCTGGTACTGCCAGCCAACGAAGCTGATCGGTGTGGAGGGGGCCGCGAAAGCGCGAGATCCCATCATCGCCGCAGCGGACAGCCCCGCAGCGCCTTGCAGTATCTGTCTTCTGGACAGCAGGTGTCGTTCCAGCGAAGAAATCATGCTAGTTCCCCATTGTTATAGCTTTTTTGATTTCGGCCAACCGGCTGTGCCGGCAGATAACTTTCGGTATCTCCAGCCTCGAAGACGAACTGTAAGGCCGGTTAAGCTCGTGCTGTGGGGTAACTATGCAAAATTTTTTGGAGCTGTCCAACAAAATTTTTATTTTCGGATCATTTATCCGCCAGTTCCGAGCAAGTGACGATTTTTTAAGCTGATTTTTGATCGAAAAAACAAAAAATAGACATCTTTTTGGGTCAGTCGCACAGAGGTTGGGTTTGAGCCTCATCGCGGGCGATCGCCAACTGCTGCTTGAGGCGGCGAAGTTTTTCCCGGCCTGCGTTCTTGCGGGCGATGGCGACGCCGTAGGAGATGATATCGATCGCGATCATGTAAGCGTAGCGGATTGACGCCGGGCTCAGAATATCTTCGTCGGGGGGGCCGTTGATGGGCAGCAGCTCATCCACCGCGGCGGCGAGAGGTGTTCCGCTTGGGGTCAGGGCAATCGTTATCGCTCCATATTCGCGAGCGACGGATACGGCCTTCTCAAGCTCGCTATTGGCGCCCGTAAGCGAACAGCAGATGACGACGTCCGTGCGTTCCACGCTTGTCGCCAGCATGAATTGCATCTGGTGATCGTTACAGGGAATGACACGTATGCCCAGCCGGAAAAAGCGGTTCTGGATCTCTTCGATGAGCCATGAGGAGACGCCGCCGCTGCCGAATGCGTAGAGCGTGTGACAGACACTGATCTTGTCGACCACCGCCTGAGCGCGTTCGAGATCGACGTTGTGATGCATATCCGCAATGGTTTTCTGTGCCCGTTTGCTGACGCGCTCCGCAACCTCGGCGATAGATCCGGGCGGCGTCTGGGGTTCGAGATAACGGATGCCGACACGCACCGACCCCATGATCTTAAGCTTGAGATCCTTTAAGCCGTCACACCCCAGCATGCGGGAAAACCGGGTGACGGTTGGCGCCGATACATTGAGCCAGGTGGTGAGCTCCTCGATGGGCTTTTCGGCAAAGCTATGCGGCTCGCTTAAAATCGCGTGTGCGATCCGGCGGTTCGTCTTGGAGAACTGTGACTGCTGGTCGACAATTAATCCGATAATGTCTTGTGCGTTGCGCTTGTCGCCTTGGGCGACCACGCCATCGTTGGGTTGCGATGCGCGATTTTCTTGCGACCGATTGCGAGCCATTGACTATCTCCCCAGGAATTGATCTCGCAACGCGCTCGAGGCGGAGAGCGGTGGCATGCACGTCGTCTTGCGCCGCGACCGCCTGCTTTCGGAGTGCTTTCCAGGTCGTTGCATCAATTTTACTTCACCCATACTGGCTATGATCCCATACTGGCTATGATCAAGAGGATTTGGGAACCCATCGGCCCGAGCAAATCACGGTACCGCCTTTGCATTCGATACCGCAAATCGGCGCGACGCATCATAGACATTTTCCGGTGACGTAGCTTTGGCTCAACTATCGGAGCAGTTTGTCAGGATTGCTTACGCTTCCCGCTCGCCCTTGGCCGGCCGCCGTCAGGATTTGGCGGGCCTGTGTGAGATACATTGCAGACACCTCACCTCTGATGTAATTTAGCAATTGATCAGGTGAGGGCTTGTCCGCTGTCGTGGCGGCGTTTCTCCCGGGTCGTGTCTCGGCAGGTTGCATGCTCTCTAACGGACCTTGATGCCGCAAGTTGTATTCTTGTGGTCAAGAGGTAACAGCGGTTAAGGGATTTGACATGCTCCGACGTTGCGGCTTCGTTGTAGCCCTCATCCTCGCAAGCCTTGCGGCCTTCGACGCGTCCGCGCTCGAACGAAGGGTTGCCTTTGTCATTGGCAATTCCGACTACCGGGAAATCTCGGCCCTCAAGAACCCGGCCAAGGATGTTGTGGACGTATCCGATACGTTTCGGCAGGCTGGTTTCGAGGTGTTCGTTGCGAGCAACCTCACCAAACTGCAATTCGAAGAGCAGTTCCGCAACTATCTGGCCGCCGTGGATGGCGCCGATGTCGCCGTCGTCTACTATTCCGGTCACGGCTTTCAGATCGGCGGCGAAAATTTCCTGATCCCGGTGGACGCTTCGCTGAAACAGCCGGCCGACGTCGAGGTCCAGGCAATCAAGCTGAACGACGTGCTGCAGCAGATGCGTTCGAAGTCGAAAATCCAGGTGATTATTCTCGATGCCTGCCGCAACAACCCGTTCCCGCGCAAGGACTATTGGCTGAGGGATCAGCTTGTTGTCGCCAGCGGCACCGGCCTTGCGCAAATAAGAAGCTCACTGAACACGCTGATCGCGTTTGCCACCGAACCCGGCGCGGTTGCCTATGACGGCGCCGGCGACCTCAGTCCTTTTTCGTCGGCGTTTGCCCGTCGCGCGCTGGCCCCCAACCAGGAGATACGCACCGTCATGTCGGCCGTGCGCAGGGATGTGGTTGAGGCGACAAAGGGTCTGCAGGTTCCCTGGGAGAACTCTTCGCTGATCGACGACGTCGTTCTGATGCGTCGCAGCAGCCGCCCATCGCTGCCGCCGGTGCTGGAGAAGGTCGTGCTGTCTGGGGTCGGGCCCGTCGGTCTGGATCTCCCCGAACCGGTCGAGATCGACGGCGGGACAGTCACCGTCAGCATCGAAAGACCGCCCACGCTCGGACGCCTGATGCTGGACGGCAAGGTTGTCGAGGCGGGAGAACAGATCCAGGGCAAGGACCTGCCGCGTTTGCAGATGGATGTCCCCAAGGGAGCAGGCGGGCCGGACGAGATGGACATGCTGGCCTATGCCGCACGCGACAATTGGGGCGGCGAAGCCAGGGGCATGCTGGTGTTCCGGATCAAGAACGGCGAAGGCGCCCAGGGCGAACAGGTGATGGCCTCGCTCGAGGCCGAGCAGAAGCAGCAGGTGCTGGAGCGGGGCATCCATATCGCCGGTGCCGCCGAGGCGATCGAAGACCGGGAGATCGACATTCCGGTCGGCGTCGGCCCGATTCCGCTGAATCTGAATTTCCCGGTACAGGACCCCGCGGTCAGCCTGAAAGTCGCGAGCTATCCGGCAACGGGAACGCTCTCCCTGCCGGATCGGGTCCTGTCGCCCGACTCCAGCTTGATGGCCGATGAGGTCGACCGGTTGCGCTATGAGCCACAGATCGGAGCCGGCAAAACGGTCGAGGTCGCCTTCGAAATCCGGGCGGGCAGCGCCGCATCCAAGCCCGCCACGATGAAACTATCGCCTACCGTCGATCCGTGCGACTCGGCTGCCGGTGAACCCCTCGACCTGCAGGGCGTCGTTCCCGGCCTGCTGCCAAACGAAATCGGCGCCGACGCGGTGAAGCTCTGCGAGGACGCGGTCAAGGCGTATCCCGATGTCGCCCGCTTCCGCTATGAGCTGGGGCGCGCGCTGCTTGCTACGGGCAAGGTCGACCAGGCCAGGAAAGCCATCCAGCAGGCTGCCGACAGGGGGCACGTGCGCGCCGTGTTCGAACTTGGCTATATCGCCTCGTCTGGAATAGGGATGGACGTCGATCCCGAGAAGGCAAACGACTTCTACTCAGTGGCATCTGACAAAGGCGATCCCTATGGGATGACGGCGTGGGGTCGTGCCTTGTTCAACGGCCTCGGCGTTCAGCGCGACACGGCCAAGGGGCTGGACCTGCTGCTGAAGGCGGCAGCGATGGGGCATACCTATGCCATGAACGATCTCGCCGCGATCTTCACGGAGGGTCGCAATGGTGCGCCCGTTGATCCGGTCCGCGCCGTTGCTTTCTTGAATGCCGGTGTCGAGCGACAGGACATGTATTCGATGAACCTGCTCGGTCGCAACTACCTCAGCGGCAAAGGTGTCGAAAAGGATCCGAAGGCGGCGCTGGCGTTATTCCAGAAGGCCATCGATCTTGGCCAGCCCTACGCTCCAGCCAGCCTTGGGCGCATGTATCGAGACGGCGTTGGGGTGCCGCAGAACCTTGATGAAGCGCAACGCCTGTTCGAGTTGGCGACCGCGCGGGGTGATCAATCCGGCGCATATGATCGCGCGGCCCTCGAGATGCAGAAGGGCGACAATGCCGACCAAGCCGTCGCCGTGCGTTTCCTGGCATTCACAGTCGCGCTCGATCTTCGCAACGAGCTGCCGGACGCCCAGACAACGCTGGCCAAGTTCGGAACGAAGGCGAAAACGGCTGCGTTGAAGCAACTGCGTGGGGAACTCAAGTCGAAGATTCCGTCAAGCGGTTCTATCGACACGCAACTGGTCAAGGCGGCCAGGGCGGTCTGGGAGCAAGCCAATCCGCGTCGGGATTTGTTCTGATCAACAAGGAGGCAATGGTGGGCAGAGTATTGAAGCAGGCGATTATCGGAACAACTCTCTTCGGCGTCCTTGCGGCGCTCACAGGCTGCACGTATTTGATGCCACCCGAACCGACGCCGCTGGTGGAGACGTCACCGCCGAAGGTCGTTCGCAGGGTACCTGTCGAGCAGAAGATTGTTCGTAGGGCACCTGTCGAGCAGAAGGTTGTCAAGGCGGCTCCCAAACGGGTGGTCAAGAAAAAAGTGATCGAGCCGGTTGAGGAGGCGTCTGCGCCACCTGTCATCGCTCCCCTGGGTGGCAGTGGCGAGGGAGGGGGAGGCGGCTGGTGATGGTCCCGATAGCGGCCGTATCTCGGGGCACAGCTGGCTTCCGTTTCATTTTTCACGAAAGCTGCGCAACACCACGTGGGTTGGGGGATGCCGCACGACATGCATAAAACAACAACCTAAAGTGAAGCCGGTCAAACGCGAGATGCATTAGCATGCATCCGCTGATTGGCGCAGCGCCTCGATTTCTGCCATCTGGATGCCCATTTCGACAAACGCGGAAAGGACCGAAAAGCGGTCCGCCAATGCAACGCGCGCCAGTCCGGCCAGAACTCCCGCATTGACCGCATGGGCGGCGGGAAATGATCGCAAATGCGATGCTGCGGCCATGTCCGCAGCCGCACCGTTGCCGTGCCATCCTGCGGCTAGGGCAACCCAGGCAGCCGGCGTTGTCGGCGGCATTGCCGCGGCCTTGCCCACTTCCGCGTCATGGTAAGGACTATCGGGTTGGCCGACCCAGTCGTGAACAAGCGCGAGCAACTCCTGATCCCCGCTGTCGAGCAGATCGGTCAGGTGGCTCAGGCACTCATGCGCCCACCAGATCGCAGCCCGCTCAGGCAGGAGATAGGCACAGAACGTAATCGCCTCCTCGGGCACTCGTCCGGCAAGGAGAGTGCGGCAAAACTCGATTGAAGGCTGTTCGGTTGGAGGTGCTACCATGTCCCCGGCAACAGCGGGACAGGCCATGAAAAGATCCCGCGCCGTTTTGAATCGAAGCTCATAAGCCATGGCCACCACGCTTTCACCTGGGGAACAATTGGTACTGAAGCGCTGGACGAGGCGCGGGTCAAGCCTCTGTCCAGGGCAAGGTGGCAACAGCCGTTGATCGCCCAAATGCTCAACGTTTATGACAGACAGTCGCTTCGCAATTTGGTATAGTCCGGGTTGGCGAAATCGGATGCTCAAAACAGGAGTGCCGTTGTGAAGTTGTGGGGTTCAGCTTTTGTCTTGGCGGTAGCGCTTTCTTGGACGCATGCTTCCGCTGATCCGCTTCAAAAATCGGAAGACATCGTGAAGTTTTTCGAAGGGGCGAGCGAATTCGGCCCGCCGCGTGGGGTTTGTGTCGGCACCGAAGACGAATGCAAGAGCAACAAGAAGGAAGCGCCCGCCGAAAAAACCAGCCTCGACATGCTGATCAATTTCGGCCTGGATTCCGCGGAACTCGATACGACTGCGCGCGCCGAACTCGGCGAGTTCGCCAAGGCGCTCAATGATAACCGGCTGAGCACGCTGAGTTTTGTCGTGGAGGGCTACACCGACGCTTCGGGTTCGGCTCACTACAATGAGGGGCTGTCGGAACGAAGAGCACAATCGGTGACCGCCTTCCTGATGTCCAATGGCGTCGACGCTGCCCGCATCAAGGCAATCGGCCTGGGCGAAACGCGTCCACGCAACCCCGACCCCTACAGTCCGGCCAACCGCCGGGTGGAAATGCGGATAAGGACTGAATAGCTGGTGTGCGCCAGGCCTTGCTCAGATATCGAACAGGCTTGAAACGCAGGCTTGTCAGTTGTTGAGCACGCCACCTACCGCAACGCCGGTGCCGAAAATCAGCGCCTTGGTCAGGAAGTCGCTGTTGTCCCGCGGCGGCGGGGCGTCCCGTCGAACCACCTCGCGGTAGCGCTTTTTCTGCACGACCTGCTGTTGTTTGCGAGGCTTGTGTGCCGCCACCGGCTTTTGTGTCCGGGCTTTCTGTGCCACGGGCTTTTGTGCGCGGGCCTTCTGCACCTGTTTTTTCGGCTGCGCTGCACGAGCCTGATCTGCGGCATGTCTGGCGCGCACCGTAGCCATCATCGGGTCGGTCTGGATCACCAGGAACGCCAGTTGCTCGCGTGTCAGGAAATCGGTCCGCGGCAGACCGTTCTTCGCTTGCCAGACGCCGATAGCCTGGCGGGTCTGCGGACCTATGTTTCCGTCGATACGGCCGAGTTCGTTGCCCAGGGCTTCGATGCGCAATTGCAGATCGATGCGGCCTTCGTGATCGAGGCCGATCGCACTTTCTGTCAACTCGGTACCCAGGGTCTGCTTCGCCTCGTCCGAAACACCAATGGAGGTGCGAACGGCCGAGCCGGAATTGGCATTCGCCTCGTCCTCATCGGCTGCCGCGACATGCTGGTCTTCGGCTTTCGGTTCCTTCAGCTGGTCGATGTTCAGCCGTGCCACCGTGGCAAAGCGGCCGTTGGGAAACTGGTCGAGGTAGGCTTCGTAGAACGGAACGGAATTGCGCTTCGAAGCTTCGTCCCACAGGCGCTGTTCGACCTCCCAGGAAGGAGGCTCGCTGGTTGCGGGGGCGGGGGTCGCGGTCATTGCGGCGCCGGATGCGTCGGCGACAGGTTTTACGACAGGCACGGCTTGGGCAATGGATTGTCCCATGAAGACCTCGCGCCCCAGCGATGCGTTGTGCCAGGGTCTCTGGCGACCCTGTGTCGTTTCGGTCACCTGGCCACGCACACGTGTCAGCGCGCTCTGGATTTCAATGCCTGGCTCAGTCAGGTGCCTGGCTAGCGCCGTGGAATAAGGGCTGTTGACGCCCTTGCCGTCGAAAGCGATGGCGCCTGGATCGGTTGCATAGGCAATCAGAATGCCGCCGGTTCCAACGCCCTCCGATTTTGCTTCAACCGGCGCCAGACCGGCGCCGAACGAGGTGGAGCGGCTCTTCGGCATCGAGGCCGCCAGCGTCCTTGCCAGCGGATTGTCGCGGCAGGCATCGAGGATAATGACGCCGACCGCCGGCTCGGGCGGCAGCGCTGCCATGAAGTCGTCGATCTGAATAGTGCGGGTCTTGAGATAAGCGGGCGATGTCAACTCGGCGTCGACCGGTATCAGGAAATTCTTGCCGTCGACCTGCATACCGTGCCCGGCATAAAAGACGACGGCGAGATCGGCGTCGTAAGATTGCTCGGTAAACCGGCTGATGAGGCGGTGCATGCCTGCATTGTCTTGATCGACCCCTTCGATCACCTGGAAGCCGGCATTGCGCAGGGTGGATGCGATGAGGTGCGCATCGTTGGCCGGATTGGGCAAGGCAACGGCATGGACGTATTTGCTGTTGCCGATGACCAGCGCCACGCGTTTGGCATCGGGCGTGGCAGCCTCGGCGTCAAGCGAGGCGATGATGAACGCGACAAACCCGCTCAGAAAGACGGCGAATGCTTTCATGGACCAGCCCTCCGCGCTTTTGGCGCGCACCATTGATGTCTGTGCATGCTGAATTTCGTCAGCGACGTAGTCGCTTCTGCCAAAATGGCTCTTGGGCGTATGTGATCCCGGCCACAGTTTGGTTCAAAGGATCCGAAAAAATACGCGGCGAAACCCGCGCGCCGCTCTAATCAAAGAGATAGAGCATGATGTCGTCCGAAAACCGCTCACACTTTTCGGCATCATGCTCTGGAGCCAGGTTCAAAGGGTATTCTGAACCGAGCCTATGACGGCCGTGATTGCCTGCTTGTACTTTTCGAACTCCGGCGATGTCTGGCGGACTTGCGTCGTCGTTGTCTGCTGGCCTGCGCCAGTCGTTGGCTGGCTCAGCTTCCGACCCATTTTCCGTTCGGCCCAGCTCACGACATAGCTGGCGGTCTTGCCGGTGAGGAACGGGTTGGCTTGAATGACGGCCGACCCGAGCACGGCGCTCAATTGCGCCGAACCCGACGCCGACAACACTTGATGCGCGCCTTCCATTCCCAGGAAATGGCAGAGATAGAGCCGACCGGCCGTGATCTGGTGGCCGCGCGCCCGAAGATAGGCCTCGCCTTCGCGCGCCAGATTGCTGACCATCTCGCGCGAGATCGTAGCGTCGTAGCGCAGGGCGAGCAGGTCGGCGGTCGACAATGTCCGCGCAAGTTCGGGACGATATGTGTTCATCATCCTGATCCAGGTCTTTGTGATGAACTGACCGGCGCCGGTCGCTGAAGAAAGGGGGTTCTTGGCGCGGGCGCTGCCGCCACTTTCGACCTGAACGATACGGTCGGTCAGCGTTTCGACGGCGGAATCGTCCGTGGCGATTGTGGTAACCGTGCCCAGGGGATTGACGGCCTCGCCACTCCGATAAAGTTCGAAATGCAGGTGCGGCCCGGTCGAAAGGCCGGTGGTGCCGATATAACCAATGATATCGCCCGCCTTCACCTTCGTGCCGACGCCGTCCTTGATCGCGAACTTCTGCATATGCGCATAGCGCGTCTCGCTCCCGTTTCCGTGCGAGATCTTCACCAGATTGCCATAACCCTTTCCATCGCCCTGAAAGACGATTTCGCCGTCGAAGGCAGCTGCAATCGGCGTGCCCAGGGGTGCCGCCCAATCCACACCCTTGTGGATCCGGACGGTTCCGAGGATCGGGTGTTTGCGCGGGCCGAAGGTGGACGTCATGACCCCGTTGACCGGCGTGACCATGCCGTTGGTGACCGTCAGCGAGCGAACCTGATCATCACCGCTAACGCATGCAAACTGGCCGTCGCTCTGCTGGAAGACGAAACAGTCGAGCCTCTTTTCGCTACCCTGGACGCCTACATACAACACCCGTCCCGCAGTCTCTTCCTTGCCACGTGGCCTTTGCGAATAGATCAGCACCAGACGCTGGTCCTGGCTGGCGAAGGCATCCAGATCCTGTCCTCTGGAAAGATACATGATCGCTTCTCCGATCACGCCGGTTGGAACATTGTTACGTGCCGCGGTCGAATAGATTGCGTCGAGCAGTCGGTATTGCCTCTTGTGCGTGCCTTCCGCTTGTGCCCCCGAGTAGTTGAACAGATCTTCGCGGACCCAGGGGTCAACACCCGACACAAACGCACCAGCGGCATTGCGCGTCAGCGTGCCGACAAATACGCTCTTGGCGTAGATGGAAACCTGCATCAGGGACATGGTTGTCGTCTCGCGCGCCGGCCTGAAACCGCGCATCGCGACGACATAACCCGGCTCAAGGCTTTCCTGACCGAAAAGCGCCTTCAGGGCTTCGCCTGCCAGCCTGGCGTCCTCGGCGGGGAAATGCGCATCCAGTGCGACGCTGTCCAAACTGCGGTCGTTCAGAATCTTTACGAAAATGTCTGCGGTAGCCTCGAATCGCTGATATTCGCTCGTGACAACTGCGACGCTTGTGTTGTTTTCGATCTGGGTCTTCTGGAAGGCGGGAAGGGCTGCCTCGCCTGCAGCGATTGTTTCGCCCCAGCCTGCTTCGGGGTCGTCGGTATCCGCCTGCGGACCGGAAGCGACCGGAGCCTCACCTGGCGCGAGCAGCTGAGGATCGTCTTGCAAATCGCTGGATGGCTGCGCCTGGGTCTGTCGCTGTGCCTGGAAGAATGCGAAGTCTTCTTGCGTGGACGGGATCGTCGTCATGAATTTTTCGCTGGCGCTAAGCATCACGTCAGACAGAATTTCGATCTGGGGAGAAACTCCGGCCTGATCGAGTTCCGCCGGGCGCGGGATCACTTTGCCTTTCGTTGCGGCGCCGGCGTCGGGCGCAAGGGTGATCCACATCGGGTCGCCTGCGAGATCGATAATGGCAGGCACATAGACCGATGCGTCGGCCGGCACATCGTCCGTTCCTTCGACCGCCTGCAACTCCTCGTCTTCATCACCGAACGACCAATAGTCCGCGGTGAGGTAAAATCCGGCGGCGATCGACAGCAGGACAATCACGGCCAGACTGGCAGAGAGCCTGCGCCACAGCCTGCGTCTGCGAAGGGCCGCGCGCGCCTGCTTTTTCAGCCTGAAGCTCGTATCGATACTGTGCGTCACGGATTGCTTCCGGTCAGGAAGAAGGTCCACCGCACCTGTTCGAGCGTATCGACTTCTAGAAATCGCACGGCGATACGGCCGCGCTGCCAGCATTCATCGATGCCGCGTATCGAGAAGCGCCGCCGGTCGATGCACATTTCGGTCGACCCGGTTAGGATCGCGTGACCAAAGACGTCCGTCGCATAGATGTAGATGTAGCGGTTCGCCAGTTCCTCGCGGATGACGTTTACGCATTGATTTGCGCCGATGGTCCACCAGCCGTCGGTCTGGTCCGCATTGTCGACCTTCTGGCCAACGGCGAGATTGACCACGTCGAGTGTCTGGTTGCAGACGGTGAATTCGGCACGCGCTTCGTTCGTCGAGAGAAGAGCCAGCAGCGTCGCACCCGACATGACCGCAAGTTTGAGGGCTCGAACCAAGTCACGCCGCTTTTTGGGTGGGACAGCGGGCAGGGAGGAAAAACGCAAGCGGCGGAGGTCCATGGGCGTTCATGCTACCCGCCGAGCCGGAAGTACTGTGCCGTTGCGGAGAAGTCAGATCCGCTGGTCTCGATTTCCTCGATAATTTTGGGTAGCAGCACCGAGGCTGGTGTTGGCTCGGGGAACGCCGCAGCCTGAATATCCTGTCGACCTGTGATGACCATTATAATCTCCGGCACGGGCTTGCCGGCCGCCTTGTCGGCAGCGCCGAGACCGGTCGGGATGCTGAACGTGGCCTTGTCCGATTGCACCACGATGCGATCGTCGAGGTTGAATGCCATACCCTTGTGGTCGATCAGCAGCACGCTGGAAATGAGGCCGCCATCCGTCACCAGCGTGCCGCTGATCGGCGAACCGCTCGGCACCGACGTCCGATCGAGGACAAGCTGCGGCTTGTCGGCCGCCGTCCGGTCCAGAATGCGCAGAAAGTTGGTGACTTCGCATTGGGCCGGTTCAATGAGGCGGACGCTGATGTCCGGTTCGACCTGGAATCTTGCCTGGAAGTCGTACATCATTCGCTCGAATGGCGGGACCTCCGTTCCAAATCCCTCGATCGCGGCAGCCTTGTCGGTAGCCGACGTCAACGCCGCATAGAAACAGTCGCCGCCGCTGAAGTCGCGCACCCAGGCGACCCGTTGCGCGGTCGCATCGACGGGAGGGGCCGGCGGAGCTTCCGGTCTGGGCACATTCAAGGCGACGGTGGCGTCGTCCGGCGGCTTGTCAGCCGGTTGCTGCGGCGCAAGCTCCGCCTTTGGCGCTTGCTCCGCGGCCTTACGTTCGGCATCGAGCCTGGCCTTCGTCTCCGACAAGATCCGCATAGCCTGCTCCGCGTTCCGACGTTCTTCCTCTTCGGCTTGTGCTTTCGCCGCCTCTTCGGTCTCTCGCTCCGCTTTGGCCCTGGCTTCGGCATCAGCCTTGGCCCTAGCTTCCTCTGCAGCCTGTTGTTCAGACTTCTGGCTTTCCACCGCATCGGGCTGGACCGCTGGCGGCGAGGCTTTCTCGGCTGGTGCTATAGGTGCGACCTCGGCGGTCGGCGGAGCGGCCTGCTGGCTGTCGCTGGCCACCGCATCCGGCTGAATTGCCGGTGGAGCCGCTTCGGGTGGCGTTTGCGTCTCGACCGCAGATGGCTCCGAGATTTCCTCGGTTGGCGGGGGAACTTTGACCGGCTGTGTCGGCTCCGGCTCCTGACTGGCCGCGGCATCGGCCTGATTGTCGACGGGCGGCGTAGCGATGTCCGGTTTTGGCTGCTGGGATGGAATCTGCTTTGCCGGCTCATTGCCAGGCCGGCTCGCAGCGCTGTCCGTCGGGGCCGGCTTTGGTGCTTCTGGTGTCAAAAGCGGTGTATCGCCGGCGACCCGCGTGGAAGGCGTCATCAAGCCGCTCAGATAGACGCCTGCGCCAGACACCACAGCCAGCGCCGCCAAGCCAGCGATCGCGAAGGTTCGGGTCCTTGCAGACTTTCCGCGAGCATCAGCGGTGACCGCGCGCGAAGGATGCGCGGCCGCCGAGGGCCGCGGTTCGGACAGATGCGCCGGTCGTACATGCGGGACGAAGCGCTGCTCCCCCGATTTCGCTGCTGTTGGCAAGCCGTGTTCCTGGGCTTTGGAACCGGGCGCAACGGTCCCCCCGGTTCTTGGCAGTCCGGTCCGGTCGCGGGGTTTGATGGACGGCGGAGGCGTTGTCTCCTCGCTGTCGTCACGCGTCAGCCTGGCGATATCCGCCATGCTGATCGGCCGATCCCGCGGATCCGGTTGCAGCATGGCTTCGACAATGTCGCGAAAATCGGCATCGATGTCGGACAGGTCCGGCACGGTTCGGCGCTTCTCAACGATCTCGAACTGGGAGCCGCCCATGTTGATCGGTTTTCCGCGCAGTGCGGCGGCCAGCACCAATCCCAGGCTGTAGATGTCGGACTGCTCGCTGACGTCGCCGCCAAACAGCCCGAGCTGTTCGGGAGAAACGTAGCTGTACTTGCCTGCGAACTTTCCGCCGATCAGGGTCTCCCCGCCGATGGTTGCCGATCGCGCGATGCCGAAGTCGATAATCTTTGCACGGTCGACACGGCCTCCTGGCAGGATGATGTTATCCGGGGAGAGGTCGCGGTGTATCGCTCCCGCCTGGTGCACGGCGCTCAGACCGGATGCAAGGCGGTGGCAGAGCTTGCGCACGTCTTCCGTCCGCATCGCGCCACGTCGCATGACGTCGAACAGCGATTCACCGTCGACGAATTCCATGGCGAGATAGGGCCGGGCGATGCCGGGATCGATCGTGAAGACATGGTATCTGACGACCGCGTCGTGCGACAGGTGGTTGAGGATCGAGGCTTCCTTACGGAACAGGGAAAGGATCGTCTGGTCGCGGGCGAACTCGGGCAGGACGATCTTGATCGCGACGTGGTCGCCGGTCTGGATGTTGTGGCCGCGATAGACCTCACCCATGCCGCCAGACGCGATCCGCTCGTCAAGTTCGTAGATGCCGCTGAGTTGCGTGCCGACGGCGGTGTTGGCCAGGCCGGGCGATATTCGCGTCTTGTCGTCGGCGCTCATCGGCCTCCAACCTCCGCGGATGGATCAGGATGGAACCCGTTGCCGTCGCCTCCGATCTTCACCAGCACAATTGTGACATTGTCCGTTCCGCCGCGCGCCAGCACCGTTTGCAGCAGGTTTTCGCATGCCGCCTGAGGTCTCGCGGACACCACTGCTGCCTCGATCTCTGCGTCGGTGACGTGTGCCGTCAGCCCATCGGTGCTCAACACGAAAATGTCCCCCGGCATGATTTCGCCTTGCTGGAAATCGATGACGATCTCGTCGCTGACACCAACCGCATGTGTGATCACGTTGCGGCGCGGCCAGGTGAGCGCCTCGGCCGCGCTGATCATGCCTCTGTCGAGAAGTTCCTGAACTTCGGTATGGTCCCTCGAAATCTGCGAGATCGAGCCGTTGCGGATCAGATAGACCCGGCTATCGCCGGCCCACAGGCAGGCAAACCGTCCATTCATCGCCAGCAGGGCAGCGACGGTGGAGCCTATGGTAACGCCGCGAGACTCCGATATCCCGCGGATCTCGGCATTGGCTCGGCTCAGCCGGTCCTCGAAGCGCGCGCGAAGATCCGGTGCTGAACTTGCGATGCCGATCGTTGCCAGGTGATCGACGATGCTGGCCGAGGCGACTTCTCCGGCATCATGTCCACCCATTCCGTCGGCCACGACCCAGAGGCCGGTTTCCGGCTCGACCAGATAGCTGTCCTCATTGAGCTCGCGGACACAGCCCCTGTGGCTGACGCCGAAGCTTTCAAAGGGAAGGGCGACATTGTTCAATTTCCTACCAAGCGCTTCGCAAGCGTCCTTTGCGGCGCTTTTTTCAGCGCTCGCTCGCGCCAGTTTGCCACAGGCGCGGATATTAGAGTATCGAAATCAACGTCCGAGCGCCTGTTGCTCATGAGCGGCGTCACCGTGCGGGAAAGCTCAAGGGCCATCTCAAAAAGCCTTTGGGCAGCTGAACCCGGAAAGCGCGGGAAGGAGGAGGGGGTTGGGGTCCGAACCGGCCTGGATCGTATAGGCGACATCGCGCCCGCCGATCACGAAGCGGGCTTCCGTATTGCCGCCGGTGCTGGTGATATCAGCCTTGTCCAGCAATCGCTTCAGTGCCCATGGACCGTCAAACTTGATGGCGGACTCACGGCCTGGCATTTCCGGCATGAGGCTCAGGCTGGCGGACGCCGAAGTCCCGCCGCTCGGCCAGGTCACCGTGCTTGGCGTGTTGCCTGCCTGGTTGCTTTGAACGATCTGGCCATCGACGTCGAGTATTGCCGCATCGGCATCGCCATGCAGTGAAACCGGCGTAAAGGTCACGCTCACCGATGGGACAGAACCACCGGAGGGAAAGAAGGCGTTGCGGATCTCGGCAGCACGCTGGAAGTCCTTCAAGGTCGACTTCGGAAGGTCGCGCCCGAAGCGCGCATCCTGTTTCCAACTCCAGTCCTGGCCGGTCATGTCGATCAGCGATGCGAGATTCTGTGCGAAGAACCGGTCCATAAGCCCGCCCGGAGCGAACAGTTTCGAGAAATCCGCCATTGCGATGTCCTCGGTGCCATTGCCGGCGAAGGGATAATGTCCGTTGACCGCCTCTTCGCAGGCGCGCGTCACCGTCTGGTCGAGCATCTGGTTCAGATTCGCTACCGAGGTTTCGGCGACGTTGCCCTCGAACTCGTCGGCTGTCGCGTTGACCATCCGCGCGAGTTGCTTGGGCAGACGCGAGACATTGGCGCGAACGGTGGATACCTGCAGTTGCAGATTCATGTTGACGCGTTCCGTCTGCGAAGGAACATCGGCCGCCAGTTGCAGACTCTGGTAGATGTCACGGAAATTCTGGGTCAATGCATCGATCGGGCGGCGTCCGGCAGGACCGTTCACCAGCGTCTGGAATGACCTGAACTGCGCTTCTATATTTGCTCCGGGGTGCTGTGCGCTCGAGGACCCTGCGCCGGCGCGGCTTTGCGATTTGCCTGTGGCAATCTGTATGCCGATGCGCGCCAAACCCTTGGCGATATCTGCAGACGTCTGCGGCTGGTTCTCGACCACGCCGGATTCCAGTTCGGAGGCTCTGCTGCGTCCGGCTTCCTGCGTCAGAGCTGTCTCGTCGGCTATCGCCGTAAAAAGCTGGTCGATCGGCGATGTTGATGACGCGGCGGCGGAAAGCGCGATATAGTGCGGCTTGTCCTTCAGCATCGCCTTGAACCTCAATTCGTCGAGAACAGCGTTCCACGCCGCGGTGAATTCCTTCCCGTAGCGATCGAGAAGTTCTGGACCGAGCTTGAGCAGTTCCTGATCGATGCCGCCTTGCTCGCCGCCACCGCCGAGAACCCATTGGTCGTCGACCAGCATCTGCGCGATGCGCGAGAGTTGCTCGAGGTAGAAGTCGTTGAAGCCGGCATAGGTGTAGATGCCGGCAACACGAACATCAGCCAGATCGCTGCCGTCGATGCGCTCGAACAGCAACTGCGCTTCCGGGCCACCTTTTGCGGAAACAGAAAAATCGTCCAGCGCCGCCGCGTATGTAGCCGACTTGATCAATGCGGAGGCGCGATCGGCCAGGCTCATGCGCCCGAGCGAGCGCTGGGCGGATTCGACAAGCGGTCGGTTGAGTTCGAAAACCGGATCATAGGCGTCGTCCAATGCAAGCATGGCGCGCAGATGCTTTTCGAGCTGCGCTCGTCCCTCGCGGTTGTTTTCGCCCGGATACCGGTTCTGCTCCCAATCCTGTCTCATCCAGGAAACGACCAACGCGTCGTCGACCTTCGGTGCCTTGCCGCCAAGCATCAGATAGATTTTCAACGGCTCATAGAGCGCGGCGGGGTCAGCCATCTTGGCCTGGATCGTCCGCTCGGCCTGGATCAATAGCCGCGCGCGGAAAGTTCGCTCCAAGGCTTGCCGGTATGCCGTCCTGGAAGCCGAAAGAAGTCTTTCCCGCTGGCTGAGGCCGAACGTCTCCTCGACCGGTGTTGGCAAGTCGCCGGTTTCGAACCCTGCCGGCAGATTGCGCAACTGGTCGAGCGGGCCAATGACATTTTCGAGATCGACATCGGTAACCTCAGTGCTTTTGAGCAGCGGGTCCGCTGTCTCGCGATACTGGTTCATCGCCTGCGCGGTGAGGTCGATCAGCGACCTGTTGGCTGTGTAGCTCATGGCCAAGGCGCCCAGGGCCACCGCGGCGATCAATGCGATTATGCCAAGGCCGCCATATCTGGCGATCGCCGCACGCCTTTCAGCCGATTTGTCGTACGAAACCCACCCGGCCTCCGCAAAAATGACGCGGGTGAGAAGGTCGTGCAAAAAGAAGCTTTTGCCGGTGCCGGACAGATGGGCCGAGGAATTGTTGCCGAAACTGCGGCTGATCGCGCCGAGCACCTGGTCAATCGGTGTTCCTTCCTGCGTGCCTGACGAAAAATAAAATCCACGCAGGCTGACATTCACCTGGCTGCGGGCCGGATCGAACAGGCTGGCGACGAAAGTGGCGATCCGTCCCTTCAGCGCGCCAAACTGCGCCGGAAAGCCGAAGACGGATATGCGCGCGATCGGATCAGTCTCTTCCTGCAGTCGGTCGGGGACCTCCTCCGCCAGCCGTTTTGCCAGTGCCTCGAACTCGGCCGGCGCCTCGCCGACCATGTTCTTGTTGCGATCCGTGGTCTGGAATGTCGCGCCCCACACCTTGCGTCGGCGCGGTTCGTCGAACCCGCCGAAATAATCCATGAAGCCGGAGACAAGGTCGGCCTTGGTGAAAAGCAGGTAGACCGGAAACTGGACTTTCAGTGTTTCATATGTTTCCCGCAGCCGGCTGCGTATCTCGACGATATGGGCGTTCAATTGCTGATCGTCGAGGCTTATGAGGTCGGCAAGGCTGATGGCCAGGATGACGCCGTTAATCGGTTGCCTGGTGCGGTATCTCTTGAGCAGCGCCAAAAAGGCAAGCCAACTCCTTTTGTCGCTCTCGGCGTGCGAATCCTGCGTTGTGTAGCGTCCGGCGGTGTCGATCAGCACCGCCTCGTCGGTGAACCACCAGTCGCAGGACCGTGTGCCGCCGACACCGGCCACCGGCTGGGCGTCACCCGACCCGGCAAGCGGAAATTTCAGGCCCGAATTGACCAGCGCCGTCGTCTTGCCCGCACCGGGCGGGCCGATGATGATGTACCAGGGGATATCATAGAGGAAGTTGCGCTTGCGGCTCGACCGCTTCAGCGTCGCAATGGCCTCGTTCATGCGGGCCTCGAGCACCTGTGAGTCGCCATCCCTGTCGTCGTTGCGGACGATTGCCGCCTCGAGCGCTTTCTGTGCCTTTCGCGTTTGCCAGAACCGGAAGCCGTAGAAGAGTGCCGCGATCGTCAGGATGACGCCTATGATCGTGGCACGCAGCCAGACGGGGCCGAGCGGGCGGGTGTCGGCAAAGCGGATCAATGGCCCGGCAAACCAGACGGCTGCCGCGAAACCGGCCAGCGCAATGACGCTGAGTATCCGCAGCAACCAATGCGTCATGGGCGTTTCCAGCCGGCCGCGCTCACAACGTCTCCTCCTTGGGGATCATCACGTCGACACGGCGATTCTGGGCGCGGCCTTCCGGCGTCGTGTTGTCGGCGATCGGCTCGTCCTCGCCCTTGCCTTCGACCGTGATCCGCGAAGGCTGGCTGAACCGTGGCGCCATCATTGCTTCGACCGCCTTCGCCCGGGCGACGGAAAGGTCGAAGTTGGATTTGAACGCGCTCGATTTTCGCGGCTTTATATTGTCCGTATGGCCGACAATCCGGATCGGTCCGGGCTCGGGTTCCAGCGCGGCGGCGATGTCCGCGGCTATCGGCCCAAACTCCGGCTTTATCTCGGCCCTGCCGGACTGGAACAGCAGGAGATTGTTGATTTCCACCACGATGAACATGCCCTGCGTGCCGACGGTCAGCCCGCCGCGCGCGATATCCTTGGCCAGTGCGGTACGGATGCGATCGATCTGGCTGGGGGTGGCGGCGACAGGCGGGGCGACTTTCACCGGTTCGGCCAACGGCGCCACGCTGGCGCGTTCGATGGTGACCGGCGTCGATGGATTGAGGGCCAGCAGCTGGCCGGCAACGGCATCGCCCTCGTTGGTGATGAAGACCCGCAACGTGAAGAATGCCGCTGTGAGCAGCGCCGATGCAGCAGCCGCAACGACCCAGAGCGGCATCCGGGCCGACGATTTCGTCATTGTCGCCGCCAGGCCCTGCCAGTGCGGCGAGACCTCTTCGTCGGCGCGAGCCCTGAAGTAGCGGAGCGTCTCGTGGACGTCGCGTCGGACGCGTTCGAGATCGGTGTCTTCGCCCCCCAGGCCTCGATACTGGCCTTCGAACCCCAATGACAGGCAGGCATGCATCAATTCGAGCAAATCGTAATGTGCCTCCGGGGTGGCCAGCACCTTGTTCAGCGCTTCGAAGAAGCCCGTGCCCGTGGGTTCGACGTGGAAGAACCGCGACACCATGCTGTGCTGCGCCCAGTCATCACTCTTGGGCCAAGGCAGGTTGCCGATCAGATCGTCAGCCGTTTCGCAAAGGGCGAATTTTGCGATCCGGGCATCCTCTTCGGGAACGCCGGCTTTTTCGACGGTCCGGTCGAACTTTTCAAGCTCATCGGCGACGTGTTCCGCCAACGGCTCCGCTTGTCTTTCGACAGGCAAAAGCCTGAGCTGGCCGAACAGCATCAGCAGGGGCGCGGCCGCGGCGAGGATCGGGTTTGCCGCAAAATAGCTGACGCTGTCGGCGGCATCGAGCAGGATTTCCTGCTGCATGGCGAGCTTTGGCGTGGCCGCAAACGAGCCTGCTCCCGCCGCTGCGCCGGGAGTTTCGCCTTGATAGATCACGGTTCCGGATGTCCAGCCCGGTGGCGGGTGCCGGCCGACGCTGGAATCGAAAACTGTTGAATCCTTGACCGGCGAGTGCTGCTTGCCACCTGGGACGGGTTCCTGAGCAACTGGCGCCGATTTCTGCTCGCGCCGTGGCCTGGAGCGAATGACCGTTTTGCCCGCCGGACCGAAAGGATCGTCCTTGGAACTCATCGCCGATCTGCCGTCCACGCGCGATGTACGTGCATGCGCCGGATGAGCGCAAAACGGCTCCTGGCCAGATGCAGAAAACGCTGTCCCTGCTGGCGAGAGCACTGTTCGGAAGAAGGTTGGCCACAAAACGCTATCCCGCCGTAAGATGACATTTGCCGCAGACCCCAGGTCAATCAACCTTACCAGCTTGGCGAACTGTCGTATGTGATCGTAGTCTCACAAAGTAGCCATTGGAACCGGATGCAGTGCGCCGACGAGATTTTTCTTTCGCCGACTATAGCACTGCACATTCTTTCGGGGATGCACTTCTATGCGCCAGGGTCGGTCTCACCGCTCTATTTTTGCTTGTCGGCCTTGGCATAGGCTTCGCTGAAATAGGACAGGAATATATCCAGCATGCCGTTTTCGTGGGCTTCCTCCATGGTCCGCCATTTCGCGACAAAGGCGTCCCAGGCCAGGCCTTTCTTCGAGCTGAACGACGTTGGCGGAAGCTTTTTGCCGATCGCCTCGGGCGACAAGTCGTCAAGTAAGCGCGAAAGAGCAGCCTGCATGGCTGCATAGGTGGCAAATTCGTGCGTCTTGAGATCGCGGAATGCGTCTTCGATGCTGTGCCTGGCATCGAGATAGCCGGCCCTGCGCCGCGCGAACATGATCTCAAGGATATCGTCGGTCCCCGGCACGAACTTCAGGGGATTGTTGTCCTCGGCACTTATCATCGTGCGGTGTGTGCTCTTGGCCAATATCTTCGCAGCCGCCCGTGCTTTCAGCAGCAAGGCCAGCTCCTCGACCACCGTCCGCAGCACCGCGCCGATTTCGGCAGCAACTTCATGGGGATCACGAGATTGAAGCAATTCCGGGGAGATGCCGGCTCCGATCGCGATTTCCCGCAGCATCTCGTCTGAGTCAGGGCGGCGGGGTGCGGACCCCGCCGAGGGCGGAGGAGTGGGCTGCAGCAAGGAAGACGTCGACGCTGGCGCCTGCTGCCCGGGCCGCTGCTCCGCCGGACTGAAGAAAGGCTCGTTGCCGAAGTCCAGCGGCCGGCCGGTGGCGACCGGCATTTCCCGTTGCGTCGAACCGCGATTGCCTTGAGCTTGGCCTGTCGTCGCGCGCTCGTCGTCAATCGATACGAAGATGACGTAACGGCCGATCAGCAGCCGGTCGCCATGACCGAGCCGATGCGGGCCGGCCATGCGCTGGCTCGATCCGTTGACGAAGGTTCCATTGCGCGAGACGTCGTACAGCCAGAACGCGCCCGCGTCGAACCTGACCTCGCAGTGCCGGCCGGAGATGAACTTGTCCGGGTCGGACAAAGTCCAGTCACAAGCCTCGCGTCCGATTTCGAAGCCGCGATCACGGGCTGCATAGCCGGTTGAGATGCCAGCGGGCAGGGCGTCGACATTGTTGATCTGCAGCCTGATGAACATCCAAAATCGCCGTCGATCGCCGATCGATACGCCACCATTCTAGCAGCTTGCAAGTATAACAGGACAGCAGCGTTTCAAGTCGATGAAATCGATAAGGCAAGGTTTAACTGCCGCTCGTTCTTTTTTTGGTCGACAGGAAAACCTGTGGTAGGCTCAGCATGGCCTAGTGTGGCGTTCCTGAAGGTGATGTTGTTCACATAGCAGGAACTTCAAATCCGCCACACTGGCGGCCGCGTCCAGGAGGGGCACGACCCATGCCGAACGAACAACGCGCCACGGTTGTGCAGACACCGGTGGGCGCCGAGTTGTTGACCTTCACCCATCTCGTCGGGCGCGATGAGATCAGTCGTTGTTTGGCCTATACTGTCGGGTTCGTCAGCAGCAGTCCCGATATCGACCCGCTCAAGATGCTGGGCGGGGCTGTTTCGATCGAAGGTGAATCCGATCCGAAACGCTGGTTCAGCGGCCTGATCTCGGAATTTCGGCTCACCCGGATCGAGGACAGGCTGGCATATTACGAAGCGGTCGTCAGGCCATGGCTCTGGTTCCTCGGCAACACGACCGACTGCCGCATTTTCCAGAACATGAGCGTCATCGAGATCGTCGAGGAGGTTTTCTCGAAATACAGCACGGCAAAATTCGAGAAGCGCCTGCAAGGGTCTTATTCGCCGCGCGAATACTGCGTGCAGTATGACGAGACCGATCTCGATTTCGTGCAGCGGCTGCTCGAGCACGAAGGCATCCTGTATTTCTTCGAGCACGACGAGGGCAAGCACACACTTGTGCTCGCCGATGCGATGAGCAAGCTGAAGCCTGCGCCGGGTTACGAAAAGGTGCCTTATCACTTTGAAGGGCAGGGCTCGCGGCGCGATGTCGAGTATATAACGGAATGGATTCCGGGCAGTTCGGTGCGGCCGGGCGCTTATGTCCATACCGACTACGACTTCACCAAGCCAGGCGCCGACCTGATGGCCAAATCCGCCCAGCCGTTCGGCCACAAATTGGCGGCGGGCGAGAACTACCGCCAGCCCGGCGCGCATCTCGATGTAGGCCGGGGCGACAGCCTTGCGGCGATCCGGCGCGAGGAAATCCAGGCCGTGCACCAGCGCATCGCCGCTGTCGGAACCGTGCGTGGGCTATATTCCGGCTGCACGTTCAAGCTGGACGGCTTTCCGCGCGAAGACCAGAACCAGGAGTATCTGGTGGTCAGCGCCGAATACCGGCTCTTCGATCCGGGCTACAGGGCTCTTGCCGACGTCGGCAGCGAGAACTTCAAGGTGATCCTGGGCGTGGCGCCGACCGCCTTGCCTTATCGTCCGCCACGGATTACGCCCCGGCCGATCATGCGCGGGCCCCAGACGGCGACGGTGGTCGGCCCATCGGGTGAAGAAATATTCACCGACAAGTATGCCCGGGTGAAGGTGCAGTTCCATTGGGATCGTCTGGGCAAGAAGGACCAGAACAGCTCCTGTTTCGTGCGCGTCTCGCAGACCTGGGCCGGCAGCGGCTGGGGGTTCATCCAGATACCGCGCATCGGCCAGGAGGTCATCATCGATTTCATCGAAGGCGACCCGGATCTGCCGATCATCACCGGCAGGGTCTACAACGCCTCGCAGATGCCGCCCTACGGGCTGCCGGGCAGCGCCACGCAATCCGGCTGGAAGTCGGATTCCTCCAAGGGCGGTGGCGGCTATAACGAGCTGATGTTCGAGGACAAGGCCGGCTCCGAACTGGTCAATTTCCAGGCGCAGAAGGACCACAACCTTCTGATCAAGAACGACCGCACCAAGCTGGTCCAGCACGACCAGTCCGACCGCATAGACCACGACGCCAAGCACTCCGTGGGCCACAACCTCGACGAGGACGTCGGCAACAACAAGACGGTCAAGGTCGGCGTCGACCAGACCACGGATATCGGCTCGAACGATACCGAGACGGTGGGCAAGAACCGTTCGCTGACGGTTGGATCGAACGAAACCATCAATGTTGGGTCAAACTCCACCGAGACAATCGGCATAGCGCATACGCAAACTGTTGGCGCCGTCCAGACGGTGACCGTCGGCGCGGCTCGTATCGATTCAGTCGGCGCGTCCGAGACCCGGACTGTGGGCGGCCCGCAAGCGAATACAATCGGTGCGACACGGTCAGTCACTGTAGGGGCGGCACAGAGCCACGACATCGGGGCGGCGGATAGCTGGAATATCGCGGCGGATCAGAGCGTTCAGATTGGTGGTGGTCAGACCGTCAAGATCGCTAAGGACCAGGACACGACAGTCAACGCGGGCCGATTGGCCAAAATCGCCAAGGACGACCAGACCGAAGTTGGTGGGAACAGTGCGGCGAAGATCGCGAAGAATGGCGTGGAAGACATCGGCGAGGACAAAACGATCAAGGTCGGAAAGAACCTCACCATTCAGGCAGGCGATACCATTCTGATCAAGTGCGGGGCGGCCGGCATCGCGCTGAAGAAGGACGGGACCATCACCATCGAGGGCAAGGACATTACAATTACCGGGTCAGGCGAAATTGGCGTAACTGCCTCGAAAAAGATCGTCATGAAGGGCAGTAAGATCCATCAGAACTAGGATATTCAAATGGTTGATGTTCTGGGACGAATAGACGGTGTCGTGATAGGCATGTTTTTGGGGATGGGCGATAGGGGGCCGCTGGTCGTTTTCCCCGGCAACCCGTCCACCGATGCTGTCCCGGCGCGAAGCCTGACCGAACTGTCGTCTTCAATGATTGGGGCCGAGGTGGCATTGCTTTTCCAGGAAGGCGATCCTCTTAGGCCGCTGATCGTTGGGCGAATTGTCGAACCGGCGCATAAATCCGGCTTGCCGTCGGTTGTCAGCGACGGCGAATGTGTAAGGATAGTGAGCGGAAAACGCATCGAACTACGCTGCGGAAAGGCCACCATTGTCATGGAGCATGATGGCCATATCACCATCCGGGGAACTTACGTAACCAGCCATGCCAGCGCCACGAACAGAATTCGTGGCGGATCGGTGAATCTCAACTGATGCCAGCGCCGATTCTTCCCGAGATCGTTCGGCAACACGCCGAGATGGCAGCCTTTCTTTGGACTGTGTACGATCACCACCTGCTTCATCCCGATGAGAACCCCGATATGGATGAAGTCAGGCTCGACCGTCTTGTCGAGCGCTTGGAAGCCTATCTGGATGGGCTGCGGGTCGCAGGTGAGCATGGACTGGCAATTGCCCGCGAGATCTATCAGCACTCTCCGGAGTCGGGTGAACTTTTTGTCCTGCGAATGTTGTCGTTTCCCGATCCGCCGCGAATAGCGGACCTCGATCTCGCCAGGGTTCGCAGTTACCTCGCTCGACACCAAGCCAGTGTCGCGGACGACCGCCGTCCCGGCGCTATTCTATGACGGACAAGGATCTATAGATAGCGGCGCTTCATGTCGACGATGCGGCAGTGGACTTCGCCGTCATATTCAAATTCGAAGCCCCGCCATTCATCTCCGTCAAACAAAAATACTTCCTTCCAGCCGACAACCACCAGGAGTTCGCGAGACGCATGCATGAAGTTCCCGAAGTCCAAGGCGCGGAACGGGACCAGTTTGAGCCCATCTTGAACGAGAAGGCCATGTCCGTCGTCGCCCCAATAGGTCTTGCCCATGAATTCGTAGATCGACGCAAAGTCCGTCTCCGGGCCTTGGACTTCATCTACACGATCCTCGAAGTATTCGAAGCAGTCGCCATCGTCGCCGCCGATCTTTACGCGGCCATCGGATGCCACATGGATGGCGTTGATCGGCACGTTGAAGTTGAGTGGAATCTGTTTCCACTTCCCACCCGCCAGGCGAAGCAGGGCGCCATCGAAGCCAGCCACGTGCACGTCACCACCTGGTTGGCCGTGAATGGCTCTCAGATTTGACTTTGTGCCTCGTTTGATGGGGCGCCACGATTGTCCTTCCGCAATGCAGCAGATGCCGGCGTCTCCAAGAAGATACAGTTCTCCCCCTTCGTGCTGCCAGATCTTGTCGACGAAGTCGTCAAAGGGCGTTTCCCATGTCGTGTGGGACTTGCCTTTGAACAGGTGGGTCGTCGCACCGAGGTCGAGAACGATGTGCTCTTCCGGCGAGCGGCTGACGTGAGACAGGATCTGGCTCGGCAATTCAAATATGGTCTCGCTGCGGATACCCCTGCCATCGAAGGAGATCTTGAACAAGTAGGAGTGGGCAATCTCATTGTGCCGGTCAGTCAACTGCAGCGAAACGCTGAAGAGATTTCCGCCAAGGTGGTATGCATTTATGGCGTCGGTGTCGACTTCGTCAGGGCTGAGGTCCGAGATTTTCCTAGACATTTGCTGCGCCCTTCCTTCTGCCCAGCTTAGCGGGTTGTGTGCGACATGGTCGTCATATTGTTCAACGTCTCACGCGATTTCGGGGGATGCACCGCATCTTCGATATAGGCCATGAAGATTGCCCGCAGACACTTGGCGATCTCCTTCTTGGTATCGGGATCGGCCGCCTTGGTCTCCTTGTGCGTGTTGACAATGGCGTCGGCACCTTGGGCGACAACGCCCTTCAGCTTCGGCTTCTGTCCGCGTTTGGCCAGGCGTTCCTTGTATTGATTGAGCCGCTTGGTTTTCAGGTCGTGCGGTGTGTTGACCTTCGAGCCTGGTCCTTTGTGCTGAAATCCTCCGCCCTGGGCGTGTTTTTTGGCGCGGATGCACACGCAGGGCGCGCGGTGCTGGCTGTAATTCTTCCATTGCTTGTAACTTTGGTTGTGCTCACGGTCATGTTGGAAATATTCGTTTCCGACATAGTGCTCGGATTCATAGCCATCCGGGCAATTTGCCTGGTTGTGGGGATGCAGTCTCAGGTTGTGCTCCTGCAGGAGCACCCAGCATTCCGTCTCCGCTCCGTCCCTGAAGAGAAGATGGTACCAAGGCGCACTCTGGTTGGCGGCAAGTGAGGCGTGGTTGTTCGTCGCAAGGTCGGTGAACCGGATAACAGGTTCGCCGTCGAACTTCACATTGTTCGACCACGACTGGAAATACTCCTTGCCGGTATTTGTAGAAGTAATAATGCCCTTTTTTGCCGCGCATCCGGCCTCGGTTCCGGATGTTTTTGAGAGAAAGGACTGGTTCTTGATATTGACGGTCTTGTCGGAGATCTTGACGGTCCCCGTTCCTTGATCAGTATCGCTTGAAAACCCGAAACTGGGATAGGGAATTGGTACGCCAGGGGGCGTGGCAGGATTTTCCGGAGGCGTGAAGCAGGTGTCTGGAAAGGCGGCAATCGTCTTGCCATCGCTTCCTCTTCCGGAAATTTCCAGCCCGTTGGCGAACACATTTCCCATCTATCGCGCCGATCCGCTCAGAACCGCTGCTCCGCATTCGCCCACATCATTGGACGCCTCGATCAGGACCGGATCACCTGCGGCATATCCTTTGGCTGCGGCGGTAAATGCCCATCCCACCATGATCGGCACCACGGCGGCGCCGACATTGCCCATGGTTTCTCCCGGCGACCAGATATCCATGAACTCGCGTCGGCCTCGAGCCAGTCGCAACGTCGCCAGTGCGCTTTGCTTGAACCAGTACTTCTCACCGATCAGATCAGCGATTCTGTAACCCACCCGACTGAGTTCTACTCCTGTCTCTTCGAGGGCTGATCGATAAGCCGCAGTCATCCCGTCGCCGCGGAGCGGCAAATCCGCCTCGTTGTAGATATGGGCCGGCTCGCGCGTGAGCCCTAGCCCGAGAAGTTCGAGGCCACGGGCCCCGGGCCTGCCTGCCAAAGTACACATGAATGCTGCGGCCGCTTCTCCGGGTATAAATCCGTCGGGATGGCGTGGCGCCAGCAGGCGACTTTCCATGAAGTAATGAGTGATTGTCCCGGCCGTGAGATAGCTGTCGACGCCCGCAATCAGGACATTTTCAGCGTCCCCAGAGCTTAACAATCTGCGTGCATGCTCTATCGCAATGTGACCGGATGGACGGCCATGGGCGACGACATGCGCCTGCCAGGAGCTTGTCAGACCGGTGAGTTCACTTATGCGGGCGAGAAGGTGCTGTGCGTCCGGTGCGGGCCTGCCTGGCCGTCCTTCTTCGGCGAGACAGAGGATCAGGGTGATCGACGATCCCAATGCACCGGGCGCGCCGCCCAAAGCCTCCTTGATCGCGGCTGCCGCGATATAGGCGATCCGCTTTTCGCCAACCCAGTTTTCCTTGACGGTAATAGGCGCTCCGATCAACCGCTTGCCGCCGCCGGCTACAAATCTTGTCTCTTGAAAACCGTCGATGCCCGCCCGCATGGCAGCGCAGGAAGAAGGCGCGTCCAGACCAACTGGTGTGACCATGCCGATCGACGATATGACGACCCGATTTGTCATGCATCCTCGGAAACGGAGTCCGCAGTCCCCCCGGCACGAATGTAGCGGCGGCCGGAGGCTCGTGCTCTGAGCATTGATTCAGAAGGCGGGCCTACCCAGCACTCCACAAAGTCCAGGATCGTGCGACGAATGCGGCTTGAAATCCGCCAGACCATGGAGAAGCGCCTGTGCTCAGGCTCGAACAGCAATGAATCAGGAAATACCGTTCCTTCGAAGCGCGGCTCCTCGTCGTCCGCGGCGAACAACGTCATCGGCAACGCGGTCGGTGGCAGTCGAAAGCTCACCCGCCCTTCCGGCGTCAGATTGATGAGCACCACGTCCTCGCCGCCCGTCGGCAGATCGATCTGCTGGTCGGGCGGCGCCATCTGGAAATAGCGTTCGTCGAAATCGGGTGGCAGGAACGGAAAGATGTTTTTCGTCCAGTTGTCGTCATAGGTGCCGCCATATTCGATGCGTCCCGGCCAGCCACGCCCCATCGGTCCGAAGCTCATCGGCTTGTAGTCGCCGAAGGGCGAACGGATTTCTTCGCCGACAGCTTGCGTATTCGGCAGTCGCAGACCGGGGATAAGGCGCTGGTTCTTGGTCCGTGACCAGCCGGTTCCGACGGGATTGTATCTGTAGCTGGCGGGGAGCTTGTCCTCCGGGTCCAGTCTGTCGACGCCACCCCAGGCAACGTCATAGGAGATGGGTAGTTTCAGGAAGGGCTGTGGCGACGTGGCGGTAAAGACCGGCCCGACGGATCGCCACTCCCGGTGGCCGACGACCTCGAACAGTTTTGACCAATTGCCGACCTTGATACCGACCGGCACGCGCTCGATCGGTCTGCCGTTTGGTGCGTAGGCACAGCCATTGGCGACAACGTCGCAGCGCGGTTTGCGGAAGGCGAAATCGGTTTCCCACAGCGTGGCCGAATAGCCGGGCACGCCGGTTTGCATGTCGGCCATGACCAGAGGGACCTGTTCCGACGATTTTTTCACCAGTCCGCCGGGTGTCGTGGGAAAGTCGAACGTACCTTTCACCACCATGACGATCCACTCGTGGCCGGCCTTGTCCAAGCCCATGGTGAATTGGTGCTGATAGCCCATCTGGTTCCAGATCTGCATCAGCTGGTCTCCCAGTTGGCGGCGAAGATTTGTTCAAGCGTCGCTTGCGGAGATTGCGGGTCGATGTCGAAAATGTCCGAGCGGGCGGTCCACATCACCATGTCGTCGATGACATCTCCGTCCTCCTCAATGGGTGGCACATGCAGGGCGGTCAGTGCGGCATCCAGTTCGTCGGGTGCGAGCTCGCCGCGTTGGGCGGCGAAGGCAGCAGCCTCGATGCTGTCGAACCATTCGTCGCCATGGGCCAGCTGGAAGGAGGCTTCGGAGAGCTGCGCGACGACGCTCAGCGGGAACTGCCTGCCAACCCGGTCGGCGCTCTGCAAGATGATGCCCGCCGATGCGCCGAAGGAAGCCGGGCCGGCGAGAAAGCGCAGCGCCGTATTCTGCGGCCAGGCTGCCGAACCCATCAGCGGGACGATGTGCTGCGCCAGCCAGCGGTCCCAAACGCGCACAAAATCCCCCGGCAGCCGCCGCGTGACGAAATCGCCGGTGGCAGGCATTTTGCCGTAGAAGCCGGGCAGGATCATATCTGGGGCGGACATGAGAACTTCTTGAACATCTGAAGATTGTAGGGGTTCTCGACGCTTGCCGCCTTGAGCTCGAAGTCGGCGTACATGCCTTGCGTGCCCAATCGCAGGCTATAGACATCGGACAGCGAGGTGCCGGTGAAGCGGCCGCTGCGCAGCAGCCTCAGCCACGCCCAGCTGCCGGTCTCGTTGAGCATGATTTCGGGTGAGCCGTCGATCGGCTGGAAGGCAAGCGAGATGACTCCGGTGCCGTCCTTGCCGGGCCAGGTCATCGGCTGCGGGCGCGTCGCGTTGTTGAAGTAGACGAGGTTCTGGCCATCGAGATTGAGCGTGACGCGTGTAATGTTCGGAGACAGATCCTTGGGCTCGAGCGTGAAGTTCATCACCGGGCCCGTGCCGCCGGGAAAGAGATCGTCGCGGATCCGTCTGGCCTGTTCGAATGCCGCCAGAGCCGAAGAGTCCAGGCCAAAATCGGCGCGCCATTTCCATGGCTGGCTGGCGGTGTCGACATAGCTGATCAGGTGGTCGTTGATGAAGGCGTCGATCATCCCGGCCGGTCCGAACAGGCGAGAAAAATCGCGGACATTGACGTCCACCGCGCTTTCGGGGCTGAACGGATAACGGTCGTTCAGCGCCGCCTGGCAGAACGGCAGGATGTCGGCGCGCCAGATGGCGTTGAGCTCCGAGGTGACCGCCTTCTGCGTCAGGCCGCTGGTATCGCCGGCGATGCCGCCGAGCCAGTCGTCGACCGGATCCGGCAGGATCTGCGCTTGCCTGGCGACCGCTCCCGTCAGTTCGGCGAGACCGCCCTGCTTCTTGATGGCGTCCTGGGGGTCGGGATTGGCCGTGACCGTCTGCAGCACGTTGGACAGGGCGGTCAGGGCCACTACCGCGGCGTCGAGCGCCGGCGGCTGGCCGTCAACCTCGGCGATTGCGCCCTTAATCGGTTTGAAGTGTTCGGCCACCAGACTGCCGGTAAGATCCACCTCGTCGGGGGAGCCCGCGCGTGGCAGCAGTTTTGCGCCCGTCTTGACGATCTTTCCCAGCTTGCCGAGTTTGCCGAGCAGTTTCGAGCCGCCCTTGGCCGCTGCCTTGTTATCGGCCGGCGCTTCATCGGATCGGGTAAGGTCGGTCTCCTGAATGACTGCCGTAAGCAGGCGTTTCAGCGCGGAATCGGCGCTTGAAAGGTCCTTGAGATTCTCGCTGGCGACATTCAGGTCGGTCAACGGCGCGAGCCTCATATCGCGCAGGAAACTGTCCCATTGCGCGATGTAGTCTTCGTAATAGAGCTTCAGAATGTCCTCGGACAGCGCCGAGACGGAGGTCTCGGAATTTTCCGAACAGCCTCCGGCGAAGACCGCCCGATCCAGCGCCGCCTGGGCGGCGACATCCTCGACCCGGTCGAGAATGGCATCGTGGAAGCCGGAATAAGTGAATGCCCCCGAAATGCCGACGCGCAGCGTCTTGTCGGAACGCCGCGCAAAAACCTTGGCGCCGTTGGGGCCGGCGAAATTCGCGGGGATCCATTCCTTGAGCCCGGCCACCGCCGGGTCGGCCAGCAGCTGCCTGTAGGCACGCGCCGGCAACGAAATCGTGCAGACTGTTTTCAGCGCCTCGGCAACCAGCGCCTGATCCGGCGCGATATAGCTGTCGTCGACCGCCATGCGGCGGATCGCGGCAAGCTGGTGCTCTTCCGCGTCGGCGGTCGGAAAGGGCGCCGTGGGCGCGAATTCGGGCAAATCGTTCACCCACCAGTTCTGGACGAAATCGGAATCCATCTGTGACAGGCCCGTCATCATGCGATAGGTCTTCAGCGCCCCCAGCATGAAATCCGGATCGCGGATCTGCCGCCACATGGTTGCCTCGAGCAGAGCGATCATGTGCGGCTCGAGAACGTTGCGCAGAGCGTGGTCGTAGGTGTCGGCCTGCGCGCGCAGCAGCTCCGCCGAGGCCGATGGCCCGAGCAGATCCTGGGCGCTGCCCGGCGGTGCGGTTCGGGCATTCGCGACCTCGGCCATCGCATTGAGCGCGCCATCGATGGCCGGCTGCGCCACCGACGCCGGGTTTGCCGCGACCGCGGTCAGGGGTGTCTGCAGCGCCTCGAACTGGCTGGCCTGCGCCGTGATCGCATTGCGGTTGTCATAGTAGGACCAGGTGAACATTGCGCCGGCCAACAGGGCCGCGGCGGTACATGCGGCGGCGGCGCCACGCCAGATCCAGGCGCGGCGGCGCTGCGCCAGCGGATCGAATGTCCCCAGGCCCGCTTCCCTGAAGATGACCTCGGTCAGCAGGTTCTTCAGGAAAAAGCTGCGTTTTTCGATGCGCTGCGCCGGCATGGCCCGTCGCGGCGGAAGACCGAAGGAAGAAGACAGCGCCGCGGCCAGCCGGTCGATGGGCGCCCCTTCCTGGGTCGCTGACGTCAGATAGAGGCCGCGCAGCCAGGCGGCCTCTTCGTATCGGCTTTCGCCGAACATTGCCTCGATCAGCACCTGGATTGGTTCGGAAAGACTTGCGAGCTGGGCGGGAAACCTGAAGATCTCGGCGCGGGCGGCGAGTTTGTCCTCGTCCTCCAGGCGCGGCACCAGCCGCCGCTCGAGTTCCGTCGCCAGCGTGGCGATTTCCCGCTCTATGGTCTTTGCGTCGACGCGCGCGTCCAGCGCGAAGGTCGTCCCCCACACCTGCTCGCGCGCGGCCGTCGACAGGCCGCCGAAGAAAGCCTCGAAACCCTTGATCAGGTCGGCCTTGGTCAGCATCAGATAGACCGGAAGGCGGATCTCGAGCCGGTCGTTGAGCTCTGCCAACCGACGGCGGATCTTGCGACCATGTGCCTTGATGGCTTCGTCGCCCTCTGAAAACACGTCGATCGATAGCGCGACGATCACCCCGTTCAGCGCCCGGCGACCCCGGTGCTTCTTCAAAAGGTCGAGGAAACCCAGCCATTCCGCCGCATCGACGTCGGGCTGGCTCTCCTGCTGGACATAGCGGCCGGCGGTGTCGATCAGAACCGCGTTTTCCGAAAAGAACCAGTCGCAGTTACGTGTGCCGCCAACCCCCTGCAGGTCGTCGGTCAGGTCGATCGGGAAGTTCAGCCCGGACTGCCGCAGGGCCGTGGTCTTGCCGGTGGCCGGCGGCCCGACGATCAAGTACCAGGGCATTTCGCGCAGGAACTTGCGCCCGCCCAGCTTGCGGCGCTTCAGTTCGGCCATCACTTCGGCGAACTTGGCACCGACGGCGGCGACGTTCTCCTCGCCCGGGCTGAGCGGCTTTTCCACCGCTGGCGCGGCGATCTCGGCGATGAACATGCGGTTGGCGCGGATCGCCCGGCGCTGGGCGATGATCAGCCAGATCAGCCAGAAGATGACCAGCAGCGCAATAATGACGATGCGCACTGTTTCCGAGGCGAAGGGTTCGTAAGCACCGACCCTGACGATCGGTCCGAACACCCAGATAACCAGGGAAAGCAGCGTGATGCCGATCAGCGTCCAGAGCCAGCGCGATGTCAGAACCGCCCAGAGGAAGCGCAGGATGAACATCTCACAGCCTCTTTTCGACCAGCACCTCGACGCGGCGGTTCAAGGCCCGGCCTTCGCGTGTGCTGTCTTTGGCTACGGGATCGGTGGCTGCGCGGCCTTCGGAACGAACGCGGTCCCGCGGCACTCCGCTCTGGATCAGCATGTCGGCGATGGTCGCCGCGCGCGCCTCGGACAGCCGCTGGTTGGTGGAGAGCGGATTGGAGCTTTGCAGCGGAACGCTGTCGGTGTGGCCGACCACCGTGATGTTGCCGATCAGTTCCTGATTGGCGAGGATCACCTTGGCGATAGAACCGATCAGGGGCTCGAAACCTTCTGTCAGTTGTGCTCGCGACGACTGGAACAGTTCGGGGTTGGAGGCCTGAACGACTAGCTTCGCCAGCGAAACGCTCTCGGTACCTCTAAGGGCCGACTTGAGATTGGCCGGCGCCCCAGCCTGAAATTCCGGCAGCAACGCAAAATCCACGGCCTCCGGTGGCGGCGCGTCGACCTGTGGCGACGTGCGGCTGATATCACTGCGGGTGGGAGGCGGCAGCGCGCGGACAAGCGCGGAAAGCTCGACCGCCTGGCTGCTCAGCCCCATTGAGAGCCCGATATGGATAGCGGTGGCGACCACAGCGGCGCCGAGCGCCATCACCCAGATCGGAACGATGAAGCGCTGCGGCTCGTCGGAGGCGATCACGCCTTTCCAGTTGGGCGACAGCGGCGCGGCGTCGGCATCGGCATCGCGCAGGAAGCGTGCCGCCGCCACGCGAACGGCATTGAGCGAGCGGTCGCCCGACCGGCCTGGCACGCGATACTTGCCGCGGAAGCCGAGCGCCAGGCAATGATATTGCAGTTCCAGCAATTCGCGATCACGGTTCGGGTGGCGCTCCAGTTCGTCGAGACGGGTGAAGAACTGCGTGCCGGCATCGACATCGCCGCGGAGCATGACCACAAGCGGCTGACGCGGCCATGCGCTGGCACCGCCCCAGGGCGTGTTCAAGGCCAAATCGTCGAGCAGCGCCGCCACCACCCAGGCCGCCTGATCGGCCCGCTCCAGCGAGGATCCCGCCGCCATTGCCATATCGCGCGCCCGAACCAGTTCGTCGAGCAACCGGGTGCGCAGCGCTTCCGGATTCTCCGGCGGCAGCGCGCTTTCAAGCTCGGGCGCGAATTCGAGCAAGGGTGCGAAGGCGTTGACAAGTGCGTTCGGGTGGGCGCGGGACCGTTTTATCGGCGCGCCCGGCAGGAGTGGCGCCATCGGGCGGGGCATCGGCGCGCCGGTCAGCCGTATGCGAGTGCGTTCACGATCCTCCGACAGTCCGAAGGGATCATCCCGGCTCATCATCTCACCTGTTCACCGAATAGCAGTCCACCTGCGGCTCGCTCGGCAACACGCCCGAAACGCCGATGACGAAGCCTGGGGCATCGAGCAGCGAGGCCCAGTGCTCGCTTTTCTGATCCAGCTCAAGACACAGCCGATCGCCATCGTAGGGGATTTCGCGGGGTTGCGAATGAAGCGGTTTCAGCGGGATGCCGGGCAGGCGGGACTTCCAGAGACCCTCGAACTGATCGGCTGCGCCGACAGTCGCCTGGTTGACGAATATCTTGCGCAGCGCGTCCTCCGACAGCTCGGACCCGACCCGGATGACGATCCGGCTGGCCACCAGGAGCTTCGGATTGTCGATGCGGATCTTCCAGACATTGGTCGAATGCCGCATGACGGGCAGGGCGCGTGATTTCGGTTCGATGTAGCGCAGGCTCAGGATGAGCGAACGCAGCGCATCCGCAAGCGCCGAATATGCGGGGCCGGGCGCCATGTGATCGTAAGCCGGCAATTCGCCCAGCCGCCGCGCGCTGGAGCCATAGGTCGCCATCGAGCCGGCGAGACCGGCGAGCTCAAGATAAAGCTCGGCCGGATGGAAAACATCCTGAGCCAGCATGTGGGCCAGTCGGGGACGCGCCGCATTGGCAAGGTTGAGCATCAACAAATCTTCGACGCTGCGCCCTGGTCCGCCCATGACCATCTTGCCATGCGCCTCGGCGATCTGGTCGAGGCCGGTAACGACTTCCAGAAGCAATTGCCGATACCAGGCCACCGCGCCGGTAACCAAGGTCGGCGGCAGGAACGTCTCGTCCAGGGACACCCCGCCGTCGGCTCGAACGCCCTTGATTTCGGCTATGGGCAGGGCGGTGTAACCGCCAACCGACTTTCCGGGGGCAAGCAGCAGCGCCTGCGGACGGGCGATCTCGATCTCTTCGGGGTCGGAACCTCCCTGCACGGCATCGCGCACCGCAAGGATCCGCCCATGATAGCGTGCGCCGCTGGACGCCGTGTGTGCCGGATCGAAGCCGACGCCGCCGGGAGGTTCGAGCGGCAAGGCGACCAGCACCGCTCCGGCGCCCGTATCCGGCGTCACCGGCAGCGGTCGCGGCGCGTCCATCATGTCCGGGATCGAAAAGGGAGTCCCGTCCGGAAAGATGCCCCGTGCCGACAGGATCGAGACCTGGCCGGCATCGAGCATTGCCTGGTCCAGCGTCAGCTGCTGAAAGCCGAACGTGTGCAACTGCCCGGCCTGCAAAGCGCCGCGCACAGTCGCCTCGAAAAAACGATCCTGCTGCTGGAAATGCTGGGTCCGCAGAAACAGTCCTTCGGACCACAGCACCCTGTTTGCATCGCTCATGCCGCCACTCTCTGCATCGAGCACCCCTTGCCTTGGCCGCTAGGCGGAAATTCCGCCGCTACCAAGCGTTACGTTGACGGTAAATTGTGATCCCGGCGAAACGGACTTGGTTGTCCGCCAGTTTCTGCCGCCGGGCTCGCGGATCAGTGCAACGAAGCCCAGCGCAGTTGCGTCCGGCTCGACGGTGATGATTTTGGTCGCGGTCTTTCCCGGTGCGACCGACATCTGGTCGGATCCGATGAGGTCGCCTGCGAGCGCGGAGCCGGCATCGCCCTGCAGCGCGAAATAATCGGCCGAGTTGAATTTACCGGTGCTGCGCAGCCGCATCACCAGGACCGTCACGGGCCGGTCGCCGCCACCCGGTCCCGGGTTCATGCCGGCAGCGCCGGTCAGGTTGACCGTGATGGCCGACGGCTTTGGCGGACCGCTCTGGCAAGCCGCAAGCAGCCCCGTCGCGCCCAGGGCAATGACGAATTCGCGTCGATCGATCATGTCTCACTCCTCCTCATATGCGTCCCGAAAATCTGCGCCGATTTCACCAAGAAAGCTCGTTTCCGCGCTCTGGGCGATTTCACGATGGCGTTTCTGGTAGAGCTCCCACAGCTTGGCGCCACGCCCGCCTGAAAGCAGGGTGCCGATCGCGGAATTCGATTTCAGCTCTTCCTCGATCGCCGCCGGGTCAAAACGGTCAATCATCCGCCGCAAGGCGGTCTGCACGCCGCGCCAGGCGCGCACGTGATGTTGCGCGAGATCGCGGACCGCGTCGGCGATTGCTGCTTCGCCGGCGAGAAATCCGGGGCTACGCTCGGCGATAATGGTCACGATGGCGTCGTCGACCGTCGGCAGAAACTTGAGCGGATTGACCTCAGAGGCTCCGACCATCGTCTGGGCGACACGGGCGCTTCCCTTTTCCTCGGCTCGCTTGCGCAGAAGCTGCATCAGGCCTTCCATCATCAGCCGATATTCGCGGCCGAACTTCTCCATTTCCGCAGCGGTGTCGCGCCCTGGAAAATCGGCTTCCTCAATGCCCAAGCCACGCAGGAATGCCGTGCGAAGCGCCATGTCATTGAGCCCCGCCGCTGCCGGCCGGGCAGCTTTGGCGGCAGCGCCCGTTCTTGGTGGAGGAGGCGCCTCAGCCGGTTGCGCGGGCAGGTCCCACGGATTGGCGGATTGCGGCCTTACGGCGGCGCGTTCGCGTTGACCGGACGGGCCGGCGCCGTTTTTCAAATCGGGCGTCGCGGCCGGCTCGAAACCGAAATCGTCATCGAATTCGGATGACTTTCCTGGAACGGACTCGGTTGCACCGTTGCGGGAAGGCACCGGATCGAGGCTGAATGGGTCAGCGGGGCCTGGCGCCCCACGTGGTTCGGGATAGGGTGCGCCGTTCGGCGCGGGTGTTGATACCGGGTCGAGGCTGAACGGGTCGTCGAAGGCAGGTGAACTGCGCTGATTGGCACGCTCGAACGCTCCTGGCACCGGCTGCTCGAACGGGTTCGGCAGATCGGCCGGCCTCGGTCGCCGTGGCTCCTCTTCGACCTTGGCTGAAAAAAAGTCGTCGTGGCCGATGCTGATCGGTACACGAGACGCCGGCGGCGGGCGTTCCGCGACCGACTGAATGCTTGCCGGCGCCTGGGCTACCGGCGACTGCAGGTCGACGCATACGACATAGTCGCCCAGTCTGAGCCGCATGCCGCTTTGCAGCCGCGCGGACTGGCCAGCGCCGAGCGGACTGTTGGAGTCGTTGATGAACAGTCCGCTGCTCGATGTATCGGTAACGAAATATCCGTCCCGCCCGCCGGTGATCTTGCAATGGGCGCGCGAAACGAACATGTCGGGATCGTCGATCTGCCAGCCCGCGTCCGCGCTGCGGCCGATCACCAGTTCACCCTCGTCCAGCCGGGTCTGCCTAACCGCCTGGGTACGGGGTCCTTGTTCCAGCGTCAGCAGCAGGCTCATGCCGCGACCTCCGCCAATTCCGGCCGCCATCCGACGATCGTGCGCAGCCGCATATCGTCAGCATCTCCCCTTTCGGGGGGGCGCGCAAGCCAGGCGGTCCGGCCGAGCTGTACTGCTCCGATACGCGGCGGCGGCACGGCGTTGCGCGCGAGCACGATCCGCAGATCGACGTCGAGCGATTCCCCGACCATGTCGCGGACAGCCTGCTTGAATAACTTCAGGCTCTGGCCACCCGGCAGGAACGCCTTGAAGTCCTCATATCCGAGTGGGCCGACGCGGAGTTCGATCCGGCTTTGGCGGTTGAAAACGCGCGGGCCGATCGTCGCCCCGCGTCCGAGCGCGGTGTAAGCCTTGGCAAGGCGCGTCTGGAGCGGGGCTGGTATGGTTATCCACGCGGCGACGAATTCCTTGAGCTGGACCGGCACCTTGAACGCCTCCGCCAGAAACAGCGTCAGGCGCTCCGGGCCGTCGACCTGGCTGGCGAGCGAAGCGGCCTGGCGAAGCTTCACCGTGTCGAGATCGGCATTCCCAGTGCCAGGCAGGCCGATCCCCGCCATGGCTTCAAGCATGGCGCGAACGCGGCCGCCGACCGCACGTTCCACCTGTACCGCGGGGTGGGCATCCGCCCAGGCCCGATAGTACAGGGCAATCATGCGGTGCTGAAGAATGTTGACGAAGTCCACGAAGGTCGTGTCGCTGGTCTGCCGCGCGTCGGCGCCGGTGAACCAGCGCTGCGACAGGCGATCGAGCACCCAACGCGTCAGATGCAGCGGCAAGGGACCTTCCGGTCCCATCAACCCGATATTTGCAACCGTGACCCGGGCCGGCGCCCCGTCCTTCCCCGACGACTTGTCGTTCCCAGGTGTCTTGTCCTTCGCGTCGCGGAACTCAACCACGTCCTTGGCGGTAAAGCCGAGACGCACATGTTGCCCGAGCCTTGCCGGCTCGCGATCCGGCTGGCCGGAATAGCCGAACAGACCGCCCCTCCGTTCGAGCCGGCGCAGCAGCTCGAAGAAGTCGAACGATCCGGACAGCCCCTCGGCCCGGTCCAGGTCGAATGTGTCTAGATCAGGTAGCGATTGCCGGGCGTCATCGGCCATGGCACATCCTCCTGCTTCTGCAGCAGCCGCGTGCGGGTCCGCACAAAGCCGTTTATTCCGGCGTGACGGGCAAACAGCCGCGCCAGCAGGGCCGAAAGCAGCAATGTGCTTTGCCCCGCCAGGACCGACTGGTCCACATGCAGCGTCACTTCCGTGCCCCGTCCGAAGCACATCGGCCCATCGATCTGCAGCCGCTCGACGACCGACCGCGAGTCGATGCGAACGATCGAGTGCACGTTGCGGGCGAGGCTCGGATCGCCCCGATCGGCATAAAGATCGAGCAGCGCATGCAGCGGATCCAGGCCGCGACCCTCCTTGGCAAGGCTGAGAAAGTTGAGCGCGAGTTGCGCCACGAGACGCCAGGCGAGATTGTCGGCGCGGGATTCGCCCTCGGCGCCCGCCGGCAGCGCCGCGGGAATAGCCGGCTGCGGCGAACGCAATGCGCCGAGAAGCCTGACCGTTTCGACGGGATCGCCTGTCTCCAGCGTCAAGGTGGGATTGTCGTCGAGGATCGGCAGGTCGCGGTTGGTGCAAAGCGCCACGATGTCGACCCGCTTCAGCGGACGGTTCGGCGGGCTTCCAAGCGGACGGGAAATCGACAGGAAGACGTCGTCCCCGGTGTATGAGGTGCGGGTCAGGCCGTCGCGCCGTTCATCCTCGGTGGCCCGGCGAGGGCGCCGTTCGGTGGAGTAGACCCAGCCACTGCCGCGGTTTTGACCGAGGCTGAAGAGCTCCGGGATTTCGGCATCGTTGCCCTCGGTGTCGGCATCCTCGACGCGGGTGACCCGATAGATCTCGAAGTCCCGCGCCCGCGTGCGGTCGGCATGCAGTACTTGCCGCGTCTTGCGAGGATCGAGTTCGATGACGTTGCACTCACGCTCGAAGAGGTTGATGATCGGCGTTGCGAACAGTTCGAAATCGGCTGGTGTCAGGTCGGCAAGCTCGGCCACCGGACGCCGGAACATGAAGATGATCTCTATCCCGGCCTCGCATTTGCGCAGGACGGGTTGCAGCCCTGAAATCCGCACATAGTGGAAGCGCTCGGGCATCATGAAATATTCACGCAGCAGTCGATACCCCTCGAATGTCGGACGGGTACGAGGCATCAGGGCCTCGTCGTCGCTGATGCCGACCATTTCGGGTTCCGGCAAAGGCGATAGCGGGTTGGTCTTGCCTTCGGCGCGTGCGCCGACGGCCGACGAGGCGCCAAAAATCGCGTCAAACAGCAGCGGCGCCTTGGTGCGCCCGGCAAAATAGAGGTCAAGCCGGTCGAGCGCCAATTCGTTGAGCTTGCCCTTACCGGTTCGAGCCAGCGTGATGCGGAGCGCTGCCTCGCCGCCCACACCGCCGATCGGCGTTATGCCTGCCGCCGCCAGCGCGCTGCGATCCTGAAAATAGCCGACTGAAGTGATGGCTATCGGCCACAGCGTCATTTCCTGCGCGGTGGTGAATGTGCAGCGCGTCGACAGGCCGGGTTGCAGGCTGGAGACCAGCCGCGTGTTGCGCTTGATGACATGGCCGGCAATCATCGACTGGACCTGCTGACCGGGTTTCAGCACCGCCATCGCCGTTGCCGGCGCCGGTGAAACCAGATCGGGATAGAGGACATCGAGCACGCTACGTGAAAACCGCGAGCGCTCCGCATCGACTTTCAGCCGCGTGCGCGCGGCCAGGAAGGCAACGCCGTCGAGCAGCCGCTCGACATACGGATCCGGACACGGGACCGTATCGAGTGAAAGATTGCGCGCCACGGCCGGATGCATGTCGGCAAATTCAGCCGCGAGTGCACGGATATGGGTCAGTTCCTCCTCGTAATATTCTACGAAGACCCGATCCATCTCTCAGGCTTCCCTAAATTCGGTCCGCGCCAAGCCGTTATCGAGATTGATCGTGGTGCGCAGCCGCATGCGTTCCGGCGTCGGCGTCATGATCAGCACAGCGTCAATCTCGATCTTCAGGCCCACGGTTTTGTCGCCAAGGGTCACCGTTACCTTTGTTGCGCTTTCCTTGAGACGTGGCTCGAACGTGGCGAGGATGGAACGGATCTCGCGCGCCAAAGTTTCGCGATCGAAGTCGCGGGAGGAACGACCCGAAAACGAAGGCACGCCGTAATTGACCACACTTCGGCGAACCTCCGGAAAATCGGCAAGCGACGGCGGGTTGTCGGCGGCCTGTTCGCTTTCGAGATCGGAAAGAAGAGGAATGGCCTCGAAGCGCTCGGTGTTGAACAGAGCTTCGATGTCGCGTCGCACAGCCTCCCTGAGGACACGGGCCGATACGACCACGCCACGGCTTTCGATCTCCGCACGATGCTGGGTTTGAAAGATCAGGCGATGCAGGCGCTGCTTCTGATCGGATGTGAGCTCGGCGTCGGCGTCGATGACCCGCGGGGTTCCCGCAACAAGGATGTCCAGCCGGTCCGCGCCAAGCTCGTCGTGCAAGACTTGGCGCAGTCCGGCTATTTCCGAGGTCACGCCCGGCAGGTCGTTGACGAGGCGGTCCCAGAGAGAGGGCTGGACCGCTTCGCGTTTCGCTCGCGAACTGCCGGTAACCTGCAGCTTGTCGGCGCCGGACCGCCGGGCCTCACTTGCCGACATAGACATCCATTTCGATCTCGTCATCCTTGTCATAGACGAACTTGATCTTCTTGTAGGCGAAGCTGACCTCCTCCTGGATCAGGTCTTCCTCGTCCTCGGCCTGCGACATGTCGTATTCCATGATCGAGGCGTCGGTCAGGGTGACGACCAGGTAGTCGCTGGTCTCGCCGTCGATGGTCCGGCGTGCGGAGAACACAACTTCGTCCAGCGCCTTGTTGTCGAACAGCGCCTTTTTCAAATAAGGCGACGACTTGTCATAGTGCTTGGTGAACTTGATCATGCCGAGGGACACACGACCGCGACGCGAGAGCGAATTCGGATCGTAAGGCGCGACTATCTTGTAATCGACACCGTGGACTTCGATTTCATCTTCGTGGCCATCGCGAACGCTTGGGCCTTTGATATCCGGAACCTTTAAAAAGCCATCGATCTTCACTGTTGTGGGCATTGTCTTTCTCCACCGCTTTCAATCAAAACAAGATGATGTTGCTGCAAATCAAGTCTTCACGGACGGTAGTTCCGACACCAGCCGGAGCGAGGCGTTGATGCCCTCCAACTGGTAGTGCGGGCGTAGATAGAAGCGGGCATTGTAATAGCCCGGCCGCCCCTCGACGCTGTCCACCTGGACCTCCGCGGCGGCAAGCGGGCGCTTGGCGCGCGCCTTGTCGTCGGCGAAGGCCGGGTTGGCCAGCACGTAGCGGTTGATCCACTCGGTCAGCCAGATCTGCATGTCCGAGCGCTCCTTGAACGACCCTATCTTGTCGCGCGCGATTGCCTTGAGGTAATGCGCGAAGCGCGAGACCGGGAAAAGATAGGGCAGGTTGGCGCTCAGCCGTTCATTCGACTGGGCGTCGGGATCGACCAGCCGCCCGGCGCGCGTCTCGTCGTCCTGCAACGAATGCGCGCCGATGAAAGCAGCGAGATCGGTGTTTTTGCGGTGCAGGATCGGCATCAGGCCGAGCTTGGCCAGTTCCGCCTCGCGCCGGTCGTCGATGGCGACTTCCGTCGGGCACTTCATCGCGATCGATCCGTCGTCGGTCGGGAAGCTGTGCACAGGCAGGTTTATCACCGTGCCGCCGTTCTCGACGCCGCGAATCTGCGTGCCCCAGCCATAGAGTTTGTGACTGCGGTTTATGTTGACGCCCATCGGGAATGCGGCGTTCATCCAGACGTATTTGTTGTGGTCGGCCTGCACCTCTTCCTCGAAGGTGAAGCCCTTCACCGGAACGGTATCCGTGCCATACGGCAGTCGCGCCAGCACCCGTGGCATGGTCAGGCCGATATAGCGCGCGTCCTCGCTCTCGCGCAGCGATTGCCACGAAGCATAGGCTGGATTGGAGACGATCATCTGCAGGTCCTGCGGGTTCGGCAGTTCCTGCCAGCTGTCCATCCGGAACAGTCGTGGCGAGGCGGCAGCGATGAACGGCGTATGCGCCGAGGCGCAGATGCCGGACATGTTGCGCAACAGGCCGACGTCGCGCGGATGGTTCGAGAATTCGTAGGCGCCGACCAGGCAGCCGATCGGCTCGCCGCCAAGCATCGAATACTCGTCCGTATAGACTTTCTTGAAGATCGGGCTTTGATCCCACATCTGGCCTTCATAGTCTTCAAGCGTGTCGGCGAGCTGTTCCTTGGAAATGTTCATGACCCGGATCTTCAGCTTCTGATCCGTCTCGGTGTTGTTGATGAGATACCAGAGGCCGCGCCACGTGCCCTCCATCTCGCGCACTTCCGGCGCGTGCAGGATCTCGTTGACCTGCGTCGTCAGCATCTTGTCGATGCCTGCGATCAGCGACTTGATCGACTTGATCGCATTGGACGAGATAGTCGTGGTGTCGGAACGGGATTGCGCGGCCAGTGCAAGGTTGCGCACGAGTTGCTGCAACTTCTCGCTGTCGTCCTTCTTGACCTTGAAATCCTTCTCCAGCAGCCCGCTGAATTCTCCGAGGTCTATTGCTTCCGCCTCAGCGGTGACGGCTGCGGTTTTTTGCTGTTCGGCCATGACTTACTCCCCAGCCTTGTCGTCGTCGGATAATGCCTGGTTGGCGATCTTGCCGAGAAGCGGCTCGTTGTTCAGAAGTTGCGCGATGCGCTTTTCGGCGTCGACACGGCCATCCATGAAGCCGAGCAGTTCCTCGAGTTGACGACGCATTTTGAGGATCTCGGCCAGTTGCGGAACCTGCTCCGCGATCTTGTCGGGGGCGAAATCGCCCATCTTGGTGAAGGTGAGGTCAAGCGCCAGTTCCTCGTCGCGCTCCTGGCCTTCGGCCTGCGGCAGCGTGTTCTTCACCCGCGCCTTCACCCGCGGCCCGAGCGCTTCCATGAACTTGGGGAAGCGGTTCGCGTCGGTCTCGACGAAAGCGCGGTCGAGTACCGATTTCGACGCTTCCTTGGTTTGCGAGGCACCGGAAAGATCGGCCATCACCCCCATGACGAACGGCAATTCGATTGTCGTCGGGCTGCCGTAGGTTTCAACGTCGTAGGCGATCTGCACCCGCGGCGCGCGATTTCGTTCGATGACCTTCGCTTTGCTTTCGGCTGGCATGTGTTGCTACCTTTCATCCTTCTGAGCGGCCTTCTTGGCATCGGGAACGCCGGCCAGGAGCCGGAATTCCTTCAGCCCCGAAGGGGCGAGATCTTCCATCAGTTCAACAAAATCCATGTGAACCATCCGGCGTACGCGCCGTGCCAGATGCGGGATCGGGCTCGACGGTTCAGTGCGGTCGTAGAAGGCGACAACAAGGTCGAGGCATTTGACGACGTCGTCGCGGGACGAGATCCGGTCGGGCAGGCCGCTGCTGCCGGACTCCGCGTAGCTTGCCATACTTGCCATCGTATCGGCTCCATGACCGTTTCGAGCAGGCGTTGCCGGTTCTGCAGCCGCGGAAAGCGGCTTTGCGGCGCCATTCGCGGTGGCGCCGGCGGCCGAGTTTCGTTCGAGGGTGGTCAGCAAACGCTGCAGAAATCGTTTTAATTCCGGAACGGGGGCGCCGCTGCCCTCGATACGGGCATTGAGGGCGGTCTCCACCGCCTCAAGGGCCGCGATCGCGGCGCGTGCATCGGTGACGATCGAGGTCATCTCCGCGCCGGCCTGGTCGATTTGTGCGGCGCATGCGCTGCGCACCCGGTTCACCAACTGGCTGTGCGCGCTCGCCAGAGCCGCTTTTTCGGTTGCGTTCAGTCCCGAGGACGCTTCCTGAAGCACGACGCGCTCGTCGAGCGCACCCTTTTCCAGGTCCTCGCCGAGGATCGGGCCGATTGCACGCGGCGCAAAAAACGTCAGTTTCCGCAGATCCTTGAGCAGGCCATCCTGGCCGTTCTGGAGGTCCGTCAGCGCATTGATGCGGCGCAGGGCGGCGTCGCGCAGGGTAGCACCGGACCGCAGGGCCGGATGCATGGTCGCCCAATGCTGATCGAAGGTCTGCGCTATGAGGGTCAGGCCGTCAGCCAGCCCGGCCAGCCGATACTCGTTGGCCAGAGCACGCGTGACGATGACGAGGAGGCGCAGGTCCCTGCCGTGTTGGCGCAACTCCTCAGCCTTGGCGAGCACGGCGGGCCAGTCGATCGGAACGTCAACTTCTGTGTTCTTGCTTCCTTGAAACTCGACCTTTTTCTGCTGTTCCGTCAGGCGCTCCAGCTCGTGGAAAGCGGGATCGTTGCGCAAATCCTTCCCGGACGGATTTTCACCGTCGAGAGGAGCAAGCCAGAGTGCGAGATCAATCACACAAACCCCCAGCGGGCAGCCCTGAAGCCACGCGTGACGCTACGGTATCACACTGCGTCACTTTACCACAATTTAGTTGCTGCTTAAAAGTTAACAGAAGCCCGCAACCTCGATCTTGAGCGCCGGGATCAGTGGCGTGATCGACGAGGCCTGTATGTGAAATTCTTCGCATAGACGCCGGCAATTCCGTGGTTGTCTGCGACCGGAATGCGGAACTATCCGCGAAACGGTAGCCGGCCGGGCCGGCGGCCGAGCGGGCCTGTCCATCATGCGCTTTGTCAAGTCGCCACTAATGTGGCAGGTTGTTGGCTGGCAGATTTCAGGAGCAAGTTCGATGGAACAGCGCCGGTCATCGCAGAGTTTCAAGCGCAAGGAACTGGTCGGCAAGCTCAATCCTGTCTGTTTGCGGGCCTTCAAGGCTGCGGCTGACGCCGCCAAACTGCGCGGCAATCCCTATGTCGAACTCGTCCACTTCATCGAACAACTGGTGCTTTCCGATCGCTCGGATGTACAAATGATACTTGCCGATGCGGGAGTGGATGCAAGCCGGCTTACCGCCGACATGACCCGCGCCGTCGACAAGCTGCCCTATGGCGCGACTTCGATCGAGGAATTTTCCGACCATATCTTTCACGCCATCCAGGAAGGCTGGAACCTGGCGGGGCTGGAGTTCAATGTCGAGGAGGTCCGCAGCGCCTATATTCTCCTCGCTTGCCTGAAGACGCCGGTGCTGGAAGGCTTGCTGTCGAAGATCAGCGGCGAATTCGACAAGATCGACGCCGACGGGGTTGTCGCTCGGTTCGCTGACGTGGTCGACGGCTCACTCGAAGCCGGCGCCGCCGCGGCCGCTCCTGCCACTGAAACGCCGATGAAACGGGGCCCGGGCGGCGACTCGGCGCTGGCGAAATACGCCACCGACCTGACCCAGCGCGCCCGCGACGGCAAGATCGACCCAGTCGTCGGCCGTGATCCGGAGATCAGGCAGATTGTCGACATCCTGATGCGACGCCGGCAAAACAACCCGATCCTGACCGGTGAGGCCGGCGTCGGCAAAACCGCGGTCGTGGAGGGCTTTGCCTTGCGCATCGCCGAGGGCGACGTGCCGCCCACCCTGCAAGGGGTGAGCGTGCGCATGCTCGACGTCGGATTGATGCAGGCGGGTGCAAGCGTAAAGGGCGAGTTCGAAAAGCGGCTGAAGGCGGTCATCGATGAGGTTCAATCCTCCGAGACTCCGGTCATCCTGTTCATCGACGAAGCCCATACCTTGATCGGCGCCGGTGGCGCTGCCGGAACCGGCGATGCGGCCAACCTGCTGAAACCGGCGCTGGCGCGCGGCGAACTTCGCACCATCGCGGCAACGACCTGGGCTGAATACAAGCAGCACATCGAGAAAGACCCGGCGCTGACGCGCCGCTTCCAGGTGGTCAAGATCGACGAGCCGTCGGAGGCGGTCGCCGTTCTGATGCTGCGCGGCGTGGCCGGGGTCCTGGAGCAGCACCACAAGGTGCAGATGCTCGATGAGGCGATCGAGGCGGCGGTCGGCCTGTCGCATCGCTACATCCCGGCGCGGCAATTGCCGGACAAGGCGGTGAGCCTTCTCGACACCGCCTGCGCCCGTGTCGCCATTTCGCAGCATGCCACCCCTGCCGAGGTCGAGGATATCCTGCGCCGCCGGCAGGCGCTGGAGGTCGAGCGCGGCATCATCGGCCGCGAGGCCGCGATCGGCATCGAGGTGACCGACCGGCAGGCCCGGGTCGAAGCGGGGCTTGCCGAAACCGAAGGTACCCTTGCCGCCGCGCAAGCACGTTGGGAGCGGGAAAAGGCGCTGGTTGCCGAGATCCTCGAACTGCGCGCCAGGCTGCGCGGCGAGGGAGTGCCGCTCGATGAAGTGGCGACAGAGGAGGCTGCCGCCGGAACAGCAGGCCCGGATGCAACCGAGACCGAAGTCTCTGAGACGGAAACGCCCGGGACCGAGGCTAAGGCAACAGCGACCACCGGTCCTCCTCCGACCGATCCGGCCGCTGATCTTGCACGGCTGCGCGAACTGATGGCCGAACTGGCCGAGGCGCAGGGCGAGACGCCCCTGATCCTGCCGTCGGTCGACCGCAATGCGGTGGCGGCTGTGGTTCAGGACTGGACTGGCATCCCCACTGGCAGGATGCTGTCGAGCCAGACCGAAAAGGCGCTGCGGCTGGCCACCACTCTGTCCGAACGCGTGGTCGGTCAGGATCATGCCATGGAGATGATCGCCAGGCGCGTCCAGACCAGCCGGGCCGGGCTCGGTGCGCCGGAAAAACCGGTGGGGGTTTTTCTGCTTTGTGGTCCCTCCGGCGTGGGTAAGACCGAAACCGCGCTGGCCTTGGCCGAAACGCTCTATGGCGGCGAACAGAACCTCATCTCGATCAATATGTCCGAGTTCCAGGAGGCGCATACGGTCTCCACCCTGAAGGGCGCGCCACCCGGCTATGTCGGCTACGGCAAGGGCGGGATCCTGACCGAGGCTGTGCGGCGCAAGCCCTATTCGGTGATCCTGCTCGACGAGGTCGAGAAGGCGCATCCGGACGTGCACGAAATCTTCTTCCAGGTTTTTGACAAGGGGATGATGGACGACAGCGAAGGCCGCCGGATCGATTTCAAGAACACGCTGATCCTGCTCACTTCCAATGTCGGTTCCGAAGTCATCATGGACCGGACCAGGGACGGCACGGTACGGGCAGGGCTCGACGATCTGGACACAGCATTGCGCCCTCCATTGTTGAAGGTGTTCCCCGCAGCCTTCCTTGGCCGGGTGGTAACCATCCCCTACTACCCGCTTTCGGACATGATGATCGAAGCGATCACCCGCCATCAGTTTGCCAAGATCGCCCGCCGGCTGCGGGCAACCAACGATGCCGAACTGGTGATCGGTGACGGTGTCATGGATCTCGTCAAGGCCCGCTGCACCGAGATCGAATCCGGCGGGCGAATGATTGACGCTATTTTGACAAACACGCTTCTGCCGGAATTGAGCCGGGGGGTGCTGAACCGGTCGCTCGAGGGCGAAAAGATGACGAAGGTGACGGTTGGAGCCTCCGAAGGAGGTTTCACCTATTCTTTCGAATAGCTCAGGACCAATTCTGACGAAGGCTGGTCAATTCCAGATGGAAGCGTGCATGGAGCAGCGCATTCAAGCCCGCTTCGACTTGTCGCGACGTTCGACGACATAGATATGGTCGGCCGCCAGGACGACGTCGCCATGCTGGTTGATCACCTCGCAGCGCTCGATCACCCGTCCTGACCCTGGCCGCTTGGGATCGTCTTCCTTGGCGGCAATAGTGGTGCGCGTGCGGATCGTGTCGCCGATGAACACCGGCTTGATGAAGCGCAGCCGGTCGTAGCCATAGGAAAAGGCGACCGGGTTGACGACGCTAGCCGTCAGCCCGACGCCGACCGAGAACACCAGCGTGCCGTGGGCGATGCGCTGGCCGAACGGCGTCGTCTTCATGAACTCGGCGTCCATGTGGTGCGGGAAGAAATCGCCGGTGTGGCCGGCATGGACGACGAAGTCCGTCTCGGTGATGGTGCGGCCGCTGGTCAGGCGCGATGAACCGATCTCATAGTCCTCGAAATACTGGATCTGTTCCATCAGGGCCTCTCCGCGATCGGCGTCGCCGGCGCCGCGCTCGACTGATAGGCCGCCTCGACCAGCGCCATCGTGCTCCAGGCATCCTCGACCGGGCTGATCAGCGTTGCGTCCTCGCCGGCCGCAAAGCGCTGGACATTGGCCATGCGGCCGACGAAGGCATCGGGGAACCACTCGCCGGCCAATGGCACGGCGACCCAGTCCGTCCCGCCTTTCGGATGGATCTCCAGCACATCCGGCTCGCCGCGCGGATAGTCGAGATTGAGGCCGAGCTTGAGATAGGCAGCGCCTTCGGTGCCGCAGATGCGGAACTCGCAGGCCTGGTGCTGGCGGCCGAACTTGTGGTCGTGATTGATCGACAGCGCGCAACGCACGGTGTCGCCATAGTCGAGAATGGCGCTGGTGCGTGTCTGCGCCACCGCATGAGTGGGGTGGCCAAGCGCCTTGGCGTGCACACCTCTGGGATCGCCAAGCAATTGCCGGATCAGGTCGAGATAATGGATCGAATGCATGGCGATCTCGACGCGCGGCGCCTTGAGCAGGAACTCCCAGAGCTCCCATGGTGTCGCCAGCGCCAGCCAGGCATCGAAGTCGACGATCTCGCCGAGCCAGCCCTTGGCGATGGCATCCTTGAGCGCCAGCATCATTGGCGCGAAGCGCAACTGGAAGTTCACGGCCGCCTTGAGGTTCTTGGCGCGGCAGATTTCGAGGATTTCTGTTGCCTCGCCGAGGTAGTTGCCCATCGGTTTCTGGATCAATGCGACCGCGCCATCGGGTAGAGCCTTCAGGATCTCGGCGTGCCGCCCGGGCGGCGTGGCGAGGTCGAAGATCGCATCCTCGACGGCGGCCGCTTCCTCAATCGAGCGGAACACGGTCACGCCCCATTTCTCGGCCAGGGTCCGCGCCTTGGCCTGGTCCGGATCGTAGAGGCCGGCGACCGGGAAGCTGGCCTTCCTATAGGCCGGGAAATGCGCGTCGCCGACGATCGATCCCGCGCCGAAGGTGACGATCGGACGGGGCGCCGAGGGTTTGGGCCAGGCCTGGACGAGCGAGGCAGGGTCGAAACCGCCTTCAGTCATGATGGAAGACCTCGTCCATGTCAGCCCACCATTCGCCTTCCTTGCGGGTCGCGAGTGGCTCCTGGCATGGCATACAGACCGCCCACCATTCCTGGGTTTTCGGGTCGGCCGCCATTTTGGCCATGTCGGCCGCATAGTCGGCGCCATGGTACTCGAAATAGCTGAACAGCAGGTTCTCCGGCCGCTTCAGGTAGATCGAGTAGTTCTTGATGTTGCAGGCCGAAATCATGGTCAGCACATCCGGCCAGACGGCGGCGTGAAGGCGGACATACTCCTCGACCTTTTCCGGCTTCAGCCCCAGCACCATCCCCATCCGCTGCATGCCCGTCTCCCTATCTGGTGATCGCCGTGGTGAACTCGGCGATGCTCATGGCCTTCACCGCGTCCCAGTCCCAGTCGATGCCGATGCCCGGCTCATCAGGCGCCAGCGCCTGGCCATCCTCGATGCGCATATGCTTGCCGGTCAACTGGTCGAGTTGCGGAATGTACTCGACATATCTGCCGTTCTGAACAGCGCAGGTCAGGCTGACATGCAGTTCCATCAGAAAATGCGGGCAGACCGGGATGTCGAAGGCCTCCGCCGCATGGGCGATCTTGAGCCAGGGCGTGATGCCGCCGATGCGGCCGACATCGACCTGCACGATCGAGCAGGCGCCCTTCTGCATATACTCGCGGAAATGCCTGATGGAGTAGAGCGACTCGCCAATGGCGATCGGCGTCGGCGTCGAGTTCGACAGTCGCACATGCCCGTCGATGTCGTCGGCTGGCAGCGGCTCCTCGATCCAGGCGAGGTCGAGCTCGCGCAGCCTGGCCGCGCGCCGGATTGCCTCATCGACCGAAAAGCCCTGATTGGCGTCGGTCATGATCTCGTAGCCGTCGCCAACCGCCTTGCGCACGGCCGACAGGCGCGCCAGATCCTCCGCCCCGTGCGGCTTGCCGATCTTCACCTTCGAGCCGCGAAACCCCTTGGCCTTGGCGGCCAGCGCATCGTCGACCAACGCCTGAGTCTCGATGTGCAGCCAGCCGCCTTCGGTTGTGTAGAGCGGGCAGCGGTCCTTGGCGCCGCCGGCCAGCTTCCACAGCGGCAGCCTCTGTTTCTTCGCCCGCAGATCCCAAAGTGCGGTATCGATCGCCGCGATCGCTATGGCGGTGATCGCACCGATCGTGGTGGCATGCGTGGCAAATTCGAGATCGTGCCAGATCGCCTCGATCATGTCGGGGTCGCGACCGATCAGGCGTGGCGCCAGATGGTCCGAGAGCAGCCGCATCACCGAAGAGCCGCCCGTGCCGATCGTGTAGCTGTAACCGGTACCGACCGCGCCGTCGGAATCGATGATCGTAACGATTGGCGTTTCCTGGCTGACGAAACTCTGGATCGCGTCGGTGCGCTTGACCTTGGGCACAAGGTCCACCATCCGCAGTTCGACCTTCTCGATTCTGGCCATGCCTTCAGCTCCGCAATGTCTTTCCGGTCTCGGCGGCAAACAGATGCGCCTGCGACATGTCGAGGCTCATGGCGACCCGCTCGCCCGGCTTCAGTGGTCTGGGGTTCAGCATGCGCGAAACCCAGTCGCTGCCGTTGAACTCGACGAATACCAGCGTCTCGTTGCCGAGCGGTTCGGTGACCGTTATCGGCAATTCGATCTGATGGACGTCGGCGGCGCTGCCGGAGCTGATGCCGTGGCCAGTCGGATAAATGTCGTCCGGCCGCAACCCGAACACCACTCTGTCGCCGGTTGCGACATTGGCCTTGAACTGGCCGGGCAGCGGCAATTTCTCGCCACTGGCGAAGACCATCTGGCCGTCATCGATCGTGGCCTCATGCAGGTTCATCGGCGGTGAGCCGATGAAGCCGGCGACGAAGCGCGTCGCCGGCCGCCGGAAGACCTCGTCGGGCGTGCCGACCTGCTCGATATGGCCGTCGCGCATGATGACGATGCGGTCGGCCAGCGTCATCGCCTCGACTTGGTCATGCGTGACGTAGATCACCGTCGACTGCACCTTGGCATGCAGTTTCTTGATCTCGGTGCGCATCTGCGTGCGCAGCTTGGCGTCAAGATTGGAAAGCGGCTCGTCGAACAGGAACACATCCGGATCGCGCACGATGGCGCGGCCCATGGCGACGCGCTGGCGCTGGCCGCCGGACAATTGCGAGGGCCGGCGGTCGAGCAACGTGTCGAGACCGAGGATGGCCGACGCCTCGGCGACGCGGCGCTCCATGTCCTCCCTGGCGGCGCCGGCGATCTTGAGGGAGAAGCCGAGATTCTCGCGCACCGTCATATGCGGATAGAGCGCATAGGACTGGAAGACCATCGAGATGTTGCGCGAGCGCGGCGGCAGGTCGTTGACGACGCGTCCGCCGATCTCGATAGAGCCATCGCTGATCTCCTCGAGCCCGGCGATCATGCGCAGCGTTGTCGACTTGCCGCAGCCGGAGGGACCGACCAGCGCGATGAATTCGCGATCGGCGATGTCGAGGTCGATGCCGTGCACGATCTCGATATTGCCGTAGCGCTTGGTCAGCTTGGTGAGGGAAACGGTTGCCATTGGGTCAGCCTTTCACCGCGCCGGAGGTCAGGCCGCCGACAAGGTGCTTCTGGACGATATAGGTGAGGGTCAGCGCCGGGATGATCATCACCACCGCAAGCGCGCACATGCCGCGCCAGTCGATGGTGAATTCGGCGGTGTAATCAAGCAGGCCGACCGGCAGCGTCTTGGCGCTGACCGAGCGTGTCAGTTGCGAGGCCAGCGCGAATTCGTTCCAGCAGGTCAGGAAGGCAAAGATCGCCGCGGACGCGATGCCGGGCCCTGCAAGCGGAAACTCGACCTGCCAGAAGGCCTGCCAGCGCGTGCAACCATCGATCTGCGCGGCCTCCGCCAGATCTTTTGGCACCTGGCGGAAAAAGCCGTCGATCAGCCAGATCGTGAACGGCACGTTGAGCGTAACATAGGCAAGGATCAGCCCGAAATGCGTGTCGATGATGCCGAGCCGCACATAGAGAAAGAACAGCGGCAGCGACAAAGCGATGCCAGGCACGGTGCGTGTCAGCATCAGGCCGAGGAAGACGCTCGATTTGCCGCGAAAACGATAGCGGGCAAAGGCGTAGCCGCCGGCCATGCCGATGGCGACCGCGATGACCGTCGAAGTCACCGAGATGATCAGCGAGTTGCGGAAGTATTCAATGACCGGGATGCCGCCCTTGCCGATGCCGCTGAACATGGCGACATAGGCGTCGAACGAAATCTCCTGTGGGATCCAGACCGGCGGTTTGGCCATGATCTCCACGGTTGGCCGCAAGGACGAGATGACGATCCACAGACCCGGCAGGCAGATCGTCAGCATCGCCAGGAACAGGCCGATGCGATAGACAACGCCCAACAGCCGGCGCTTCAGGCGGGCGGAAGAATTCTCGTCCATCACCACTCAGCACCGATCTGCGTGCGCGCCGCGGCGAGCTTGTTGAAGAAATAGACGGTGAAGGCGATCGACAGCAGGATCGAGAAATAGGCCATGGCGTTGGCCATGCCCATGCGCCCGTCGCTATAGGCCGTGCGCGCCACCAGCGTCCACAACAGCTCGGTGCGGCCCGCCGGTCCGCCGTCGGTCATGATCTTGACGATGTCATAGGCGCGCGCGACGTCGAGCGAGCGGATGGTCATGGCGATGTAGGCGAAGGGCATTACGAACGGCCACGTCACATAGCGGAATGTCTGCCACGGCGTGCAGCCGTCTACCCGCGCCGCCTCGATCGGTTCCTTCGGCATGGCCAGCAGACCGGCGAGGATCAGAATCGCGAAGATCGCCGTCGACGACCAGATCTCGGCAATCGAAATGGCGATGAAGGCGAGATGGCCATCGATCAGCCACGGTATGGCGTCCTGGGTGATGCCGAGCGACTGCAAGGCATTGTTCACCAGGCCGATATTGTCGTTGAACATGAATTTGAACTGGAAGCCGACGAGGATCGGCGAGAACATCATCGGGAACATCATCAACGTGCGCAGGATGCGCTGACCGCGCGTCGCCTTCTCAACCAGCATCGCCAGGCCAAGGCCGAGCAGCATCTCGAGATTGAGCGCGATCGTCAGCAGCAGAACGGTGCGCCCGAACGCCCACCAGAAATCGCCGTTGGACAGGATCGAAAGATAATTCCTGAAGCCGATGAAGACGAAGAATGTCTCGGGCCGCGTCAGCCGGAAAGGCGTGAAGCTGGAATAGAGCGACAACAGCAGCGGCACCACGACAACCGCCGCCAGCACGATCATGGCCGGAAGCAGCAGCAGGAATGGCGCGGATGGCTTGAAGCCCTTCATCAGAATCCCTGAGGTTTGCATCGATTATGGGCGCCGCTGGGCTGTCGAGGTCCGGGTGGGCGAAAGCCCATCGTGATCGCCCAGTGCCGGTAAGGCGCGATCGCCTCCCTCAACCGTCATGAGGGAGGCGGCGTTGGTAGCGGTTTCTAGAGCTTGCCGGCGTCTTCGAGGATCTGCGTCGCCTTGGCGGCGGCTTCATCCAACGCCTGCTTGGACGTCTTGTCGCCGAGGATCGCCGCCTGCAATTCGGGATAGACGGCGTTCGAGATCTCGATCCACTCAGGCGTCTGCGGCACGGCAAAGGCGTGCTTGGCTTCTTCCTGGAAGGCGGTAAGAACCTCTTTCTTGTAGGGATCGTTTTCGGCCTGCTTCAGGTCCCAGTCCCAGACCGCTGTGCGGGTCGGCAGTGGGCCCGCGGCGGCTTCGAGCTTCTGGCTGTCCTCGTTGGTCAGCCACCACACGAGCGAGGCCGCGGCCTCCTTGTTCGGACAATTCTCGGTCACCGAGAAGCCGTGGAAACCGGACCAGCCGGTGCGCTTGCCCGAAGAGCCTTTCGGCGCAACCTTGACGCCGACATTGCCGGCGACCTTCGACGACTTCGGATCGTTGAAGAAACCGGCCCAGCCCGGCCAGTCGAGATTGATGGCGACGGTGCCGGAGGCAAAGCCCTGGCCGAGATCGTCCCAAAGGTAGTTGGTCGTTCCCGCCGGCACGGCCTTTGCCTTGTAAAGGTTGACGAACCAGTCGAGCGCCCTGATGCCGGCTTCGGAATTGAAGACGGGCTTGCCGTCCTTGTCGAGATACTCGCCGCCTTCGGCGACGACCATCTCGTAGAAGCGGCCATTGATGGCCTCTTCCTTGCCGGCGAACTGCGTGCCGTAGAAATTGGGCGGGTTGGCGAAGAACTCGGCCTGATCGGTGACTTCCTTCCACGTGTCAGGCGGCACCAGGTCATAGCCGTATTTCGCCTTGAACTTGGTCTTGTTGTCGGCGTTCTCGTACAGGCTCTTCTGGTAGTAGAGCGCCGAAACGTCGAACTGGGCGCGCGGCAGCATCATCAGCTTGCCGTCGATGGTTGCCGCCTGGATCGTCGAAGGCACGAAGGCTTCGATTTCTTCCTTGGGCAGCAGTTTGCTGAGGTCGGTATAGAGGCTCGTATACTGCGGCGCGAAGGACGAATGGTTCCAGCCGACGCACCAGTTGGTGCTGCCGGAGGCGATGTCGGACTTGAGCTCCTTGTCGATGTCGAAGCCGTTCTTCTTGGTCAGGATGTTGACCTTGGCGCCGGTCGCCTTTTCCCATTCGGGAATGCGCTCATAGAGCTTTTCATATTGCTGGCCGCCGATCAGCTTCACGTCGACGGTGACGCCCTCGAACTTGCCGGGCAGGTCGCCGGCAAGGGCCGCGCCTGCACCGAATGCAAGCAACAATGCGCCGGCGGACACGCCGGAAAGCAGTCTGTTCATTGGTATCCTCCCTTGGTGCGCCTCAGCGGCGATCGCAACTCGTCTGACGACAAAAAGCGCTACATTCATATACAAACAAAACATTCACGGATACGTCAAGGCGAAATTTGTTTCCGTCCGCCTTGTTCCTGCGTATATGAAGAATCGAATTCACTGAGGGGGATGAGCCATGGACGACAGCGAAGACGAGCGTTATCGCGCGCCGGCACTGGACAAGGGGCTCGACATCCTGGAATTGCTGGCCGGCGTCGACGGCGGCCTGACCCAGGCTGAAATCGCCAAGAAACTCGATCGCAGCCCCAACGAGTTCTATCGCATGCTCGACCGGCTGGTGCGTCGCGGCTACGTCACCCGGCTGGACGGCGACCGCTATTCGCTGACGCTCAAGCTGTTCGGCCTGGCGCAATTGCACGCCCCGGTGCGGCGGCTGGTTTCCTACGCGACGCCGGTGATGCGCGAACTTGCCGAAACCTCGCAGCAGGCAAACCAACTTGTTGTTTTTGATCGCGGTTCCGCTGTCGTCATCGCTCAGCAGGAGGCCCCGAACTATTGGGGCATCTCGATCCGGGTCGGCTCCCATATCAGCCTGTTCGACACGGGTTCGGGACATGTCCTGCTGGCCTTCCGGTCACAGGAAGAACGGCAGATGATGATCTCCGAGCACGTCCGCAGCACAGACAAGGCGGCGCAGCCGGCCGAGTTCTTTGCCAGGCTCGACCAAGTTCGCGACCGCGGCTACGAGATGATGGCCTCGCTGCAGACGGCCGGCGTCTACAACCTTTCGACGCCGGTGCTGGGACCGGATGGCCGCGCCATCGCGGCGCTCACCATTCCCTATATCACCCTCGTCAATGCGGCGGCCGCGCCTGACATCACACTGACGATCCAGTTGCTGCAGGACGCAGCGCGTCGGTTGTCGCGATTGGCAGGCTCGGACGTACCTCAATCGTCGTAATTTCCTATTTGAATAATGAATTTTTCAGCGAGATAGTGTTGCGAGCTTTAGAGGATACGCCACCATGATCATCGACACTCATCTGCATCTCATAAACCGCTCGGTGCTGCGCTATCCCTGGCTCGCCGGCGTGCCGGCGCTCAACCGCGATTTTTCCTACGAGGAATACGCCTTGGAGGCTCGCCGTGTCGGCGTCGAGCGGGTGCTGCATATGGAGGTCGATGTCGACCCCGCCGATATCGAGGCGGAGACCGCCCGTGTCGAAGGCCTGTCACGGCAGCCCGACAGCCTGCTGGTCGGAGCGATCGCCTCCTGCCGGCCGGAGGAGGAGGATTTTCCGGCCTATCTCGCACGCCAGCGGGAAAACCCCTTCGTCAAGGGTTTCCGCCGTGTCCTCCATGTCGTGCCCGACGAGCTATCGGAAGGTGCGCTGTTCCGCGACAACATCAAGCGGCTCGGCGGCACCGGCCTGACCTTCGACCTCGTCGTGCTGCCGCATCAGATTCCGAAGGCGATCGCGCTTGCCGACTTGGCGCCCGATGTGCAGTTCGTCCTCGACCATTGCGGCGTCCCAGACATCAAGGGCAATGCCGAGCGTCCGTGGCGCGAGCATATGAGCGAGATCGCGCGACGTCCAAATGTCATGGCCAAGATTTCCGGCGTCGTCGCCTATGCCGATCCCGGCAGCTGGACGGCCGAGATACTGCGACCCTATGTCGAACATACGATCGGTGAATTCGGCTGGGACCGCGTCGTCTGGGGCAGCGATTGGCCTGTCTGCACGCTTGGCGGCGGCCTGTCGACCTGGGTGGCGGCGACCCATGTGCTGCTTTCGGGCTGCAGCATTGCGGAGCGCGACAGGCTCTTGTCGGCGAATGCCCGCAAGCTCTGGCGGCTCGCCTAGCCGACTTGGCGCAGCGTCAGATCGTTGCCGATACGTGCCGTTCGCGGCCGTAGAGCGAGACCAGCAGCACGATGATGAAGCCAAGCGCGGCCTGAACCGCGGAGGGCTGGAAGCCGAGGCCGATCAGCAGCGTGTTGATTTCGGTCAGCACCAGAACGCCGGCGATCGTGCCGAGGTAGCTGCCCCGCCCGCCAACCAGCGCCGCGCCGCCGACGACGACCGCCGCAATGGTCTGGAACAGATAGGGCTGGCCGACATCGCCATAGGCTGAGCCGGTGAAGCCGAGCAGCAGCACCCCCGCCACGGCAGCGAAGAAGGCGCTTGCCGCATAGGTGACGACCCACATGCGAACCGGGTCGATCAGCGCCAGCGGTGCGGCGCCCGGATTGCTGCCCAGCGCGTAAAGCCGGCGTCCGTAGGGCGTTCGCTCCAGCACCAGAACCACGCATGCCGTCAGGACGACGAGGCTGGGCACCAGCCACGGCACCGGCAACGGCCCGGCCGAGCCGCCGATCGACACGAAACTCGAAACAGCTTGTGGCGCCGAGCCTGACGGAAAGCCCGCCGTCCACAACAGCACCAGCCCTTGCACGATCATGCCGATGCCAAGCGTGACGATGAGCGGCTGGATGTCGAGGCTGCGCGAGATCAGCCCGTTAAGGCCGCCGATGATGACAGCGAGCACCCCGACGAGGCCGCAGACGAGAGAAAAGTTCCAGCCGTCGCCATAGAGCTGCGCCGCCACGACGTTGGCGAAGCCGATGACGAAGGGGATGGACAGGTCGATGCCGCCCATGATCACGACCAGTGTCTGCCCGATCGAGGCGACGGCAAGCAGCGAGGCGAGCACCAGCATGGCGCGTACGGCAAACGGCGTCGAGTAGCCAGGAATGAGGGCGGTGCCGGCCGCGTGCAGAAGCGCGGCGACGCAGAAAGCGCCGATGACGCGGGCGTTGGTGGTTGCAAAAAGGTTTCCGCCGGTCATGTCAGCGCCCTCTGGTCGCGAAACGTTCCTGCAGCGCGGTCAACATCACGGCCAGCACCAGTATCGCGCCATAGGCGATCTGCAGGACGAAGGTCGAGACATTGAATGTCGTCAGCACGCTTTGCAGGAGGAAGATGTCGATGGCGCCGATGGCCGCGCCCGCCACGCCGCCACGGCCGCCAGCCAGGCTGACGCCGCCCAGAGCGACGGCGGCAATCGCGATCAGCGTGTAGGTCGGCCCGATATTGGGATCGGCAGAGCCGATCAGCGCGGTCAGCATCAGCCCGGCGCATCCGCTGAGAAGACCGGTCATGACATAGGCGATGAAACGCACGCGCGTGACGTCGACGCCGGCGGTGTAGGCGGCGCGGTCGTCGCTGCCGACCGCCATAAGTTGATCGTAGTAAGGGGTGCGCCGCACCAGCCACCAGCCAATGAACATCGCCGCCAGCGGCAGTATCGAGAGCGGGCCGGACAAGGCCTTGAGCCAGGCTGGTGCGGGACCGATCGGCGCCGGCAGGATCGTCAGCGTGACGCCGGTGAGGATCAGATAGGTGCCGAGCGTGGCGACGATCGGCTGGATGCGCACGACCGTCGCCAGAAAGCCGTTCGCCGCGCCGACCAGCGCACCGATGAGCAGCGTGGCAGGCACGAGGATCAGAGGCGAAGAGATGCCGGCGCCAAGGAAAAGCACCTGGATCGTAAAAGCGTTGACGAAACCCATCAGCGGTCCGACCGAGATGTCGATGCCGCCACGGCCGGCAAGGATCACGGGTGTGGAGGCGATGGCCGCGCCAATCAAAGGCGCGGCCAGTCCGATCAGCGCGCCCCAGGATCCCGGCTGGAATCGCGCCGGATTGAGGATGAGATTGACCGCAAGCAGCACGACCAGAAGCACGACGGCGAAACCGACGCGTCGCCAGAGAGGCAGGAGGCGCGTGACAGAACTCATGCCGCACGTCCGAACATGGCGGAGATCACGCTGTCGGTGGTGAGGGACTGGCCCGCGATTTCGGCCGCGACTTCATTTTCGCGAAACACCAGCACACGATGGCACAAGAGCAGGATCTCCTCGATCTCGCTGGAGAGGATGACAAGTCCCATGCCGTCGGCGGCAAGCCCGCGAAAGACGTCGTAGAGAACGTGCCGCGTCGCCACATCGACGCCGCGCGTAGGGTCGTTGAGCAGCAGGATCGCGGGTTCCAGAGCCAGCGCTCGTGCCAGCAGCACCTTTTGCTGGTTGCCGCCCGACAGTGTGGTGATCGGCGCATCGGGCCTGGGTGCGACGATCGACAGTTTCTTGCGGTAGATGTCGTAGCGCGCTCTTCGCGCCGCCGGACTGATCAGGCCGAGGCGCGTATCGCGCGACAGCGTCGAGACGGCAAAATTGTCGAGCACCGACTGGGTCGGGAAAATGCCGTTCGCCCGCCTGTCGCGTGGCAGATAGGCGATGCCGCTGGAGACCGCCTTGCGGAACCCGGTGATCTTGCCGCCGCCGCTGGGGAGGTCGAGCACGATCGAGCCGCCAAGCGGTGGCGCAAGGCCGGCGAGCATCTTGAGGAACAGTTCCTGGCCATGACCGTCGAGGCCGGCAAGGCCGACGATCTCGCCGGGAGCGATCGCCTGTGTGATCGGACTGGCGCCGGGCGCGATGACGAGGTCGCGAATGGCGAGGCCACGAAAGTGGGGGCTACGAAAGTCGGGGCCACCAGAGTCGGGGAGGGCGCGATCAGCCATGCGCCAACTCCGCCGCGGTGCGCGGCGCCATCGCCTTGAGAAGTTCAGCCGGGGACGAGGCGTCACGCTCTTCGGTGCGCACCACGCGGCCCCCGCGCAGGATCGAGATGCGATCCGAAAGCGACATCACCTCATCCATGCGATGCGTGATGAACAGGATGAGGCAACCCTCGCCGGCAAGGGCGCGCATCAACGAAAAGACCGATTCGCGGTCGGCGAAGTCGAGCGCGGCGGTGACCTCGTCGAGGATGAGGATTTTTGGGTTGCGCACGATCGCACGGGCGAGAACGATCAATTGCTGCGCGGCAAGCGGCAACAGGCCGGCTTGTGCGTCAAGGGGGACGTCGGTGACCGCGAAGCGCTTCAGCGCCAGCGCTGCCCTGTCGCGGCGCTCGTTGCGGGCAACGGTGCGCCGGACCAGCCCGTCGAGGCCAAGCAGGATGTTGTCCGTCACGCTGCGATCCGGTGCGATCAGCACCTCCTGGAAAACCGTCGCGAAACCTTGCGCCTGGAAGGCAGAGGGGCTGGCACCGGAAAACGGCTTGCCTTGCAGCAGGATCGCGCCGCTGTCCGGCTGGACGATGCCGGACAACAGCTTGACCATCGTGCTCTTGCCCGAACCGTTCTCACCCAGAATCGTGTGTATGGTCCCCGGTCGGAACACGATCGAGGCGTCGGCAAGAGCGACCGTCTCGCCATAGCGTTTGGATATATTCTGGATTTCAAGCATGTCGTATTTCGATGTTGGCTGGCCGGCTCCCGAAAAGGAACCGGCCAGCCGAGACCTTATTTGGCGCAGGCATCATTTTGCACAGGCGTCACTTTGCACAGGCATCCGGCACCTTCGAATAATCCCAACCCTTGGTCGGTGCCGGGTTCGAGAAATAGGCGTCGAGCCATTCTTCCGGCATCGGGTCCGTTGGCGGCACCGGGAAGATCGACACCGCATCCGTCGTCATGCAGTCCTTGTACCACGCGCCGAGATCGGCGCTGTGAACCGGCGGGATCGGGATGAGCAGTGTGTTCAGCTTCGGCTTCTGGCCGTCAAGCATGCGTTCGCCGACGCGAAACAGCGTCTCGGCGGTCCAGTGCGGCAGCACGGCATGGCCTTCGAAGCGGTACTTGTCCGGATTGGCTTTCCAGTAACCCAGCGCGTCACCAGTGATCGAGCCGGTGATCAGCGGCGCCGGCCGTCCGGCCTCGGCGAAGGCCTCGGCAACGACACGGCTTTCGCTGCCTGTCGTCCACACCGCATCGATCGGCGCCGGATTGGTGGCGATCGCCTGCAGCACCACGGTCTTGGTGACGTTGGCCGTCCAGTTGCCGTTGACGTTGCGCGAGATCTTCAGCTTCGGATTTTCGGCCAGCGCCTTGTCCGCGCCCTGGCGCTCCTGCACCACGATCGGGTGGCCGGCGATGCCTTCGACCAGCAGGATGCTGGCGCCGTCCGGCTGGGCCTTGCCGATAGCCGTCATCATGTCATAGCCCCAACGCGCATAGTTGGAATCGACATTGATCGCATTCGGACTGGTCACCGAACCGGCCGCCGTGACGAACGGGATGCCGGCCTTGGCGGCCGCGTCGATGGCATCGTCCAACGCCGTCGCCGAGCCCGGGATCGACGTGATGATCGAGCACTTCTTGTCGATGAAGGCGCGGATCTGGTTGATCTGCTGGCTGGCGTCATTGTTGGAATCGGAAACTTCGAAGCTGGAGACGGTGCCGTCGGCGATCAGCCCGTCGACGAGACGCTTCAACTCCTTGGTCACCGTGACCCGCCACGGGTTGCCCTGGTAAGATTCCGAATGGCACCACTTCCACGGTTTCGCCGGCGGCGTGAAATTGTCCCAGGCCGAGGGCAATATCTTCTGCGGCGCGCCGTCATATTGCGCCTTGAGTTCGCTCGGCAGCCCGCCGATGACGCCTTGCACGTCCTGCGCCAGGGCAGTCGTTGCAATCGTGGCAAGGGCGGTTGCGGCCAGCAGGCCGCGGATCATTCCTGTCATCTTGTTCTCCTCCATTCGGTTTCGCTCAGGCTCCTCCACCGGCAGCGCCGGACACCTGCGCCGGGACGCTGTCCCGAAACAGGCGATTGAGATCGGCAACGACCCGGGCGGCTTGGCGCCCGGAGGTGATGCCGGAAATGATGCAGTCGGATGCCGCCTGCTGGAACGCCATGTAGCCGTCATGGCGCGGCCGCACCCATGCGCCTTCCAGCGTCGCGCGCGTATCCCTGTAGAAACTGCCGGTCGCGGCATTGACGCTCTGGTCCTCCCACGCCGCCGCATGGCCGGGCTGGCCGCCCGAGGCGGCATAGGCGCCGCGCTGGACATCGCCGCTGGCGACCCAATAGGCGAAATCGATCGCGGCATCTTTCGCCCGGGAAAAAGCCGAGACTGCTATGCCCGTGCCGCCGAGCGCCGAACCGATCGGGCCGTTGGAGCCGATGACTGGAATGTCGGCAAAGGCCAACCGGTTTGCGCGGAAACCAGTCATCGCATAGGAGACGTAACCATAGATCAGTGGCACGCAGACGATCCTGGAACCGGCTTCCGCCATGCGTTCCGAAACGGCGATCGGATCCATCTCGAAGCAGGCGGGCTCGACCAGCGCGGCAATCTCCCGCATCGTCTCGAAGACCTTACCGCCGGCCCCGCTATCGATGAGATCGACTGATGGATCGGTCGCGCAGGGATGACCGAGGTTGCCGGCAAGCGTGAAGAACACCATCAGGCAATGGGGCGGGCGCAGCGGCAGCAGCACGCGGCCTTGCCGGGCGAGATCGAGCACCTCGCTCCAGCGCGCAGGCCGGGCATCAAGCGCGTCCGGCCGCCAGGCCTGGACCTGGCTTGCCGCATCGATCGGAAAGGCCCATTGCCGCCCTTGCCAGTTGTAGCTCGGATAGGATTGTCCGACGCTGCCCGAGGCCAAGGCCGCAAGCTCCGCCTCGCGGCCGGCGACATCCAGCGGCTCGAGGCAGCGTTCCGCCGTTATCTGGCCGACATGTGGATGGTCGATGACGATTAAATCATAGGCTCGCGCCAGTTCATCGACCGGAAAGGATTCGAAATCCTGCAGCGAGCGCTTGTCCCATTCGATGGCTATGCCCGTCTTCTGCTGCCAGAGGGAAGAGCAGGCGACCATCGGATCGTAGCCGCGCGGATGGCTCCAGGTCATGCCTTTGAGCGTGCGCGTATTCACAGGTCGAATTCCTCGCGGATTTTCATGCTGTGCTCGCCGATGCGGGGTGCCGCCCGGTCGACCTTGGCTCTGATGCCATCGACCCTGAGCGGCGAACTGGTGGTGAGGATCGAGACGTCGTCCTCACGCGTCACGGTTTGCAGCATGTCGAGCGACTGGAACCCCTCGCTTGCCAGCATCTCCGGCCAGGTCAGCACCTTGGCGCACCAGATGTCGGCCGGCTCCAGAATGGCCAGCCATTCGTCGATCGTCTTGGTGGCGATCCTTTGCGCGACGATCGCCTTGATGTCGTCGCGCGCGGTGAACCACGATGCCGGTTTGTCGCGATAGGGCGCCAATTCTCTAAGCGACAACAGATCGGCCAACTTGGGGATCGGTGTCATCGCAACGGCGAGGTAGCCGTCCTTGGCGGGGTAGACGCCATAGGGCGCCGACAGATAGGCATGCGCGCTACGGAAGCTGGAGCGTCTGGGCAGACGGCGGCCGTCATTGAGGTGCGTGGTCAGCACCTCGAACTGGAAGTCGATCAGCGCTTCCAGCAGGCTGGTTTCGATATGGCTGCCCTGGCCGGTGATGCCGCGCCGCACCAGCGCCGCCAGGATGCCTTGCGCGCAGGCAGCGCCCGCCAGCATGTCGCCGATTGCGAGGCCGAACGGCACCGGCCCCTGGTCCTCGTCGCCGTTCAGCCACATCACTCCGGAGCGCGCCTGGGCCAGCAGATCCTGGCCGGGCCGCTTGACCCAAGGGCCTTCCTCGCCATAGCCGCTGATCGAGGCGTAGACCAGGCGCGGGTTGATCTCGCGGACGGCACCATAGTCCAAGCCGAGTCGCTCGATGACGCCCGGCCGGAAATTCTGGATCAGCACGTCGGCCTTGGCCAGTAGCCCGCGCAGCGCCTTGAGATCGGCCTCGTTCTTGAGGTCGATGGCGAGGCTTTCCTTGGCCCGGTTGATGGCATGGAAGATCGTGGAGTCGCCACCGATCTCGGTGTCGCTGAGGTAGAGCCGGCGCGACAGGTCGCCACCATCCGGCCGCTCGATCTTGATGACGCGGGCGCCAAGATCGAGCAGCCTGAGCGAACAATAGGGGCCGGACAGGAACTGGCTCATGTCGACGACGGTGAGACCGGCAAGCGGCAATTCGGCTGCTGCCTGCATCGTTATTTCTCCGTCTTGCCGATGAAATCGGCGGGGTTGCGGTACTTCACCGTCTGCAGGTGCTCGCAGTAGAGAACCAACTCGCCTTCGCCCTTGAACACTTCATAGCTGGCACGGATCAGGCCCATGTCCTTGTAGCGGGGCTTCTTGTCGAGGTTGGAGCGGATCGAATAGATCGTGTCACCAATGAAGACAGGCTTTATGAAGCGAAGCTTGTCGTAGCCGTAGGAAAAGGCATTGATGCAATTGGTGGCGACCAGCCCCAGCCCGGCCGAGAAGACAAAGGCCCCAGCGATCAGCCGCTTGCCGAAGATGCCTTCGGCCTCGGCAAACATCTGGTCCTGCACGTAGGGGTGGATGTCGAGCACCAGTGTGTTGAAGAGGTGGCTGTCGCCTTCGGCCATCGTGCGGCGCAACGAGCGGATTTTCTGTCCTACCGGCCAGTCCTCATAAAACCAGTTCTCGGCATTCCATACCGGCAGGGCGGCGTGATCCCTGGGCATGTTTTTGGGGTGCGTCGAGGCCACACCGACGGTCGGCGCGAATTCGGTCACGGCTGGCCCCACCAGCTCTGGGCGAGGCTTGGCACAACTGTCGGAACGCACAGCAAAGCGTCGAAAAGCACGACGTCTCCTCCCGTCAATCTTCTTTTGTAAATAGTATTTTCACATATGGGGTTGCGTTGCAAGCGTGAACAGGCGAAATTTTGGCTGTTCCCGCGCGCCGAAGCGCTGGCAGGGGAGGGAGGAAATCATGCGCAATGCCTGTCTGGTCTTCATCGGTAGCCTGAACCGCGAGGCGCCGTATTTTCAGGGCGCGCGCGGCGTCGGCCTCAGCGTCTACGATTTCAACGAAGAGACGCTGGAAACGCGAAAACTGGCCGAGACCAATGACATCGACAATCCGACATTCCTGTCGGTGACCCCTGACGGGGCACGCATCTACGCCAACTCGGAACTCTTCACCTGGCGGGAAGGAACGGTCAGTGCCTACAGCTTCGATCGCGCGACGGCTACGCTAAGCTATCTGAACAAGCAGCCTTCGCTGGGCAGCATCACCGCGCACAACACCATCACCCGTGACGGAACGAAGCTTCTGGTGGCGAATTACGGCATGGGCGAGGGTGGACCGGACCGGGCGGTGGCTGTCTATGGTTTCGAGAAGAACGGCGCACTGTCGGCGCCGCTGGCCAGTGTATCGCATAAAGGCACCGGCCCGAATGCTGCACGGCAGGAGCGCTCTCATGCCCACAGCGTGACGGAAACCATTGGCGGTGGAACAGCTGTTGTCGCGGACCTCGGCATCGACCGGCTGGTCTCCTATCGGATCGAGCCGGATGGGAGGTTGAGCAAGCTCGCCGAATCCCCTCTGCCACCGGGTGCTGGTCCACGCCATCTGGCCTTGCACCCCAACGGACGCTTCGTCTTCGTCATGAACGAACTGGACTCGACCATCGTTTCGATGGCGCTGGACGAAGCCAGCGGCAAGCTCTCGATCATCGATGCCAGGCCGGCGGTGCCGGCCGAGGCGCGCGACAGCAATCATTGCGCCGATATCCAGATCGCGCCGGACGGCCGTTTTGTCTATGGCTCCAACCGTGGCCACGACAGCGTCGTCATCATGGCGGTCGACCAGCAGACCGGCGTGCTGAAACTTGTCGGCTATGTTCCTTGCGGCGGCGCGACGCCACGCAATCTCGCGTTGACCCCGTCCGGCGGCCATCTCTTCTCGGCCAACCAGAATGCCGACCGTATTTCGATCTTTGCTCGCGACACCGACAGCGGCACGCTGACCGACACCGGACGGGCTATCGAGATCGGCACGCCAATGTGCGTCAAGATCGTGCGTTGAGGCATTTCCCGCAGTCTGACGGTGCGACCTGGATCGGTATTGATTAGGCGACCAACCCGGCAATCTCAGGGCGTAAGCAATCTATTCCAGTGCTTGCCGGCTGGACAACTGTTCGATGCGGATCCGGAAGAATACAGGCGGCCTGCTGTCGGCAACGGGAGGCATGACCGGCTTCAGGTGCCAGTGTCCAAATCCTTATCCCAGCAAACCGACCAGCACGTCGAAGGCCGCGTCGATGTCGGCACGGACCGCGGCCCGAACCGCTTCCGCATTCCGGGCGCGCAACGCCGCGAACATCTCCTGATGGTGCTCGTTGGCGGTCGAATAGTTCCCGGAATCGTGCAGCATGTTGAAATAGGGGCTGATCTGCAGCCACAGGTTCTCGATGATGTTGAGCATGTTCTCGGAGCCGGCCGCCCGATAGATCGAGAAATGAAAGGCGTAATTGGCCCTGAGGTAGGATTTGACGTCGCCGGTGGCATTGGCCTGTTCGAGCGCATCGAGATGTTGGCGCAGCAGCGCTATGCCGCGGTCGTCCATGCGCTCCGCTGCCCATGCGGCGGCGATCGCTTCGATCTCGTAGCGGACATTCCTGAGGTCGATCAGACGCGCGCGGCTGAGCGCCGGAATGCCGATCGATCGGCCCGAAACCACCATCAGCGCATTGGCGGCGGTCAGCCGCCGCAACGCCTCCCTGACCGGCATCGGGCTGACGCCAAAAGCGTCGGCTAGGCTCTGCACCGTCACCATCTCGCCCGGCACGATGCTGCCGTCGAGGATCAGTTCGGTGACATGGCGGTAGACCCTGTCCTGCAGGGTTTCCCTGGACAGGGGAGTGATCTCGACCCCCGGCTTCCTGAATGCCGATCCAGCCATCTCCCGTCAACCTTCCCGCCTAATGCATGTCGCGCAAAAGTGCGCAGCGGTTTTGCGATAACGACATGCATAAAACAACCTGAAGCGCGTCGCATGAGGCCGGACAAACGCGGCGCGCTTTAGGGCGACGCTACCGCCTGAGTCCGGAATGCAGGGTTCGGATTGCCGCGTCAAGCCGCCTCGAGCACCGGTTTTGATATCAAGCGATTTCATCATTGATCTTTGATCAAATCATGATACGGTGGATGACGTCGAATGACAAGGGTTACGTTTCGTACCCTTGGGAGGCATTCGGTCGTTCGGATTGGGAGGAATACATGGGTATCGGATTGAAAGTCCGGCGGCTCACGCTGCTGGCCGGCATGGCTGCATGCGCTTTTAGCCTTTCCGCCGCGCAGGCGGCTGAAAAGCACAAGATATTTCTCAGCATGAGCTACATCGGCAACGATTGGCAGGCGGAGGCGGCCAACATGGTCAAGGCCATGGCCGCTCACAAAAGCCTGGCCGACAAGGTCGACCTGCAGGTCCAGGTCGCCGGACCCAACGCGCAGCGCCAGATCCAGCAGATCAACGCAATGGTGCAAAGCGGCGCCAAAGCGATCGTCGTGTACCCGATCTCGCCGACCGCGCTCAATCAGGTCGTGAAAAATGCCTGCGACAAGGGTGTGAAGGTCTTTGCCTACGACGCTGAGATCACCGAGCCTTGCGCTTACAACGTCCATATCGACCAGTTGGAAGCGGGCAGGGTGACCGCCGAATGGCTCGCAAAAAAGCTCAATGGCAAAGGGAACATCATCGCCATCACCGGTGTTCCCGGAACATCCGTCGACGATCAACGGACAAAGGCCGCCAAGGAAGTCTTCGCCAAATATCCCGACATCAAGATCGTCGGCGAGGCTGTCGGCATGTGGAGCCAGGCGGTTGCCCGCACCGAGCTTTCGAAGATCCTGGCCACCCGCAACTGGGACGACATCAACGGTTTGTGGATGCAGGTCGGCTGCTTCACCGCCAATTCGATGCAACTCGAGGCCGGCAAGAAGACAAGTGAACTCCTGCCCTGCGCCGGCGAAGGCTCCAATGGCGGCCGCATCCAGATGCTGCCGGAGGGGACCGAGGTCGAAGGTTCGGCTTCCCCCTATGCGCCGCTCGGTGCGCAACGCATTTCCTACGCCTCGCCACCTTATTCCGGGGCACTCGCCTTGAAGTTGGCCGTCGAAGCGATTGAAGGCAAGGATGTGCCGAAGACCACGATCCTGCCGCTGCCGATTGTCACCAGTGAGACGATCAAGCTGTGCGACGAAGGCACATGGGCGGAAATGAAGGCCGGCTGCAACGCCTTCAAGCCGTCGCTGGTCTCCAACCCCGGCTGGTTCGCCTCGATCTTCTCGGACCAGACACCCGAGATCGGCCTTGCCGCTGCCCTCGTCGGCCAGCCGGAAGAATAGTGCCTGTCGCCCAAAAGCGTGCAGAGTTTGGGGACAACGACATGCACAAAATAGAGACGTAAAGCCTCCCAGGCGATCGTGACGATGCACGGACATTGCTTCCGTGCATCGTCGATCTGGGCAAAGGCTAGCGATCGAGGACAATGACAGAATCTCCCGAGCTTCCCGCTGTCGAGATCGACGGCATCAGCAAGGCCTTCGGCCCGACCGTCGCGCTCGACCGCGTGTCGTTTCGGATTGCATCCGGCAGCGTCCATGCGCTGCTGGGAGAAAATGGCGCCGGCAAGTCGACGCTGGTGAAACTCCTGTCGGGACTGGTGCGGCCAAGCGAAGGCCATGTCCGTGTCTTTGGCAAGGAGATCGGTTACGGCGCGCCGCGCGCAGCACACGCGCTGGGGGTGCAGACGGCGTTCCAGGAGATGACCCTGGTGCGCGATCTCACCGTCCTCGACAACATGCTGCTGCCCTATGCCCCGGTCGGCGTCTCCGGCCTGATCCGCCGCGCTGCCGCGCGCAAGGCGGTCCGCCGCCACATCGACGATCTCGGCTTTTCCGTCGATCTCGATGCCGAGGTGGGCGAACTCGAGCTTTCGGTGCGCCAGAAGATCGAGATCGCGCGCGCCGTCTATCGCAAGCCGCGCATCCTGCTGCTCGACGAGCCGACCTCGACGCTCGCCGGCCGCGACGTCGACTGGCTCGGCGACATCATCGCCAGGTTGAAAGCGCAAGGCACGACCATCGTCTTCATCACCCATCGCATGCGCGAGGTCCGCGCCTTCTGCGAGACGCTGACGATCCTCAGGAACGGCCGCCATATCGTCACCGCCCCGGTCGCCGATGTGTCGGACGCCGACGTGATCGAAAAGATCATCGGCCGCAGCATCGAGCAGACCTTTCCGCCCAAGCCCGACGGCGCCCAGGCTTTCGGGCCGCCGGTTCTGGGTGTGCGCGACTTGAAGGTCGGGCGCAAGCTCGACGGCGTCGGCTTCGACCTGCGCAAGGGCGAGATCCTCGGCGTCGCAGGATTGCAAGGCATGGGCCAGCAGGACCTGTTCCTGGCCTGCTTCGGCATGGCCGAAATCACCCGCGGCTACGTCCTGGTCGACGGCCGCAAGGTATGGCTTGGTTCGCCCGCGGATGCATTGCGCCCCAACATGGCGATCGGCCTGGTGCCTGAGGATCGCAAGTCCGAAGGTCTGTTCCTGAAATTGTCCGGCAGCGAGAACGCCACGCTGCCCGTGGTGTCGCGCTTTACACGCCTCGGCCTCGTCGATGCTGGGGCCGAGATGCGCTCCGTCGAGGAGGCGTTCGCCACTGTCGAAGTCGACCGCCGCGCGCTGTGGACGCGGGCGGGCGCATTTTCCGGCGGCAACCAGCAGAAGATCGCAATTGCCAAATGGCTGGTAGCGCAGAGCCGCATCCTGCTTTTGTTCGATCCAACCCGCGGCATCGATGTCGGCACCAAGCACGAACTCTATGTGATGATGCGAAACTACGTGGCCGCCGGCGGCTCGATCCTGCTGCACTCGACCGAGATTCCCGAACTGGTCCATCAATGCGACCGGGTCCTGGTTCTCTATGACGGGCGCATCGCGGCCGAGCTCGAAGGTGACGCTATTACCGAACCCGCCATCATGCGTCCGGCGCTAGGGCATGCCGGGGACATCGCCGCATGAGCAGCGCCGCACTTTCGTCCCCTGTCTCCAGCGGCGTCGGGCTGCGCCGCGCGCTGGTGCGAAATCGTGGCGCGCTGATCGCCGCGGCCGTCCTTGCGATCCTGCTTTTCATCGTCGACTGGGTCAGTGCCGGGCCGCTCACCTATTTCGACGTATCGTTCCTTTCGAGCGGTGGCGCGACCTCGGCGCTCGCGGCGATCGGCCAGACCATTGTGATCCTGTCGGGCGGCTTCGACCTGTCCGCCGGCGCGGTGATATCGCTGGTCAATGTCGTTCTGGCATCGAGCATGGACCCGACGGCGCCTGGCGCCAGCATCCTCCTGTGGACGGCGGTTGGCATCGGCGTCGGCATGGCGGTGGGCGCCTTCAACGGCTTCTTCATCGCGGTGCTGCGTATGCAGCCCATCGTGGTGACCCTGTCCACCATGTTCATCCTGCAAGGCGTGACGCTGCTGGTGATGGACAAGCCCGGCGGCTTCGTGTCGCCCGATCTCGGCACCTTCTACCTCGGCGACGCGATCACCGGCTGGCTGCCGATGCCGCTGGTGGTGATTGGGATAGTGCTCCTCGCCTGGTTCTGGCTGAAGGGAACCCGCTTCGGTACCGCGCTCTATGCGGTCGGCAGCGATGCGGATTCGGCCGCGGCGGTCGGCATCAACGTCGTGCTCGTGCGCTTTGCCGTCTATGTGATCGCCGGCGGCTGCTACGGTCTTGCCGGCGTGTTCATCAGCGCCCAGACCGGCAGCGGCGATCCGCTGGTCGGCAATCCGCTGCTCTTGTCGATGTTCGCGGCGGTCGTCGTCGGTGGCACGCGTCTTGGTGGCGGGCAGGGCGGTCCTGTGGGCACCGTCTTCGGCGCCTATATCCTGATGATCGTGGTGAACATCCTGCTGGTGCTCAACGTATCGGCCTACTATTCCACCATCGCCGAAGGCACCATACTCGTGCTGGCGGCTCTTGCCGGCTCGATCTCGCATACATCGGTGCTTGCGGTGCAGCTTCGCGCCGCGCGCGCCAGGTTTGCCGCCTGGCGCGCCGGCATATTGCCCTCGCAGCTCGACTACGCGGATCGGCGTCTCCGGATCGCACGGCCATCGCCTGACCAACGCGGCGAGATATCGCCGCGCCCCGCTTTCCATCTGCGTAATGCCGAGACGCTGCGCTATGCGCTGCCCGCTTATGTCTGCCTCATCATCATCGTGGTCGTCACGCAGATATGGCTCGGCCGCACCATCCTCAATCCGGGGTACTGGAACTCGCTGCTCGTGCTGTCGTCCTTCCTTGCCGTCCTGGCGCTCGGGCAGGGTACCGTCATCCTGACCGGGGGCCTCGACCTCTCCGTGCCGTGGACGATCGGCATTTCCGGCATCATCCTGGCCGGCATGGTCAACGGCTCCGATGCGGCACTCGTCTATGCCTTGCCGACCGTGCTCCTGATGGCTTGCGCCATCGGCTTCGCCAATGGCTTCGGCATCGTCTATCTCGGCATCTCGCCGATCGTCATGACGCTCGCCACCAACGGCATTCTGCAAGGTTGCGCGCTGCTCTATTCGCAGGGAACGCCGGCAGGGTTCTCCTCGCCGATGTTGCGTTGGTTCATGACGGCCAGGCTCGGTCTCGTGACGCCGGTCGTTCTGCTGATGATCGTCTTTGTTGTAGCGGCGGTGCTGCTGCTTGGGCGCACGCCGTTCGGACGCCGGGTCTACGGCATCGGCAACGGACTGCGCGCGGCGCGATTGTCGGGGATCGGCGTCGAGCGCACGCTGATCCTGGTCTACATGCTCTCGGCCGTCTGCGCCGCGATCGTCGGCATCATGCTGACAGGCTTTTCGGGTCAGGCGAGCCTCGGCATGGGCGACGACTATCTCCTGCCGTCGATCGCCGTGGTGGTGGTCGGTGGCGCGCTGATCACTGGCGGGCGCGGCCACTATCTCGGCATGCTCGGCGGCGTCTTGTTGCTGACCGCATTGCAGATGCTGTTGGCCGGCACCACGCTTCCCTACGCCACCAGGGCAATTCTTTACGGACTGGTCGTCCTGGGCGCCGTCATGGCGCTGCGCGAACGGCGACTGCAATGAGAAGGACACGATCATGAGTGTAAAGGCGCCGGCTTCGGCGGATGAATTTCTGGGTGGGCTGAAAGGGCAGCGCGTGCTGGTGACGGCGGGCGCCGGCGGCATCGGCCTGGCCATCGCCGAGACGCTGTCGCGGCTCGGCGCGCGCATCATGGTGTGCGACGTTTCCGACGAAGCGCTGGCCGCCGCACCCGGCAGGATTGCACTGGTCGACGCGGTCAAGGCCGATGTCTCGCGTGAGGATGATGTCGACCGGCTGTTCGAGGCGGTGCAGGAGAAGCTTGGCGGGCTCGACGCGCTGATCAACAATGCCGGCATCGCCGGGCCGACCGGCGGTGTCGACGAGATCGATCCGGCGGACTGGCGGCGCTGCATCGACATCTGCCTGACTGGCCAGTTCCTCTGCGCCAGGCGCGCCGTGCCGCTGATCAAGGCGGCGGGCGGCGGTTCGATCGTGTCGATGTCGTCGGCGGCGGGCCGCCATGGGTACGCGTTCCGCACGCCCTATTCGGCGGCCAAGTTCGGCGTCATCGGCTTCACGCAGAGCCTCGCCAAGGAACTCGGGCCGCACGGCATCAGGGTCAACGCCATCCTGCCCGGCATCATCGAGGGTCCGCGCATCGAAGGCGTCATTGCGGCGCGCGCCAGGCAGGTCGGCATCAGCCATGAGGAGATGACGGAGCGCTATCTGCAGAACATTTCGTTGCGTCGCATGACCAGCCCCTACGACGTCGCCGCGATGGTCGCCTTCCTGCTCTCCGACGCCGGCGTCAACATTTCCGGCCAGTCGCTCGGCGTCGACGGCAATGTCGAAACACTCTGAGGAATCGATCGATGGCAAAGGTGGCGATTGTCGGCAGTGGCTTCATCGGGCGGGCCTGGGCGATCAGCTTCGCCCGGGCCGGCCACGATGTACGCATGTGGGACCAGTCGCCGGCCGCGACAGGCGGCGCCCGCGACTATATCGGCGGTGTGCTGGGTGACCTTGCATCGAACGATCTGCTGCGCGGGCAGACGGTCGACGCCGTGCTTGATCGCATCGCCGTCGTCGCGGAGCTCGAGGAGGCGCTGGCCGGGGCCGTCCATATCCAGGAGAACACGCCGGAAAACCTCGAAATCAAGCGTGAGGTATTTTCCGTGATCGATGCGCTTGCCGGTCCGCAGGCGGTGATCGCCAGTTCCACCTCGGCGCTGCTGCCTTCGAAATTCACCGATCATCTCAAAGGACGGCACCGCTGCCTCGTCGTCCATCCGATCAATCCGCCCTATCTCATCCCGGCGGCTGAGGTCGTGCCGGCGCCATGGACCTCCACCGAGACGGTTGAACGGACCAGCGCCTTCCTCGCCGACGCCGGCCATGCGCCGCTGGTGATGCAGCGCGAACTCGACGGCTTCATCATGAACCGCCTGCAGGGTGCGCTGCTCGAAGAGGCTTTCCGGCTCGTCGCCGACGGCTATGCCAGCGTCGAGGATGTCGATATCGGGATTCGCGACGGGCTGGCCCTGCGCTGGTCGTTCATGGGCCCGTTCGAGACCATCGACCTCAATGCGCCCGGCGGCGTGCGCGACTATGTCGAGCGCTACCAGACGATCTATTCGAACATCTTCCCGCAGATGTTGCGGCGCGTCGACTGGGCCGGCGAAGTGATGACGACGGTCGAGGCCGACCGCCGCGAACGCTTGCCAAAGGCTAGCCTCGGCGAGCGGCAGGTGTGGCGCGACCGCCGGCTGATGGCGCTGGCGGCGCACAAGAAAAAATCGGATCGGGAGTTTGGAAAATGAGAGAGACAAGCCGCAAGCCCGGCGCTGTGCAGACCAGCGGCAAGGTCATCATCACCTGCGCGGTGACGGGGGCGATCCATACGCCGACCATGTCGCCCTATCTGCCGATCACGCCGGACCAGATCGCCTCCGAGGCGATCGCCGCGGCCGAGGCCGGCGCCGCGATCCTACACCTGCATGCGCGCGACCCCGAGACCGGCAAGCCCGACCAGACGCCCGAGGCCTTCGCCCGCTTCCTGCCGCGCATCAAGCAAGGCACCAACGCTGCCATCAACATCACCACCGGCGGCAGCCCCTACATGAAGGTCGAGGAGCGCGTGCGGCCCGCCGCCCAGTTCAAGCCGGAAGTCGCCTCGCTCAACATGGGTTCGATTAATTTCGGGCTGTATCATCTCGCCGACAAATACGGGACCTTCAAGTTCGATTGGGAGAAGCCGCATCTGGAAGCGACGCGCGACCTCGTCTTCCGCAACTCGTTCAGGGATATCGAGTACATCCTGGCGACCTGCTACGACAACGGCACGCGCTTCGAGTTCGAGTGCTATGACATCGCCCATCTCTACAACCTCTCCCACTTCGCCGATCGCGGACTGGTGAAGCCGCCGTTCTTCGTGCAGTCGGTGTTTGGGCTGCTCGGCGGCATCGGCACGCATCCCGAAGATGTTGCCCATATGAAGCGCACCGCCGACCGGCTGTTCGGCGACCAGTTCCGTTGGTCGGTGCTGGGCGCCGGCGCCAGCCAGCTTCGCATAGCCGCCCAGTCGGCGGCCCTTGGCGGCAACATCCGCGTCGGGCTGGAGGACAGCCTCTGGGCGGGCAAGGGCAAACTGGCGAAGTCGAACGCCGAACAGGTGCTGCTTGCCCGCAAGATCATCGAGGGGCTCGGCATGGAGGTGGCGACGCCCGACGAAGCGCGCGAGATCCTGTCCTTGAAAGGCGGCGACAAGGTCGCTTTCTAGCCAATCGCGGCACTGGCCCAAACAAAGGAGGAAGGCATGAAGATCGAAGTCGTGGTGGACGTGAAGACCACGCTGGGCGAGGGACCCCTGTGGGACGTCGAGCAGCAGCGCCTCTACTGGATCGACAGTTTCGACGGGCGCGTGTTCCGCGCCACCGCCGACGGACGCGAGATACGCTCATGGGATGTGCCGATGAAGATCGGCTCGATGGCGCTGCGCAAGGACGGCAGCGGCGCCGTGGTATCGCTTCAACGCGGCTTCCATCTGCTCGATTTCGCCTCCGGCGATGTTACCTTGATTCACGATCCGGAACCGGACAAGCCGACGAACCGTCTCAACGACGGCAAGGTCGACCGGCGCGGACGTTTCTTCGCCGGCTCCATGGACACGATGGAAGAGGGGCCGTCCGGCGGTCTCTACAGGCTCGATCCGGATTTTTACGTCACCAGGATCGATTCCGGCATCATCTGCTCGAACGGCCCGTGCTGGAGCCCCGACGATCGCACCTTCTATTTCGCCGACACCTGGACCGGCGAGATCTGGGCCTACGACTACGACATCGCCACGGGCGCGGCGACCAACCGGCGCACCTTCACCCGTGTCGACACCAGCCGCGGCGGGGCAGCCGACGGATCGACGGTCGACGCGGAAGGCTTCCTCTGGAATGCGCTGGTCTATGACGGTCGGCTGGTGCGCTATGCGCCCGACGGCAGCATCGATCGCATCATCGACATGCCGGTGAAGAAGATCACCAGCGTCATGTTCGGCGGGCCGAAGCTGGACACCCTCTACGTCACCTCGATGGCCAAGCCGCCGCTGCCGCGTTTTCCCGGCGACGGCGTTCTGCGCGGCAGCCTTTTCGCGATCACCGGCCTTGGCGTAACCGGGACACCGGAGCCGAGATTTGGCGGTTGAAACGACCTTTTATGTCCCGCTGACTTTGCACAAGCTCCTCGTAGCACCGGCGCTTTCCTTGCCGAAGCGCTAAGGACGCGCTGTGCGCGAGCCGGAAGGCAGACGCCACATCGCCGGCGGCTCCTGTGACAACAGCTGCCATCTCGCCCTTGACGAACGCATATCCCAATGGTTATACGTCAAGCAATAGCCATTTGGTTATTGATCATAAAAAACCAGGCGTACGTTGCGAACGCGGCAGACGGAGAGTGCAAATGAAGCTCAAATTGACCAGCGTCTATGTGGACGACCAGGAAAAGGCCCTGCGCGTCTACACCGAGGTGCTCGGCCTTGCCAAGAAGGCCGATTTCAGCAACGGGCCGTATCGCTGGCTGACCGTGGCCTCGCCCGACGAGCCGGATGGAACCGAGCTGCAGCTCGCGCTCAACGACAACCCTGCGGCCAAGGCCTACCAGCAAGCCATATTCCAGCAGGGCCAGCCCGCGGTCATGGTCTTCACCGACGACGTCAAGGGCGACTATGAGCGCATCAAGGCGCGCGGCGCCGAATTCACCATGCCGCCGACCGAGGTGACCGGCTCGACCATCGCCCAGCTGAACGACACTTGCGGCAACCTTGTTCAAATCACCCAGCTGGCGCGCTGGTAAGGCGAGGACCATCGATCCCAGATGACGAACGCTCACGATGTGCTCTTCAGGACGCTCGCCGACCCGACGCGCCGCGCGATCTTCGAACGGTTGTGCCGCCAGGGAGAGCAGACCGTGGGCGCCCTGACTGCTCAGGCCGGAATCTCGCAACCGGCCGTCTCGAAGCATCTCGGCCTTCTGAGGCAGGCCGGGCTGGTGCGCGATCGCCACGAAGGACGACAGACCCATTATAGCGCGCAACTCGGCGCGCTTGCCCCCTTGATGGACTGGACAAGCGAGATGGCCGGGTTTTGGGAAGCCCGGTTCGACCACCTCGAGGACTTGCTGAAAAGGATGGACCAATGAATGAAACAACGACCGAAACGCGTTCCGTCGTTGTCGAGCGTGAAATCCCTCATCCGCCGGAAAAGATCTGGCGCGCGCTCACGCAGTCGCACCTGATCGAGGAGTGGCTGATGATGAAGAACGATTTCAAGCCGGACGAGGGCAGCCGTTTCAATCTTAGCGCGGACTGGGGCGGCGTGGACTGCCAGGTCCAGGCAGTCGAGCCGGCCAAAACGCTGTCCTACACCTGGGACACCAAGGATCTCAGGAGTGTCGTCACCTGGACGCTCACCCCGACGAGCACGGGAACCCATCTGCGCATGGAGCAATCGGGCTTCCGGGCGGACCAGCGGCCCTATTACCAGGGCGCGACGGTCGGGTGGCGAAAATTCTTTGCGAACCTGGAACAGATCTTGGCACGGTTGGATTGAAGCCCGCCAGGCTGCAAGGAAGCCCGCGGCAGGCTTGCCTACTCAGTTTGTCTTCAGAGGAGATGCAATTGAATTGGAACAATTGGGTCAGGCGGATCCACCGCTGGCTGTCGATTGCCTTTACGGTGACCGTCATCGCCAACTTCGTCGCCATGGGACTGGGCGAACCTCCTCCCTGGGTGGTCTACTCGCCGCTGCTGCCGCTCGCTTTGCTGCTGTTTACCGGCCTGTACATGTTCGTGCTGCCCCACGCCAGCAGGTGGCGCAATGGGCGAGGCGCCGGCGTACTGGAATGAACAGCGTACTGGAGTGAACAACGCACCGGAGTAACAAAATGGCCAAGACGTCCAGGAAGCCGACCAAGATCGCAAAGGAGACCGCCGCCCAGCCGGCCCCCGGCAAGCCCGCCCCCGGCAAGCC